>DDMF01000024.1:36452-38283 GCA_002340515.1 Rhodobacteraceae bacterium UBA2553 | reverse complement strand
GGAGCGTCCTCCAACTCAAGAAATGGCGAAGCGGGTTTCATTGAAAACCTCCAAATCCGGGGCTGCATCCGTGCCTTCCAGCCAGTCCGGCAGGAAACGCGCATGGGCGGCGGCAAGGGTGATGCCGCTGTGACAGGTGACAAGATATGCGCCGGGCATATCTGGGCTTTCCTGATAGATTGGAAGGCCGTCGGGCGAGAGGATGCGCAATGCGCTCCAACTGCGCACAAGCTGTGCNNGGGATAGGCTGCGATGGCTTCGGCTGCGAGGCCGGACAGCCCCGGCTGTGTCACGCGGTCATCAAGGCCGACTTCTTCGTTGGTGGCGCCAATTTGGATGCCGCCCTCGTCAACCTGACGCGCAATCAAGGAGGGGCGGTTGATCATCTTGGGCAGCTTTTCTGTGATCAGAACCTGCCCGCGTTGTGGACGGATGGGCGCTTTGAACCCCATTGTTGGGCCCAACTGCATGGCGCCAAGGCCCGCAGACAGCACCACTTTGTTTGACGTGACGGTCGTGCCATCGGCGCAGGTGACCCTAAAGGCGTCCGGCTTGCTGACTTCGGAGACGGTTTTGCCGGATAAAACGCTTGCGCCTAAGCGGCGGACGTCTGCGGCCAGTGCGGTCAGCAGTTTCAGCGGGTTCGCGTGACCATCCTGATGATGCAAAATCGCGCCGACCACCTTGGGGCCGATATGCGGTTCTTCCTTGTGCAGCGCGTTATGCCCCAGCACGTCATAGGGGTAATTGCCGTCAAGCTTGGCTTTGAGGGCCTCATATTTTTCAACAGTGGCCGCGAGGGTTTTTTCCGAGAAATGCAGGTCGTATCCGCCGCGTTGCTCTAGCGGTACGGCGTGCCCTGTGTTCTCTGCCAATTCGCGGGCGAAGTCAGCCCAGAGCGTGGCTGAAATTTGTGACCAGCTTGCATAGCGGGGTTGGGTCATGCCTTTGGATTGCACCCAAACAAGACCAAAATTTCCGCGGCTGGCGCGGAGTGATCCATCATCACCGTCCAGGACGGTCACCGTCAACCCACGCTGGAGCAGTCCCCAGGCGACTGAAAGTCCGACAATGCCCCCTCCGATGATTGTATAGTCGGTGTCCATGACCAATTTCCGATGGTGAAAGGTTTAGCTGTCAGGGCGACAATCGCCGCCCTGACAGGGATTGGTTTAATTTCCGGCAGCGGCAACTTTGTCGAGGATCGTCTGACCCCATTCGACGCCAACATCTTCCAGAACAGCGGGCCAGACATCGGCACGGACNNNNGGACCTTGGCCGCCATAGCGGCCAGATTGTCGGCGGTCAGCTTGGCCACAGTTGCGCCAAGTTCGTCGGCAAGGCGTTGTTCGTTTTTGCCTTGATCGGCCTCGGCGACCTCCCAGCGGGTTGCCTCAAATGCGGCGGCCTGTTCTTTCAACGCGGCCTGATTTTCGTCGGACAGCTCGGCGAGGCTTTCGTTCGAGATGATCATGTACCAGACTTCAAAGTGGGTGTTTGCCGGGATATAGGTTTTGGTCACATCGCGGAATGACGCATAATAGCCTTCGGCGCCCGAGCCGATCACACCATCAACAACGCCGGTCTGAACGGCGGTAAAGGCTTCGGAGAAGGGAATTGGGGCCGGAATATAGCCCAGTGCTTCGCCGGTCAGCTGGAAGCTTTTGATGCCCGGAACACGTACTTTGATGCCGTTGGGTTCAACCGACCCCGGATTGGGGTTCGCGACGTTCAGGGCAACACCGCCAAAATATACCGGATAGGCGGCAAGCATTGTGATGTCTTGTTCGGCGTATAGGCCGGTCATGACATCGCGCACGACGCCACCGGG
>DDMF01000024.1:33420-36431 GCA_002340515.1 Rhodobacteraceae bacterium UBA2553 | reverse complement strand
CTGGGTTGCCATATCGATGGCACCAACGCTGATGCGTTCTTGCACGGTCGTATAGTCACCAAGGGCCGAGGCCGGGAACAGGTTGACGTTCACATCGCCACTTGTGGCTTCGGAGAGGGCTGCGGAAAAGGCCCGCAGTTCCACGTCGATCGTCGCATCTTGTGGGCGCACGTGGCTCATTTTCAGGTTTTGCGCCTCAGCAATAGATCCAAGGGCCATCAATGCGGCAACAGCCGTGGTTAGAAGTCCGTGTTTCATTGGTCTTTCCTCCTTATTGGTATCGTTGATTGGGGTGTTTAGGGGGCCACGTCATATCCAAAAAAGCGCGGCAAAAAGAGTGACAGGTCCGGCCAGAGCGAGGTTAGGAAAACCACCGGTACGTAACCGAACAAGATGAGTTTCATCGCTGGCGGGATGACTTTCGTCACCTTCACCTTGCCGATGCGTGCGCCGAGATACAGGATCGAGGCATATGGTGGGGTCACGCCGCCCATTGCCGTGTTGACGCCCATAATAGCGGCGAATTGCACCGGGCTGACGCCGATCGCGTTCATCAGTGGCAGCAAAAGTGGGGCGATAAGGATAATTGCGGTCACATCGTTGACGACCATTCCGACAAGGAACAGCATAATGTTGATCATGATCAGCAACAGCACCTTGTTTTCAGTGATTGAAAAGATGCCCTGCACCAGCTGTTGAGGGATGCTTTCATACACAAACATCTGGCTCAGGATCATCGAGAACAGGATCATCATCATGATCGCGCCGACGGCGGTGGCAGCTTCTTTGCCTGCCGCGAAGAAATTTTCCCACCGCAGGCCTTTGTAGATCAGAAAGCCAACCGGAACGGCGTAGATCACTGCGACAGCGGCTGCTTCTGTCGGGGTCATTACCCCGCCATAGATACCGCCAAGGATGATCACCGGCATCAGTAGGGCAGGGAAGGCATGAAAGCCACGCCGCGCCACTTCGCCCGACAGTTCAGAGAAGGACGGTTTGTCATCCAGTATCAGGTCGAACTTGCGCGACATGATGATATTGATCACCGAGAACGACGTCATAATCAGCAGCCCCGGTCCAAGAGTGGCCAGAAAGCAAGCCAGGATTGATGTGTCGGTTACCCAGCCATAGACAATCATCGTGACGGATGGCGGGATCAGAAGTCCAAGGATCGAGGAATTGGCGATCAGGGCGGTGGCATATTCACGCGGATAGCCACGTTTTTCCATTTCGGGGATCAAAAGCGGGCCAATGGCTGCAATCCCGGTCAAACCAGAGCCGGAAATCGCGCCAATAACGGCACAGGACACGGCTGCCACAACGCCTAATCCTCCGCGCACATGGCCGATAAAGGCGTTCACAAATCGCAAGAGCGATGCCGCAATCCCGCTTTCGGACATAATCGTGCCCGCCAGAACAAACAGTGGGATGGCCAGAAGCACGGGATTTCCAAGTTGCTGGAAGCCCCAAAGCATCATGCCTTTCATGGTCACATCGCCCATGAAATACATCACCATAAGCGCGGATCCAAAACAGTAGGGCAGCGGGACGCCAAGGGTCAGGGTAATGACCAATAGGGCGATGGCAAGAAGGGCGATCTCGATCATGCTGGCTCTCCTTTGCGCAGGCTTATGATATGGCGCAGAAGGTGGCCGGCGGTGTAAATCATCATCAGGGTCATGCCGATCACCAATGCGATATCCGCGTAGAATGTGGGGATGTACAGGGTTGGGCTTTCACGCCAAACGCGCCACGCATAGCTGGTGTAGTCCCATGCCCAGGACAGCAGCCACAATCCGACGATCAAACTGATCACTTCTCCGATGATGGCCAAAATCGTGTGGCCCTTTTCGGTTTTGACGAATATTTCCAGCACGTTGGCGCGGATATGCGTGTTTTCGCGCGAGGCATTGACCGAGCCAAGGATGTAAAGCCAGACGGTAGGATAGGCCATCGTCTCTTCCAGCCCCATCACAGGCACCTGCAAAACATAGCGTGTGATGACCTGAACAAATTGCCCTATCGCGACTGAACAAATCAGCGCCGTCAGCAGATATTTCGAAAAATTGTCCATATATCCTCCCCATATCCTCCCCAGGCCAAATGACTTTGCATCGGCTTCGGATCATTTCACTAGACAGGTGGCATTAAATCAATTTTAAAATATCTCTACCTCCATAAATTGAAGTTATACGTTATGAACCTCACACTTCGCCAACTTGAAACCTTCCGAGAGGTCATGCGCTCTGGTTCAATCAGCCAGGCGGCTCGGGCCGTGGGACGCACGCAACCGGCTGTGTCGACCATGATCCAAACGCTTGAAGATCAGCTGGGCTTTGCCTTGTTTCTGCGTAAACATGGAAAGCTTACCCCGACTCCAGAAGCGCAGTTTTTTCTGGAAGAATGCGAGGATGTCCTGGGGCGATTGGAACGCACAGAACGGACGCTAGAGCGGATCAGTTCCTTGCAATCAGGAAAGCTCAAAATTGCTTGCCACCCTGCCGCCTCAAGTGTTTTTATTCCGCGTCTTTTGACGCGATTTATGAAAGATCGCAATGACTTAGAGGTGTCGCTGATTATGCGATCTTCGGACGTGATTGAAGATATGATTGCGTCTCAGCAATATGACCTTGGGTTTTCTGAAACCCCCGGCCCACGGGCGTCAATTCAGCAAACCGACTATAATATGGAATGTGTTTGCGTCTTGCCTGCCGATGACCCGTTGACTGCAAAATCGGTTGTTACGCCGCGTGATCTTTCGGGGCGCCCCATGGCCGTTTTGTTTAATGAACACAGCACCGCCATACAAACAGAGGCGGCCTTTCGCGCCACGGGCGCAACGTTCAATAAAAGGGTTGAGTTGCGAACCTTTTTGCCCGGCCTGCAATTTGTTGCGGCAGGGGCTTGCGCGATGGTCTGCGATATGATCACCGCTTACAGCCACATTTTGCACGCCCCCGAAAGCAGCGGGCTTGCGTTCCGCCGGTTCGGGCCCAAAGTCTCCAGCCATG
>DDMF01000024.1:7246-33400 GCA_002340515.1 Rhodobacteraceae bacterium UBA2553 | reverse complement strand
CCCCGGCTATGCGACCCAATCAATGGTCGCGCGCGCATTCATCTCAGAGCTCGAAACCGCCGTCATTGGCGTGCAGGATGAGATTGAGCTGGCGCTACGGTCGCCCTGGTTAAAGGGAAATCCGTGAAGAGATGACGCTAGCGGAGCTGTCCAAGAAATATGGCGTACACAGCCGCAAGGTCCTGGCATGGCGTCTGGCGAACAGCATGGACGGCAAAGGCGCATGAGGGGCGTACCAGCCCAGCCAATCGTTCAACTCGCAAGCTTTCCAGCACTGCGAAAAAAAAGGGCTCTACGCCGCACTGATAAAAAGCGGAGCGTACAATAAACACTGGGGTATTCCGAATTTGGAACTGAACCTCATCTCCCCGAAAGGTCAGTGATAGAGCTTTTCCGGCGGGTTGCAGCTTTTGAGATGCTCATAGGTGAACATAGAAAACCACCTCAAAACTTCGTGATTTTGTACCTATTCTGCACCTAAAAAAGAGTAAGGGCCTAGTGATTGCTCACTAAGCCCTCGAAATCTCTGGCTCCGGCGGTAGGGATCGAACCTACGACCAATTGATTAACAGTCAACTGCTCTACCGCTGAGCTACGCCGGAACTGAGGGCGTGTATAACTTTGTGAATTTTTCGCCGCAAGAGGGGAAACCTACTTTTTCCATCAAAGCCGAAAAAAGTCAGCGCTGACATCAAGTGCTGGATTAGCACGCACCAAGTCTCGTTCATACAGATCAATGAGATGGGCAAATACATTTCGCTCAGCGGCGGGCAGCAAGGCTTTCGGGGTCTCTGTGTAAATAGCTCTCGTCAGTGAGGTGATGTTGTGTGCTTGGCCGTCATCAAGGGCATTCAATATATCGGCTTCCCGTGTTTTCCTGTGATGTATCAACCAGTTAATACGCTCGGTTGGATTAACAACAGGGGATCCGTGACCGGGGTAATAGATTCTGTCATCCCGAATGCGCAGTTTCTCGCAGCTGGCCATAAATGCTGTCAAATCACCGTCGGGCGGGGATACCAGTGAACTGGCCCAATCCATCACATGATCCCCCGTAAACGTTGCACCATTCATGCAAAAGCTAAGATGATTTGCGAAATGCCCCGGCGTCCAGATTGTTTCTATTTCTAGCCCGTTGTGGTGAACCACGTCGCCATCAGACAGAATAATATCAGGCCTGAAATCCGCATCGACACCTTCGCCACCAGAGCTGAGCCCCCGGGCCACAAGATCGCGCATCACGTCGCTGCGACCTGCTTGTGCGTTCCCAAAGGCATAGATCGGTGCGCCGGTGGTCTGGGACAGGGGCGCAGCCAGTGGTGAATGATCAAGATGGGCATGTGTTACCAAAATTTTACTGATCTGTTCGCCGGGATCCAACCCTTTCAGGATCGCGTCGAGATGAGGTGCGAGATTGGGACCGGGATCCAGAACCACTACCTCGCCTTGCCCCAGGACATATGTATTTGTGCCCCAATAGGTCATCGGCGATGGGTTAGGGGCCAAAATGCGCCGAACGCCCGGCTCGAGTGTTTGGTATATGCCAACCGGGGGGCTTTTGTCAGTCATGGCGCGCCTTTCATTTTCGCCCATAAGGGCGGGGTTCGTGACGTTTGGCAAGCTGAACGCAACGTCTTGCCCCTACAGTCCAAAATTGGGGGCTTCGGTGATATTGCATCATCCCTCGTTGCAGGGCGCGCAGTGTCGCATTAGGGTTTGGGAATGTTCTTATGGCTTAAACAATTCATGCCGCGTGGTCTTTATGGTCGGGCGGCGCTGATTCTGATCCTACCAATTGTGGCTCTGCAACTTGTGGTCTCGGTTGTGTTCATTCAGCGACATTTCAACAGGATCACTGTGCAGATGACCCATGCTGTGGTGGTCGAGTTGGAATATGTGGCGCGCCTTGTGAATGATGCGCCAACTATAAAGCTTGCGCAGGAAGCAATTGCGCCCCTGATTGTTCCTTTGGCTTTGGACATTCAATTGCCCTCTGATCCTGTTGAAAAATCAATCAAATTTACCGATTTAACTGGGCATTTGGTGGAGCAGCAATTGGAAGAGGGCGTGAGGGATATTCGCGCTGTGGATCTGCGAACTCAGCCATCGCGGGTGATTATTGGATTTGACACACGCCATGGTCCGATGCGGGTTTCCTTATCTCGCGAACGGGTTTCTGCCACGAACCCCCATCAGCTGTTGGTGTTGATGGTTGGTGCAGGGCTGTTGATGACCCTGATTGCGTATCTGTTTTTGCGCAACCAATTGCGTCCCATCCGCCGTTTGGCGCGTGCATCTGAAGCCTTTGGTAAGGGACAGGTGGTGCCCTATAAACTTGCTGGGGCGACCGAAGTGCGTGCGGCCGGCAAAGCGTTTTTAGACATGAGGAGCCGGATTGAACGGCAGATCGAACAACGGACCTTGATGCTGTCAGGTATCAGCCACGACCTGCGAACGCCTTTGACCCGCTTAAAGCTTGGATTGTCGATGATCGAGGATGAAACGCGCGGTGAATTGGAGCGTGATGTCGATGACATGGCCCGTTTGGTGGACACGTTTTTGAATTTCGCGCGCGCGGAAGCGCTTGATGATCCGACAGAAACTTTAGATCCAAACGAATTGGCCCGAGATATTGTTGAAAAATGTCGGCGGGCGGGGCAAGAGGTGCAACTTGGCGCATTAGAGGCGACAGAGTTGATGTCGCTGCGCCGCATCCCCATTGAACGTGCTCTTGAAAACCTTACTGGAAATGCAACACGTTATGGGCGAAGTGTGATGTTGTCGGTTTTGCAGGGGCGGGGCGATTTGCGCTTTGTCGTTGAAGATGATGGGCCCGGTATTCCTGTTTCGGACCGCTCGCTGGCGCTTAAACCCTTTGCCCGCTTGGATGCGGCGCGCAATCAAAACAACGGCTCGGGTGTGGGGCTTGGCCTTGCCATCGCAAGTGACATTGCACGCAGCCATGGCGGGCATTTGCGGTTGGGGGATAGTGAGAACCTTGGCGGGCTGAAGGCCGAGCTGGTTATACCGCTTTAGGTCGGTTTTGGGCGATATTATGTGGAAATTGACCTGAACTGAGCTGTCCACCCCTTCTAAGCTGAACGAAACAGGAGACCGCTTATGAGCCAAACACATCTAGAAATGACTTCTGACATGGGTGCCAATCTTGACCATTGGCAGCAGCGTGTGGACATGGCTGCGGCTTTTCGCTGGACCGCCCGTTTAAACATGCACGAAGCGGTGGCAAACCATTTTTCTCTGGCGGTGAATGACACCGGCAGCCAGTTTTTGATGAATCCTAACCAGATGCATTTCGCGCGGATTAAGGCGTCTGATCTGTTGCTGTTGGATGCAGAAGACAAATCTACTATGGATCGCCCTGGTGCGCCTGACCCCACCGCTTGGGGGTTGCACGGATCGATTCACCGACTTTGCCCGCACGCGCGTTGTGTAATGCATGTGCATTCCATTCATGCGACGGTTCTTGCGGCGTTGGCAGACAGTTCTCTGCCGCCAATTGATCAGAACACGGCGACTTTTTTCAATCGCTATGTGATTGATGACGGCTATGGGGGGCTTGCGTTTGAAGATGAGGGAGCACGCTGTGCTACGATGCTCACAGATCCTAAAGTCAAAACGATGATCATGGGCAATCATGGTGTTTTGGTGATTGGTGATAGCGTCGCTGACACGTTCAATCGGCTATATTATTTTGAGCGGGCCGCTGAAACATACATCCGTGCGCTGCAAACGGGGCAAAAGCTTCGAATTCTCAGCGACGAGATTGCAGAGAAGACGGCGCAAGAATTGGAAGATTACCCCGACCAATCCGAACGCCATCTGTCTGAGCTTAAGGCGATGTTGGATGAAGAGGGCAGCAATTATGCTTCATAACACAATGCTCTTTGCGAAAATTGCTTACAGATCAGCGCCTTGAGGCAGGGATGTCGGTGGGAAATTGGTAGGCCCGGCAGGACTTGAACCCGCAACCAAAGCGTTATGAGCGCTCTGCTCTAACCAGTTGAGCTACAGGCCCACCGTGCCCCCTAGGTATCAAACTTTTGGCCCACGTCAAGCTGGGCGTAGACTCTTTGCGCGCACTAAGTTACCTCGTGGCGTGAAAACGCAGCTTTGGATTATCGGGGGTCGACATGAGCGATCAGTCTAAGGGCATCACCTATGCGGATGCAGGTGTAGATATTGACGCAGGCAACGCGCTGGTGGAGCGGATCAAACCGGCCGCCAAACGGACCAACCGTCCAGGCGTGATGGCGGGTCTGGGCGGCTTTGGCGCGCTGTTTGACCTTAAGGGCGCAGGGTTCAACGACCCGGTTCTTGTGTCTGCCACAGACGGTGTGGGCACCAAATTGCGCATCGCAATTGACACCGGCAATGTGGACACGATTGGTATCGATCTTGTGGCCATGTGCGTGAACGACCTTGTGTGCCAAGGGGCAGAGCCTCTTTTCTTTCTTGATTACTTCGCAACAGGCCGTCTGGAAACAGACAAAGCCGCGCGGATCATCGAAGGCATTGCCAAAGGATGCGAGATGTCTCGCTGTGCGCTGATCGGTGGGGAAACCGCCGAAATGCCGGGCATGTATGATGACGGTGATTTTGATCTCGCGGGCTTTGCTGTCGGTGCGCTGGAACGCGGCGAAGTCTTGCCGCGTGGTGTGCGTCCGGGTGACGTGTTGCTGGGGCTGGCCTCGGATGGGGTGCATTCCAATGGCTATTCGCTGGTGCGCAAGCTGGTAGAGGTTTCTGGCCTTGGCTGGGATGCGGAATGTCCGTGGAACAGTGATGTTACATTGGGTGCCGAACTGCTGACGCCGACTCGCCTGTATGTCACGCAAGTGTTGGAAGCGATCAAATCCGGCGGCGTCCATGCGCTGGCCCATATCACGGGCGGTGGCCTGACCGAAAACCTGCCGCGCGTATTGCCCAACACTCTGGGTGCCGTGATTGATCTGGATTCTTGGGATCTGCCGCCCGTCTTCAAATGGCTCGCTGAAACCGGTCAGATGAGCGAAGCGGAACTGCTTAAAACCTTCAACGCAGGCCTGGGTATGATCATGGTGGTGGACAGCAAGCAGGTGAAGACGATCACCAAACTGTTGACGGACGCCGGTGAGAAGGTCAGCCAATTGGGCATTATCCAAACCGGCGAAGGTGTAAAATACCTAGGCTCACTTCTGTGATAGAAGGCGGGGCAGGGCAGCATAAACGGGTCGCCATCCTGATTTCAGGGGGCGGCTCTAACATGGTGACGCTGGTCAACTCGATGATCGGTGACCACCCTGCGCGCCCATGCCTTGTGTTGTCCAATATTCCAGAGGCTGGCGGCCTTGCCAAAGCGGCTGACTTGGGCATTGAAACCGCGGTTGTGGATCACCGCGACTTCAAAGGCGATCGTTCGGGGTTTGAAGAGGCCCTGACAGCACGCCTAGAGGCGGCGAACCCCGATATCATCTGTCTTGCCGGGTTTATGCGGATCTTGACAGAGGGTTTCACAGGACATTGGGCTGGGAAATGTTTAAACATCCACCCCTCATTGCTGCCTAAATATAAAGGGCTACACACACATCAACGCGCAATTGATGCGGGGGACGTGCAGGCCGGGTGTTCCGTTCACGAAGTGACAGCCGAACTTGATGGCGGGCCTATTTTGGGGCAAGCCCGCGTGCCGGTGTTACAAGGCGATACCGCTGACGAATTGTCCGCGCGCGTTTTGGTTCAGGAACACCTTCTATATCCCGCTGTTTTGCGCCGATTTGCGCAGGGCGACAAGACGCCTGTGTTATTTGGGTGATTGCCACGCTCCCCGTTTGCCACAAGGCTTTTCTTTCAGGCGAATTCGCCGTAAACCTCCCCGAACGCCGCCCCGAACCCCAATGGGCCACTCGATCAGGATACTGAAATGATTACCATCACAACCACCGAAGCGCTTGCAGAATTTTGTGCGCGCGCCGCCAATCATCCCTATGTGACGGTCGATACAGAGTTCCTGCGTGAACGCACCTATTATTCCAAATTATGCCTTGTACAGATGGCTGTGCCCGGAACTGCGGAAGAAGATGCGGTTTTGGTGGACCCCTTGGTTGAGGGGCTGTCGCTGGAACCCATGTATGACCTCTTTCGCAATGAAGATGTTGTGAAGGTGTTTCACGCCGCCCGTCAGGATCTTGAAATCTTTTTTGTCGAAGCTGGCGTGTTTCCCGTGCCGCTTTTTGATACGCAGGTTGCGGCCATGGTGTGTGGGTTTGGTGATCAGGTGGGGTACGAGACGCTGGTGCGGAAAATTGCCAAAGAGCAAATGGACAAATCCAGCCGCTTTACCGATTGGTCGCGCCGTCCTTTGACCGATGCACAGAAAACCTATGCTATTGGCGATGTGACCCATCTGCGCCGTGTTTACGAATGGCTGGCGGCAGAACTTGAAAAATCGGGTCGCTCCAAATGGGTGCAAGAAGAGCTGCGTGTTTTAACCCATCCGACCACCTATACAATTGACCCGCCAGAGGCGTGGAAACGGGTGAAAACCCGCACCAATTCCGGGCGTTTTCTGGGAATTGTGCGCGAGCTTGCAAAGTTTCGTGAAATCTATGCGCAATCCCGGAATATTCCGCGCAACCGGGTGATGAAAGATGATGCATTGCTAGAGCTTGCGTCAACCAAACCAAAAAATATTCAAGAGCTGGGTCGCTCGCGCCTGCTTCTGCGCGAAGCACGCCGGGGGGACATTGCCGACGGCATTCTAAAAGCCATCGCTGATGGGTTGGCTTGCGATCAGGAAATGCTCCCAAAGGTCTCAGATCAAAGCAAAGAAAAGATACAGGTCAATCCAGCCTTGGCGGATCTGCTGCGTGTTTTGCTAAAGGCGCGGTGTGAGCAGGAAAAAGTGGCGCAGAAGCTTATTGCATCTGCCGCAGACCTGGATGCTCTGGCGGCTGGGAAACGCAATGTCGAGGCTCTGTCAGGATGGCGAGCTGAGGTGTTTGGCGATGATGCGGTGCGCCTGTGCGAAGGCAAACTCGCTTTGGCCGCAAAAGGTCAGCGGGTGGAAGTGTTCGAAGTTTAATGCATTAAAGCAGCGGGTTAACCCCGCTTCTTTAAGTTATTTGACCCGCGAAGAACGGCTGTTTTTGGTGCCCAAAACACGAATGCTGGTGACATTGCGCAATTTCGCGTTCGACACAAAATGCCCCACAAAGACTTCGCGCTGTTTGGTGCGTCCGGTATTGGTGTGATAGGGCGGTTCGGAAATGCGGAACTCATAGGTCAACACGCCCTTTTCTGGCGTGTCAAGGCTGTTTGATACAAGTTCTGCATCCCAATAGCCCAAACGGGGCGGCAGACCCTTGGCGCGAATGATCACACCACCCGACGCCTGAAGCACTTGCATTTCAGCAACGTCAGACACCAAAAGGCGCTGGTCCTGCGCGTCAAGAAACCCGCCTTCAGGAATCAGGGCCACATCTTTGGGGCCTGAGCGTTGGAACCAGGACAGTGGATTCAAATTGGTGCCACCGCCGCAAGCGGTAAGACCAAGGCACATGGCAGAGACAGCAAGAATTCGGATACGCATAGGGGCTCCTTTGGTTCTGCTCAAAGGGTTAGCGCATGACGCGGCTTTTGAAAAGAGAGCCATTGCAGGGCTGGACCTTTTCAGCCGATCTCCTTAGGTGAAAAGAAGCAATGGAGGGCAGGATGGCCAGCGCAGCATTTGAAGAGATTGTCGAAGATTTCGAATTTCTGGACGATTGGGAAGATCGATACGCCATGGTGATCGACATGGGCAAAGCCATGGTGCCGCTGGATGAGGCGCTAAAGGTGCCTGCGACCAAGGTAGATGGCTGTGCGAGCCAAGTTTGGTTGCAGCCCATGATTGAGGCGGGGATTTACCGGTTTCAAGGCGACAGCGACGCAATGATTGTGCGCGGATTGGTTGCTGTCCTTGGTGCGCTTTATAACGGTCTTCCTGTTGCTGACGTCCTTGGTGTTGATGCTGTGTCTGAGTTGGGGCGGCTTGGGCTGAACGAACATTTGTCGGCGCAGCGATCCAACGGTGTGCGCTCGATGGTTGAACGGATCAGAAAAACGGCCTCTGAGGCGATCTAGAGCATTTCGCGTTTAAGTCCGAAACGCATTAATCCACTGATGCCAAAGCGGTTTCCAGATCGCCGTAGCCTGTAAACCTGCGTTCATATCGTAACCCAAGTCGGTCCGCTGCATCTTGCGCAAGTTTGTCGAGAGCAGGATTGTTGGTCTGTGCCTGATAGACAAGTCGGGTGTAATGGCCGAAATACATGTCACGCAGTTCAGGGTGGCGATCCAGTCCCAGCGGTTTGATGACGAAGTTTTCAAAGCCACGCGCGAGGAAGTCAGTCAGATAAAAGGTATCAATCTCGTCTTCCGCGCGGTCAAGGAACCCTTCGGTTCCTTCAAAAAATGAATAGCAATGTGGCCCTTGGATCATTTGAATGCCATGCGCGTCACAAATGGATTGGAGCGCGCCCCCGGTGCCACAATCGGCATAGGCCAAAAAGATCTGGTCGAAGTCCTTTTGGTGCTTTAGCAAAGCGTCTTCGACAGCAGCTGGGATTTGATCTGGTGTATTATGCAGGATCGCTGGCAGACAGGTCAGGGTCATATGATCCCATTTATTTTGGCGAATGACCGCAATAATTTCATTTGCCAAAGCCCCACAGGCCAAAATCAGCACCTGTCCTTTTTCAACTGTTGGCGCGAGCCCGTCGCGGGTTAGATTCTCATCCGTTGGGGGCAAAGCTGTCATGGCGGTTCCTCGTTGTTAGCCGATGGGCAAAATGCGGCGTGGTGAGAACATGATAACATTTAACACAGAAAATATCTAAGCAAACCGGGGTAAGTTCAGGGTTTGTATTTATTCTTTACCATCAGGCCGAAGGGCTTTCACTGCCACAGACAGAAGCAACAACAAAGGCATAAGCGACATGGCCGTTTGCCCGTTCAGCTTGCCACTGCTGATTGCTAAGCCTGCCACAAGCACGGTCAGCCCCCCTGCGGCGAGGACCAGAAACAATAAGAAGGCGTAGCGTGTTTTGCTCATTCCCCATATGTGGGGGCGCCCGCATCAAATGAAAAGGGCAAAAGAAAAGGCCCCGCAAAAAAGCGAGGCCTGATCCGAATATTCACATCAATTGCTTAGCCTGCAGCAAGTTGATTGTGCTTTTTCAGCATGTATTCTTTGGCGGTTTCAACGGCAACGGCCGCATCACGGCAATAGCTGTCGGCGCCGATGGCCTTGCCGAACTCTTCATTCAGCGGTGCGCCACCAACCAAAACAACATAGTCGTCCCGGATGCCTTTTTCGATGAGGGTGTCGATCACAACCTTCATGTAGGGCATGGTGGTGGTCAATAAGGCGGACATGCCAAGGATATCAGGTTGTTCTCTTTCAAGAGCTTCCAGATAGCCTTCGACAGGGTTGTTGATACCCATGTCATGCACTTCGAAACCAGCGCCTTCCATCATCATCGACACAAGGTTTTTGCCGATGTCGTGGATGTCGCCTTTCACGGTTCCGATCACCATTTTACCCATACGCGGAGCGCCGGTTTCGGCCAGCAATGGTTTCAGGATGGCCATGCCACCTTTCATCGCGTTCGCGGCCAAGAGTACTTCTGGCACAAACAGGATACCGTCGCGGAAGTCAGCGCCCACAATGGTCATGCCAGCCACAAGGGCTTCGGTCAAAACGCGGTAAGGCGTCCATTCACGTTCCAGCAGAATGCCGACCGCTTCTTCGATCTCTTCTTTGAGACCGTCGTAAAGGTCATCATGCATCTGTTGAACAAGTTCTTCATCGCTCAATTCGCTCAGGATGATATCGTCTTCTTGGTCGGACATGGTCGCCTTTCCTTTGGCTGAAACTCTTGGTCCCTTAACACATGCGCCAATTTGGCAGCATTGGTCTGGAACGATTGCGACACTGAGTGCCCTTGGACCGACGCCAAAGCAAATGAATTATTCGCGTAAGGATAGTGAATAACTTTCAATTGTTCCCTTTATGTTCTACACTTGCCGTATGAGAAACAAGGAAAACAACCACGTTGCGTTGACGCGGCGTCCTGGGCGGGGGGCCACCAGCAACCAGCCAAGTCGATTCGACCCTTACCAAACCCATGATGTTGAGGATGATTGGCCAAGAGAGGCCGCGCCGCCGCTTAAGACATATGTGACAGAAGAGACGCCGCGCAGCGTGATCACGCGCAATAGCTCGCCCGATATCCCGTTTGACCGATCAATAAATCCGTACCGAGGGTGCGAACACGGCTGTATCTATTGCTTTGCCCGTCCGACACATGCCTATTTGGGCTATTCACCGGGGCTGGATTTCGAGACGCGACTGATTGCTCGGCCCAAAGCGCCAGATCAGCTGAGCAAAGAACTTCGCCGGAAATCTTACCGTGTCGCGCCGATTGCAATTGGAACAAACACCGACCCATACCAACCGATTGAGAAAAACTATCGGGTGATGCGTGGCATTTTGCAGGTGTTATGGGAGCATCGCCACCCCGTGACCATCACGACAAAAGGCACGCTGATTGAACGTGATATAGATCTATTGGCGCAAATGGCACGGGAAAATCTGGTTCATATTGCGATTTCGATGACCAGTCTGGATGCTACGGTTTCTCGCAAAATGGAACCAAGAGTTCCGAGCCCTAAACGTCGACTTCAGATCATTCAACGCCTTTCGGAGGCAGGGATCCCAGTACGTGTGGGTGTGGCCCCCATTGTCCCCGCACTGACAGATCATGAATTGGAACGTATCTTGCACGAGAGCAAAGAGGCGGGTGCCCAGGCCGCACATTATATATTGCTTCGCTTGCCGGGTGAGGTGGGGCCACTTTTCAAAGATTGGATCGAAGAGGCATTTCCAGACCGCGCCAAACGGGTGTTGTCACGTATGTATGAAATGCGGGGCGGGGCAGCGTACAACTCGGAATTCGGTAAGCGTTTGGCTGGCAGTGGGACGTTTTCAAAGCTTTTGCACCATCGGTTCAAACTGGCAGCAAAACGATTGGAGCTGGCTTCTGAACTGCCAGAGCTGGATGTGACAGCATTCAAACTGCCAGAGCGTGTGGGGGATCAACTGTCACTGTTTTAAGAATGTCGTGTTTGTAAAGACCACAAAAAAAAAGGCCCACCAGTTGGCAGGCCTTTTAATACGGATTAATGCTACGGTCTTAGCCTCCGCGACGACGTGTGCGGCGTGCTTTTGGTTCGTCATCACCCGTTCCGTCTGAGTTGGATGAAAAACCGCCCAAAGCTGCTGCAATCTCTTCCAATGTGGGGCGGGTTTCGCTGCGGGGACGGGTTTCCAGGGCTTCACGCATGGCGCGCAGATGCTCGGGTGTGGTTCCACAGCAGCCGCCAATGATGCTTGCGCCGCAATCGCGGGCAATCACGGCGTAATCCGCCATCAATTCTGGCGTGCCATCATAGTGGATATGCCCATCGACGTATTTAGGAATACCCGCATTGCCTTTGGAAATGATGGGACGTTCCGAGCCTTGTGCGGCAAAGCCAAGAACCGTGCGCAACAGATCTGCCGCCCCCACACCACAGTTTGCACCAAACGCAATGGGTGGGTTGGGAATGGTTTCAACCATCTGTGCGAGATCAGCCGAGGTGATCCCCATCATTGTGCGGCCGGCGGTGTCAAAGCTCATGGTGCCACACCAGGCCATCCCCGCCAATTCCGCGGCCTTTGCGGCGGCTTTGTATTCATCGGCTGCTGAAATGGTTTCGACCCACAGCACATCTGCACCACCAGCTTTCAGACCCTCGGCTTGTTCATGAAACATCTCAACCGCACCGTCGAAGGTCAGCGACCCCATCGGTTCCATAATTTCGCCAGTGGGCCCAACAGAGCCAGCGACGATCACTTTACGGCCGGAGGCGTCGGCGACTTCACGCCCCAATTCAGCGGCCGCTTTGTTTAGCTCGTGTACGCGTGACTGAGCATTGTGCAGCTTCAGGCGCGACGCGTTGCCACCAAAGGAATTGGTGAGGAAAATGTCAGAACCCGCATCAACGGCACCACGATACAAGGCGCGAATGTTGTCTTGTTGTTCGACGTTCCAAAGCTCTGGTGCATCCCCGGATGTCAGACCCATATTGAACAAAGTGGTCCCAGTTGCACCATCGGCCATCAACCAATCACGTTCATTCAACAGCTGTGTTAGCGCATCTACCATTTTCGATCTCCGGAGAATTCAAGTATAGCCGCTACCTGCCACGGATTTGCCCCGCGCGCAAATGCAATAGTTTCATAGCAACTATGAATGCCATTGCAAATCAGCCGCCTGTTGATTGCCGGTTTCAGGTGCTGCGGCCGGTAAAATGGGGGCGAGAAATCTCGCGTGTCACATCCAGGGCGCCCAGTAACAGACCCAGTCGCGTGGGTGCCGCCGCATAAAGGGTTTCCCAATTTGGCGCAAAGCTCGTTTTGAACTGGCGCAAACCAGATGCGCCGCTGATTTTATCCAACGTGTACCGTAAATAGTGAAATATTTTTGGCTCATCGGGCTGGGGGCCAAGCGGAACTGCAGCAAGTGATAGGCGTTGACAGCCCTGTTTGGCAGCATGTTGAATTGCAAAGCAGACCAGCAAATGCATGGTGCCATCCGCAGTGTCTTCCTTCATTCGCATGAGGTCGAGGCTGAATTCCTGGGCATTTTTATGTAACGTAATAAACCCAACCAGATTATCCTTTTGATAAGCCAGATAGATTTGAGAATGGGGTAGGGTGTCCGGGCGCCATACGCCCATGGAAAACCCACGCTCTCCGCCACGCGCCCGACGCCAGTCGTCTGAAATCCGTGCCATTTCCGACAAAGGCAGATTTGCGCCACCGACCTTAACGGAAATGCCTGATTTTTCCGCTTGTCGTAGTTTGCGACGAAGTTGTCGACGAGAGGATCCGTCTGTCGAAAACTCTTGAGGGGAGAGCCATGCCTCGCGTGCAATCGGCAGTGTGACCCAATGCGCGCCGCGCGCAATGGCGGCCATCCGCCCCCCGATTTTGTACAAGAAGGGGGAAAGGTAATTGTCTTTAGAGGTTTGTTTCAAGTCAGAAAGAAAGCCGGTGTGGAACTGTGTCTGCATAAGCGGGTCGGAAACGACCACTAGGCTTTGGCCCGTCTTTTTGGCCATTGCGGCGGGGCACTTGCCGTTTGTTTCAAATAGGGCAAGACAGCCTTGACGTAGTAGGGCGGCTTCTGCGCGGGGTGCGGTCTCGATTGCGGTGGAGACGCGTGCAGGCAACATGGATGTATATGCCAGTTCTGTTAATTGAGCGCTGGTGCGCCGCGTGTCAGATGCAGCGTCATTTGCCGGGCCTCGAATGGTTAGTGCGGCGGCGACCAGTGCAGGTGCTGCGTAATAAACTGCGCGAAAGGCAAGGATCGCGGCAAGGACTGGTTCTTGATCAAGCTGGGGCAACAGCGCCAGAAGTGTTACCTCAAACGGGCCAACACCGCCGGGTGTCCCTGATAATAATCCTGCACCTAAGGCGATGAGATAGGCGGCCACAACGGGAACAAGGCCAATGACACAGTTTTCCGGCATCACCGCCCAAAGTGCTGCGCCTGCTGCAAATGTATCAATTGCGGCAAGGGCCACGAAGGCTGCCATTGCTTTTAGGGACGGGAGGTTGAAACGCGATAGGCACTGTGGGCGAAAAACGGACAAGGCAATCAATGCTGTGGCCCCAGCCAGGATGGCCCAAGCGATCCAAGTGGACCCCGGCAGGGCAAGGGGAACCATTAGCATCACCCCGGCCGCCACGACGGCCCAGGCAGACAGGAAGGAAACCGACACAATCATTGAAATGCGGGTGGCTTGCACAAGGCTGATCTCTGGTAGCATGCGCCACCGCACCAAAGCGGATGACAGAACCCCCATTCCGACGGTTTGCGACAGCGCAATAGCTGTAACACCCGCGCGCTGTGCAGCACCCGATTGCGTTGGGGAGCCGATCAAGCGATGGACCACACGATCATAGCGGCCAAGCGCCCAGAATGAGATCGCGGAAAAGAAAGCCGCGAGCAGCCATTGATGCGGTGCCACGGTTTTGAGCGAGGATTTGATATGGCTGACATCCAAGCCATCCATTTTTCCCCAAAGCAGCCAAACAATACCGAGGGCAAACCCCAACGGCAGGATTTGTCGCGCCAGCATCTTGCGAACGTCCAACCCGTCGGCTGCTGCATGTGACATAACGTTAGAAATACGGCGCTCGGCCAACCGCTCGCGCCCAACTCGTTTGAAACGTCCTTGATGCATACCTCACCCTTTGCATTGCCCCGGCTTATTGTGAGCCTGCTTTGCAAAGAGACCGTTAACAGATCAATTTGTTCGAGTTTATGCTTTATCCCAAATGGGGCTTAGGATGTGGATACAAAAAAAGGCGCGGCCAGATGGGCGCGCCTTAAACTCTTTTAAACGCGATTAAGCTTCGCCGGCCATTTCAGCCTTGGCCACAGCCAGAAGTTCGGCCCGTTTGGCGCGGATTTCATCGGCGGTGACATTGTTGAGGTCGCCCACAACCTTACGCACAACATCTTCGTGGCCAGCCTCTTCGAAATCAGCAACGATGACTTCTTTGGCATAAGCTTCTGCTTCATCACCAGTTTTACCCAGTTTTTCAGCAGCCCAAAGGCCCAGTTTCTTGTTGGCCCGCGCGTTTGCCTTGAAGATCATTTCTTCGTCATGGGCAAATTTGGCTTCAAAGGCGTTTTCGCGATCGTCAAACGTTGTCATTCTGGCGTCCCTATCCATGGGTTGTCATTCTGTTGCTCATGATATGCCAATCCAAACGCCCCATCGCAACCCCGCTAGCGCTCTCATTCACGTGAAACTGAGTGGAATTGGTGGAAACTGTATTGAATTGGTGGATTTCTTGGATATTCGTTCCAGAATGATGCCCCCATATTGCCCCAAAGGGGGGAATTGCTTATAGGGCGTGCAAGAGCGGGAGTCGTTTGGCCCCGCGGGCTGCACTCAAATGGCGGGGATCCCATGGCACGTCGCAAAAAACTCTATGAAGGCAAAGCAAAAGTTCTTTATGAAGGCCCGGAGCAGGGAACCCTGGTTCAGTACTTCAAGGATGATGCCACCGCGTTTAATGCTGAAAAGCGTGATGTGATTGAAGGTAAGGGCGTGTTGAACAACCGCCTGTCCGAGTTTTTCATGACCGGCCTTGGCCAAATCGGCATTCCGACCCATTTTATCAAGCGGCTGAATATGCGTGAACAGCTGATCAAAGCGGCCGAGATTGTGCCGCTTGAGGTCATCGTGCGCAATTATGCTGCCGGGTCGATGGCAAAACGGTTGGGCATGGAAGAGGGCACGCGCCTGCCACGCCCCATTGTTGAGTTTTCCTATAAAGACGATGCGTTGGGCGACCCTTTGGTGCCCGAAGAATACATCATGGCGTTCGGCTGGGCCACACAGCAAGAGCTGGGTGAAATTGTCGATATGACTTTGCGGATAAACGATTACCTGTCCGGCATCATGTATGGCGTTGGGATCAAGCTGATCGATTTCAAAATCGAATTCGGGCGCGTCTATGACGGTGATTTTCCACGCCTGATCCTGGCCGATGAAATCAGCCCGGACAGCTGCCGTCTGTGGGACATTGAAACGGGCCAAAAGCTGGATAAAGATGTGTTCCGCCGTGACCTTGGCAATCTGACCGATGCCTATACCGAAGTGGCGCGTCGCTTGGGGGTTCTGCCTTCGAATGTGACCCACGCCAACACCAAACCTACCCTGATCAACTAAGGAAGAGCCCCATGAAAGTTCGTGTTGATGTGATGCTGAAAACCGGCGTTTTGGACCCCCAAGGCGAGGCCGTGCGCCACGCACTTGGCAATCTGGGATTTGACGGTGTGGAAAAAGTTCGCCAGGGCAAAGTGATTGAGTTGGATGTGGCCGAGGGCACCTCTGAAGAGACCATCAAAGACATGTGTGACAAGCTGCTGGCCAACACCGTGATCGAAAACTACGCCATTCAGGTGCTGTGATGAAGGCGGGTGTACTTGTCTTTCCGGGTTCAAACTGTGACCGCGATTTGGCCGTCGCGTTTGAGCGGGCCGGGGCCGATGTGACCATGATCTGGCATAAAGAAACCGACCTTCCTGAGGATCTGGACATCGTGGGTGTTCCGGGGGGCTTTTCCTTTGGGGATTATTTGCGGTGTGGGGCCATTGCCGCGCAATCACCGATCACCAAATCTTTGATCCGTCACACGGAACGCGGTGGCTATGCCATTGGCATTTGTAACGGGTTTCAGGTTCTCACTGAAACGGGCATTTTGCCCGGCGCTTTGATGCGCAATGCAAATCTGAAGTTCATCTGCAAACCTGTTGGTTTAAAAGTGGAAAATACAGATAATGCCTTTTTGTCTGGCTATTCCGAAGGGCAGGAATTGTTGGTTCCTGTGGCGCATCACGATGGCAATTACAACGTCACGGATGAAAAGCTGGCGCAGCTTAAATCCGAAGGTCGCATTGCCTTTACCTACACCGACAACCCCAATGGATCATCCGGCAACATCGCGGGTGTGATCTCTAAAAACCGCCGGGTGCTTGGTATGATGCCGCATCCTGAGCGCTGCGTGGATGAGATGCATGGCGGCACCGACGGGGTGGCAATGTTCCGCTCGTTGGTTGATGCCGTGGTCGCGGCCTGACTTGTGGCCCCTCGCCATGGCGCTTAGACTTGCGCCATGGCGGATAATGTCCAACATCACCCCAAACCTGCTTTGACCCCTCGTACTGGGGTGTCGTTGCGTGCGCGTGTGGTTTTGCTGGCGTTGATCAGTCTTGCGGCTGCCGTGATTTATGTCTCAAACAGTTGGCTGACCGAACGTTATACAGAAACAACGCGCAACCGGGCCGAACTTCGGGTGGCGCTTTATTCCGGCAACCTTATCAGTGAGTTACAGCGAAATTCGGTTGTGCCGCTTTTGCTGTCGCGGGATCCGGCATTGATCAATGCGCTGAATTCAGCGGATTTCTCGCAAAGCTCCGCCCGTTTGATTTCCTACCGCGAAGAGATTGAAGCCAAATCGTTGATATTGCTTGATGGTGATGGGCGAACCGTGGCGGCGACCGTTCGGGAAACATTGGGGGAATTGCACCGATCGGACCCCTATTTCGTCGACGCGCTGCGCAGTTCAGAAACCGTATTCTCAACGGTTCAAAGTGACTCTGGCGCATATGAATTTACCTATTCGCGCAAAATCGAAGCCGGCAATAAGGTCATTGGTGTGATTGTTGTTGAAGTTGATTTGCGCAAATTTGAAGAAAGCTGGTCCGGAATTTCAGATGCCGTTTTGGTGACCAATTCACATGGCGACGTCATTTTGGCGACAGAGCCCCGGTGGCGTGGCAAACATGAAGATGACGCCCTGACGACAGTCCCCGCCATGACAGCCATCCGGCGCAACTTTCGCAGC
The DNA here is from genome assembly GCA_002340515.1 of Rhodobacteraceae bacterium UBA2553. Taxonomy (GTDB): domain Bacteria; phylum Pseudomonadota; class Alphaproteobacteria; order Rhodobacterales; family Rhodobacteraceae; genus Aliiroseovarius. The sequence continues at coordinate 15,885 of DDMF01000024.1, read as the reverse complement.
ACCACAGAATGGTCGGCCTTACCGTCAGAGATGTTGTTTCTGGGCGAGGCCGTGATGCGTCACGAAGCCCGAGTACCCTTTCAAGGTTGGAGGATCGCATCTTTTACGTCGTATGCGTCCGTCAGGGAAAAGGTGAATGCATTTTTATCGTTAGAAATCATGGCCTTCGCGATGCTTTTATCGCTGACCTTTTACCTGATCAGTCGACGCGCTCAATTCCGGTCTGTGCTTTTTGCACAGGAATCTGCGGATTTGCGGCAGCTTAATGATCAGTTGCAAAGGGAGATTGCAGAGCGGCAGAGGGCAGAAAAGAACCTTCAGGTTGCGGAACAGACGCTGGCGCAAAGCTCTAAACTGGCGGCTTTGGGGGAAATGTCCGCAGCCGTTAGCCACGAGTTGAACCAGCCGCTGGCCGCGATGAAAACCTATTTGGCCGGGGCAAAACTGTTGTTGCAGCGCAAGCGCCCTGATGAAGCCTTGTCCAGTTTTCAGCGTATTGATGATCTGATTGAGCGCATGGGGGCGATCACCCGACAGCTAAAATCCTATGCCCGCAAGGGTGGCGATGCGTTTGAACCGATGGACATCAGGAAATCTGTTTCTATGGCGTTGTCGATGATGGAACCGCAGCTGAAACGACGCGAAGTGCGCATAACGCGCAATATCCCCCGAAACCCGGTGATGGTCATGGGGGACCGTTTGCGTCTTGAACAGGTGTTGATCAATCTGCTGCGCAACGCCATTGATGCCACAAAAACAGTGGATGCCCCACAGGTGGACATTATTGTGAGCCGCGGGGATTACGCTTTGATCACCGTGCGCGACAATGGCGAAGGGGTCACGGATCTCGATAATCTGTTCGAGCCCTTCTATACCACAAAGGCCCCGGGGGACGGGGTTGGGCTGGGTTTGGCGATTTCTTCGGGGATTGTCACCGATTTTGGTGGGCGGTTAACCGCCCGAAATGGCCAAGATGGGGGGGCTGTATTTGAAGTCGAGCTTCCTATCTTAGATGAAGAAGACTGTGATATCGAAGCTGCCGAATAAGGTGGCCGGTAAAATGGCGGAGGAAAAGCCATGGCTCAGGCAATAAAAGTAGCGATCGTGGATGATGAACAAGATATGCGTCAGTCCATTTCTCAGTGGTTGGCCCTTTCAGGTTTTCAAACCGAAACCTTCCCCTCGGCGGCGGACGCCTTGAAGGGGATTGGTCCGGATTATCCAGGTGTTGTGATTTCGGATATTCGGATGCCGGGCATGGATGGGATGGATTTCCTGAAAAAGCTGATGTCACTCGACAGTTCGCTTCCCGTCATCATGATCACCGGTCATGGTGATGTGCCTATGGCGGTGGAGGCGATGCGGGTGGGCGCGTTCGATTTCCTTGAGAAGCCCTTTAACCCCGACAACATGACCAATCTGGTCAAGAAAGCCACGCATAAACGGCGTCTGGCGCTTGATGCCCGCGCCTTGCGCAAGGAACTGGGGGATGGCTCGACCATAATGAAAAAGCTCATCGGTGCATCCCCGGTGATGTCCCGCCTAAGGGAAGACATTCTGGATATTGGTCAATCGGATGGCCATGCTTTGATAGAGGGTGAAACCGGGACTGGCAAAACACTTGTCGCCCATGCGCTTCATGCGGTTGGCGCCAAGGCCGGGAAGAAATTTGTGGTCGTGTCTTGCACAGACACGGACGAGGACGCGCTTGGACGTCGTTTGTTTGGCCCAATGGATGAGGGCGGCAACCAACCCTATGTCGAAGAGGCCCGCGGCGGAACGCTTGTGTTGGAAGACATCGAGGCGCTGCCGATGGGACTTCAGGCGCGTTTGTTGACCTGGATGAATGATCAAGGTACCCCAGCCGAGACACGCATTGTCGCGATTTGCAATCTGCAAGAACAGGGTAAAACCTGCGAAGATTGCCTGCGCCCCGATCTGTTTTACCGCTTGGCTGCGATGAAAATCACCCTGCCGCCGCTGCGCCAGCGAGGTGAAGATATCTTGATGCTGTTCACCGGTTTTGCGGATCAATTTGCCGATGAATATGGCTGTGCGGCCCCAACCGTCAGCGTGCAGGAGGCCGCCCAATTGATGCAGGCGCCTTGGCCTGGAAACATTCGGCAGTTGATCAATATTTCCGAACGTGCGGTGCTTCAGTCACGGCGTGGAACGGGCACGATTTCGTCGCTGTTGATGAATGACCACGAAGAGGCGCAACCGGTGATGACCACCGAAGGGAAGCCTTTGAAGGAATATGTTGAAGCCTTTGAACGCATGTTGATTGACAATACGATGCGGCGCCACAAAGGGTCGATTGTTGGGGTGATGGACGAACTGTGCCTTCCACGGCGGACGCTGAACGAGAAGATGGCAAAATATGGCTTGCAGCGGGCCGATTATTTACAGTGAACCTCTCTGGTTGGCGCGCGCGTGAGGTCTATACTTAATGTTCAATATATTGAGGGTAATCATATGCCTGCGCCAATCAACAAGCTAAAACACGCTCTTGCAAATGGTGAGATTCAGCTCGGGATGTGGCTGAACCTTGGGTCAGGCTCCGCGACAGAGATTGTCGGCGCAACGGGTTATGACTGGTGCTTGATTGATGGCGAACATGCGCCTTTTGACCCGAACACCATCCTGGAACAGCTCCGCGTGTTGGGGCAGTTTGACACTTCCGCCATCGTGCGTGTGCCTGTTGACGAGGATTGGGTGATCAAGCAAGTGTTGGATCTTGGCGCGCAAAGTCTTTTGGTGCCAATGGTCAATTCGGGTGCTCAGGCCAAATCCATTGTCGCCGCCACTCAATATGCGCCGCGCGGTGTGCGGGGTATGGGGGCAGGGGTCGCGCGGGCTGCGCTTTATGGACATGATGCAGATTATGCCACAAATGCGGATCACGAGATCTGTTTGATTTTGCAGGCTGAAACCCGTGAAGCGATGAAAAATATCAAAGATATTGCTGCGACGGATGGTGTGGATGCGGTGTTTATTGGCCCCGCTGATCTGTCGGCGGATATGGGGCATTTGGGAAACCCCGGCCATCCAGAGGTTACAGCCGCAATAGAAAAGGGTATCGCTGACATTCGGGCAGAGGGCAAAGCCGCGGGCATTCTAAGTTTTGATGTGGCCAGTTTTGGTCATTATGCCCAACTTGGTGTGACCTTTTTTGGCGTTGGATCGGAGGCATCTTTACTACGCGCCTCCTTGCAAGTGAATTTGGCAGCGGCGCGATTGGCCATGCAAAGTTAACATTGCAAAACTGAAAAAGGGCCGCAGCTGGCAGCCCTTTTTGATCTCGCTGTGGCTGGTGCCGCCTTAGTCTTCCGGCACGCCGACCATCCCCGTGAGCCCTTCCAGCATCTCCCCCAAATGCTCCTCATAGCGGCGCCAACGGCCAATTGAGGAGTTGTAAAGGGGCTGTCGGGCTTGGTGGATCGACAGGGTTTTTACCTTGCGGGTGTTTTGGTGAAAATTCATGCAGGCCTCTTCCCAATCCAGCTCGCAGAATTCCAGCAATTTGCGCACTTCAACCTCGGGATTGGCCACAAGCTCTTCATATTGGATTTCATAGATCCGGTCGGCCGCCAATTCACGCCAGGCGGCAAGGTATTCGGTGAACAACCCGTAAACCTCGACCAAGTCAGATTGAGAATAAGTATAGGTGTGCAGCCCGGAAACAAACCGGTTTTTCAACATCGAAAACAGGTTGTCGCGCGGGTCACGTTTGAGCGCGACAATTTTCGCCTTGGGAAGCGCCAGCCACACCAAAGGCGCCACCTTATAGGTCGAAATGGATTTGTCGGTTACAATATCTGCGCCGGGGTGACGTTTCAGAACGGCGTCACGATATTCTTTGCCAATCTCTTCAAGCATTTTGGGCGTCATATCGTTGATTTTGCCACCTTTGGCCAGAACGTCCGAGGCGCGATTAAAGCCCATCGTATGGAAAAGCGCCATTTCATCCCCACCCGTCACGCGCGAATGGCTTGAAAGAATTTGCTCCACAAGTGTCGTGCCTGACCGAGGCAGGCCGGTGACAAAAATTGGACTGTCGTCTTGATAGCCAACCTTCCCCACGCGCGTAAGATCCATATCTCCGACAAAGGACAACATTTGCGTCAGCTCTCGGCGGTCGCGTCCTTTTGGATTGGGGAAATCGGTGCGCAGGATGGTGTTCGCCGTGTCAAGATAATGCCAGACCTTGTCATATTGCTTGGTATCTTCCATCAATTTGACCAAGGCATACCCAAGATCTGCACGTCCCTTAATCTCGGGGTTTGAACCCCATTGGTCCAACATTTCAAGGGCAAGGGGCTCGTCTTTATCGAGTTTCCGCCCGCTTGTGATCTGACGGTACACAGCGCCATGTTTCAGCCCCATCTCGGTCGCTTTGACCAAAAGCGTTTCTGCTTCTTCAAATGCCCCATGTTGCTGCAACAGATTGGCAGACACCGTGACCACACGAATTTGGGTTGGGGCAAGCTTGGCCGCTTTGCGGACTTGGTCCAGCGCCGCGTCTTTTTGCCCGGTTTGATCTAATGCAACGGCCCGCAAAACAAGGTGCTCTGGATTTGATCGATGCTGATCCGGCATTGCATCCAGCGCTTTAATCGCCTCTTCACCTTGCTCCAACGTGATGAGGCATTCGGCGCGCAGAAATTGCGCAAAGGGCGTATTGGGAGCGAGGGCTAAGAACTTGTCGAGATAGTTAAGGGCCTCATGTGTGCGGTTCACTTCTTTCATGGCGCGGCCAAGGTTTCCCAAGACTTTCGGGTTCGAGGGAATTTGACGGAACGCCGCCTGAAGATGCTCCAACGCATCATTGTATCGCCCTTGCGCGGTCAGAAGTTCGCCTAAATTTGCTTGGGCCTCTGCGTAATCTGGGGCAATTGACAGGGCTTCCAGATAGGCCGCTTCGGCACCGTCATTTTGCCCTAGGGCGGCCAGCGAGGCCCCCAGGATCAGCCGGATGATTTCATTTGAACCATGAACCTCGGCGAGGGCCTTTGCCTCCTCGGCCACGCCCTGCGCATCCCCGCCATTAAAACGGGTCAGCAATTGGTTGATCACTTCCTTAGAAATCCCAGCGCTGGTGCGCGAGGTTTTGGTGTTGCTGCGCGACATTTCGGTCACGATAGATTTCTGCGCCGGGGCGGGCAGGCCAGATTTTTTTAAAAGCTTTTGGGCGCGCTTGTTGGCCGTTTTGTCGCCAAGCATCGACAAGGCCTTCGCATAAGCGTTCCAAATGCCAATCTCTTTGGGTAGCAGGCGCGCCGCGGTTTGATAGGCGTCTACCGCCTCTTTGAATTTGCCCTGAGACATTTTTGCATTTCCCACACGAATGGCGGTCTGGGCTTGCGCTACATTTGGATTGATCTGTTGCATCCCCGTGGCGGATCCAACATTCGCTTTTGCGGACTGACTTGCCAGCGGGAACATGGGGGCCGATGATTTGGATTTGTTTTGCGTCATGGGCTGGTTCTCCGCAGGGATTGGTATAGAATGCAATGTGGTCGCTTCGCGTGGTCATTGGCTAATATGGCCTGCCCATGGAGGCAAGCACAAGCTGAGCCTTCCCTTCGGCATTGCTGTTATTTTTCTTGACTTAGGCCCCAATTCCCCCGATAAGCCCGCAGTCTGGTAAGGGGTTCCCTTTGCCAGTGAGTTTAATAGCAGCCCATATGGGCGCGCCGTTCGGGGCAAGATGGGCCAGACCCATCCTTGGAACACCGGGTCAAACCGGGGCCGTAGGACGCGGAAAATGAAGGAAGATCATATGTTTGCGGTTATGAAAACCGGCGGCAAGCAGTATAAGGTCCAAGCTGGCGACATCCTGCGTGTCGAAAAGCTGGCGGCCGAAGCTGGTGACACTGTCCAGTTCAACGAGATTCTTATGGTTGGCACCACTGTTGGCACCCCCGTCGTCGCAGACGCGGGCGTTCAAGCAGAAGTGATCGATCAGATCAAAGGCGACAAAGTAATCAACTTTGTGAAACGCCGTCGTAAGCACAGCTCTAAGCGTACCAAGGGCCACCGTCAAAAACTGACACTGGTGAAGATCCTTGAAGTCCTTGAAAAGGGCGCTGAGAAGTCTGGTGTAAAAGCTGCTATGGGTGCTGGGTCTGTTTCAGGTGCTGCTGCACCTGCTGCAAAGCCTGCTGCCAAAAAAGCTGCTGCTAAGGCCGAAGCTCCCGCTCAAGCGGGCGGTGACGACCTGACCACCATCACAGGTGTCGGCCCTGCCGCTGCCAAAAAGCTGGCTGAAGCCGGCATCACAACCTTCGCCCAACTGGCCGCAGTTGAGGTTGACAGCTTTGATGCTGTTAAAGTGAAAGCAGACTGGGTCGAGCAGGCCAAAACACTGGCCTAATCTGAGCTAAGGAGAGATAGCATGGCACATAAAAAAGCAGGCGGTTCATCCCGTAACGGCCGCGACTCAGCCGGTCGTCGCCTTGGCGTCAAAATTTTTGGTGGTCAGGACGTTGTTCCTGGCAACATTATCGTGCGTCAGCGCGGCACCAAAATGTGGGCAGGCCAAAACGTCGGTATGGGACGCGATCACACACTTTTCGCAACCAGCGAAGGTAAAGTGAAGTTCCACAAAGGCCTTAAGGGCCGCACCTTTATTTCGGTTCTCCCAGTGGCGGAGGCCGCTGAGTAAGTCGAAACCTGTAAGGTGATGAAAATTCAGGGGCCGGCTGCACAAGCCGGCCCTTTTTCTGTTTTTGGGTCAGGCGTATTTGGACCTTTAAGTTTTGTTAACTATTTTGCCAGATAGTCAGCTCTTTCAACGGGCGGGCCATCCACAAATTGAAGATTTGGCAATCAGTGCTTTTCGGAGGAGGGAAAGCCATGATGTATGACACGATTTCTTGCCAACCTGTTATCCCTGCTGAACGGTTCGTTTTGCGCCCGGTGCGCAAATCGGATGCCGGATCTATGGCGCTTTACGCAGGGGATGAGCGAGTTGCGCGCAGCACGCGGTCTATCCCCCATCCTTTGCCTCCTGGCACCACCGAGGGGTTCATCAAACGTGCTCTCGACGTGTCACAACCGCAGGACGCTTGGGTGATTGACGGATCCTCGACAGAACAGCAGGAAGTGCTCGGCGTCATCACACTGACCAGATTGGATCGCGGTCAGTCAGAGATGTCCTATTGGGTCGCTCCCGCATTTTGGAACGCAGGGATCGCGTCAGAAGCGGTGCGCGCGATGATTACAGCCAATCCACTTGAAAACAGTGCGATTTTTGCTGAAGTGTTCCAGGACAATCCCGCGTCCGCGCGCGTTCTGACCAATGCTGGGTTTGAATATATTGGGGACGCCGAAAGCCACTGCGTGTCTCGCGCCGCAAATGTTCCAACCTGGACCTATATGCATAAATATAGGTAAGTTGTTTCTTTATGAAAGAAATTGCAACCAAACGTTTGGTTTTGCGACCGTTGTCCGGTGGCGATCGGGACGTCATCGTTCAGCTTTTGGACGATATCGACGTCTCTCGCTGGCTGACCGTTGTGCCGCATCCCTATACGCCGGCAGATTTTGATGCTTTTTTGAACTTTCTTGCAGAGGGGGCAAAATTTGAAGGGCTTGCCATTCAAGCAAAAGAAGGCGTGGTGGGTGTGATCGGTATCGGGGACACCCTTGGCTATTGGCTGGGGGCAGCGTATCAAAATAAAGGCTATATGACCGAAGCTGCTGGGGCTTTGGTTGACTGGTTTTTCCAAAATACTGACGCGCAGTTGCTAGGGTCGGGTTATTTCGAAGGAAATACTGCGTCTTTTGGCGTCCTCAAAAAACTGGGGTTCGCGCCAACGGGTGTCATCGTGTCAGAATATTCGCAGGCGCAGGGTGTTGAGGTTCCTTTGATCAAAGTGAACCTGTCTCGCGATGATTGGAGGCGTTTGAAATGATGACACGCTTGCTCACGGATCGACTGATGATGCGTCGCGCGACCTCGCTGGATTGCGACCCTTTTCATGCGCTTGTGTCCGATTACGAGGTGGTCAAATGGACCGCAAGCTGGCCTTGGCCCGCCGAGCGCAGCCGTACCCGTGAGCGTAGCAAACCGATTGATCCCCAGAAAGGCATGGCTGGCCCGGTGTTCTGCAACGGGCGGATGATTGGGGTTTTGGGGGTTGCATCCCATGGCGAAAGCGGGCCCGAGCTTGGATACATGCTCGCGCGCGAGGCTTGGGGCAAAGGGTTTGCAACCGAAATGGCGTGCGAATTGATCAAACATTGCTGGTCGCGCTATGACTGGGATCAGATCAGCGCCGGGGTGTTTGAGGGCAATGTTGCGTCCATAGGCGTTTTGCAAAAACTGGGGTTTACAGAATGTGGCACTGCGACAGCTTTTTGCCGGGCGCAAGGCAAAGACCTGCCGGTTCAAAAATTTGCTCTGCCCCGCCCGCCCGCTATATGATGTTATTATCCAGTTTTACGGCGGAAAACGTGGGTTTGTAGCGCCAAAGACTTGAGCCCGCCGCCGTTTCCCTCTATCGCCAAAGTCAGTTCAGAAAAGGCTAAGACACATGAAATTCCTCGATCTCGCCAAGGTCTATATTCGGTCTGGTGCCGGCGGTGGCGGCTGTGTGTCGTTCCGGCGCGAAAAATACATTGAATACGGCGGG
>DDMF01000024.1:991-7214 GCA_002340515.1 Rhodobacteraceae bacterium UBA2553 | reverse complement strand
GGCGGGCCTGATGGGGGCGACGGTGGTGGCGGCGGCGATGTGATTGCCGAAGTGGTCGAAGGGCTGAACACGCTCATCGATTTCCGATATCAACAGCATTTTTTCGCAGATAACGGCCGCCCAGGCATGGGCAAACAGCGCACCGGGGCAGATGGCGATGACATCGTTTTGCGCGTCGCGGTTGGCACCGAAATTCTGGACGAAGATCAGGAAACCGTTATCGCCGATCTGACCGAAGTTGGGCAGCGCGTGGTGCTGGCCAAGGGCGGCAATGGTGGGTTTGGCAATCTACACTTCAAAACCTCGACCAACCAAGCCCCCCGGCGTGCCAATGCTGGCCAGCCGGGTGTCGAGCGCACACTTTGGTTGCGGTTGAAACTGATTGCCGACGTTGGCCTTTTGGGCCTTCCCAATGCCGGAAAATCGACCTTTCTAGCCGCAACCTCAAACGCGCGTCCCAAGATTGCCGATTATCCCTTTACCACGCTTCACCCCAACTTGGGCGTGGTCGGTGTTGATAACGCCGAGTTTGTCATCGCAGACATTCCGGGTCTGATCGAAGGGGCGTCGGAAGGGCGCGGTCTTGGTGATCTGTTCTTGGGGCATGTGGAGCGGTGCTCAGTTCTTTTGCACTTGGTCGACGGGACTTCTGATGATGTTGCAGGGGATTGGCAGACCATCATCACCGAAGTCGAGAATTACGGCGACATTTTGGGCGACAAGCCGCGCGTCACCGTAATGAACAAGATCGACGCTCTTGATGAAGAGGAGCGGGCGGAAAAATTGGCGGAGCTTGAAGCCGTCGCGGGGCCGGTAATGATGATGTCCGGCGTCGCACGCGAAGGCACCGTAGAGGTGCTGCGTGCCTTGCGCAAAGAGATTTCTGAAGATCGCATTCGTCACACACCTGTTGAGGAGCCAGAAAGTTGGGCGCCTTAAGCACAGCCAAACGTATTGTCATCAAGATCGGCTCCGCCTTGTTGGTGGACGTAAAAACAGGGGCGTTAAAGTCTGAATGGCTGACCTCCCTTGCGCAAGATGTGGCGGATCTAAAAGCCCGCGGGGCGGATGTGGTCTTGGTCTCGTCGGGGTCTATTGCGCTTGGCCGTGGGGTGCTGAAATTGCCCACCGGAAGTTTGCCGCTAGAGCAATCTCAGGCGGCCGCCGCTGTTGGGCAAATCCGACTGGCGCGGGCCTATGAAGAGGCGTTAGCACAGCATGGTGCGACAACCGCGCAGGTTTTGGTAACGCTGGAAGACAGCGCAAACCGTCGTCGTTACTTGAACTCTCGTGCAACCCTAGAGACGCTTTTATCACTTGGGGCTGTTCCGATTGTGAATGAGAATGACACCGTGGCGACGGATGAAATTCGCTTTGGTGACAATGACCGGCTCGCGGCGCAGGTGGCAGTGACCATCGGAGCAGATCACTTGGTGCTTTTGTCCGATGTGGATGGTCTTTACACGGCAAATCCGCGCGACGATGCCTCGGCGACACGGTTTGATCAGGTTGACGAAATCACTCCCGCGATCGAAGCGATGGCGGGCGATGCGGGGTCTGGCCTGTCGAAAGGTGGGATGAAGACCAAGGTCATGGCGGCAAAGACTGCGACCGGGGCTGGATGTGCCTTAACCATCACTGAAGGCTCTCGTCTTAATCCGATAGCACAGTTGTTGGCCGGGGCACCCGCCACGGTCTTTACCGCGGACACAGACCCAAAAGCGGCCCGCAAACAGTGGATTTCATCAATGAAGCCACAGGGTGACATTATTGTCGACGCGGGGGCCGCAGCGGCCTTGAAGCAAGGAAAGTCGCTTTTGCCAGCCGGTGTGACAGCCGTGTATGGGCAATTTGGGCGTGGGGACAGCGTGACAATCCACGGCCCTGATGCTGTACAGATCGGGGCGGGTCTTGCGCGGTATTCATCGGATGAAGCACGTTCAATTGCGGGAAAACGTTCGGACCAGATCGCAGCGGTTCTAGGGTATCCCGGACGTTCTGCATTGATACACAGAGATGATATGTCAATCTAAATCAAAGCCTTGAAGGCGATACTTCACGGAGATTATCCCATGAGCGAAAACATCAAATCCATGATGACCCAGATCGGTGAGCGCGCCAGCGCGGCTGCGACTGTTCTGGCCTTCGCTCCGTCCATTGCAAAGGAAAATGCGCTTTTGGCGGCGGCAGACGCCTGTTGGATGCACCGGGATGAGATTGTTGCAGCCAACGCAAAAGATATGAGCTTTGGCCGGGACAAGGGGTTGTCGCCCGCCATGCTTGATCGGTTGATGCTGGATGAAGACCGGATCAAAGCCATGTGTGAGGGTCTGCGTGCGGTTGCTGTCCAAGAAGACCCTGTTGGGAAAATCACCGAAGAATGGGATCGCCCCTCAGGCCTTCACATCAGGCGCGTGCGCACGCCGCTTGGCGTGATTGGCGTGATCTACGAAAGTCGCCCTAATGTGACCGCAGATGCGGGCGCGTTGTGCCTCAAGGCGGGGAACGCAGTCATCTTGCGCGGCGGGTCCGAGAGTTTTCATTCGGCGGGCATCATCCACGCCTGCCTGCAAGACGGGTTGCGCAGCGCAGGTTTGCCTGAAGACGCCATTCAGATCGTCCCTACGAGAGATCGTGCCGCAGTAAGCGAGATGCTGACCATGACCGATCATATTGACGTCATTGTACCGCGCGGGGGCAAAGGGTTGGTCGGGTTGGTACAGCGCGAAGCCCGTGTGCCGGTGTTTGCACATCTCGAAGGTATTGTGCACATCTATATCGACAAAGATGCGGATGCAGAGAAAACCACGCGTGTGGTGATCAATGCCAAAACCCGTCGCACCGGTATTTGTGGCGCGGCAGAGTGTTTGCTGATTCACAAGGATGCCGTGCCTTTGGGGCAAGAAATCCTGAATAAGTTGATGTCAGCAGGCATCGAGGTTCGCGCCGATGCGGGGTTGAACGGGACTGTTGTTGCGGGGGATGAGGATTGGGGCAAAGAATACCTCGATAGTATTATTGCCGCAAAAATTGTTGAAGATGTGGATGGGGCGATTGCCCATATCAATCAGTATAGCTCCTCGCATACCGATGCGATCATGACTGAAAATGATGCCACCGCAGCCAGGTTTTTTGCGCGTATCGACAGTGCGATTTTGATGCGTAATGCCTCGACCCAATTTGCGGATGGGGGCGAGTTTGGGATGGGCGCAGAGATTGGCATTGCCACGGGCAAAATGCACGCGCGTGGTCCGGTTGGCGCCATGCAATTGACCAGCTTTAAATACATCGTCGAAGGGGACGGTACGGTGCGTGGTTAGGATTAGAAACTGACACTGACAGAATGATCGGCAAGGGCCACGCAGGCGGTGCGTCCTTGCCGTTTTAATTCCGGGCCGATCAGGGCAAAATGCACCTGTGCAGGCGAGACATTGGCCTCATCGTCATCCGCCTCTAACAGCGCCCAAAGGTTTGGGTCGACGCGTAGTTTTTCGGCCTCACCCCAAATGCGCCATTGACCATTTTGCTCTTCAATCTCCAGACGGCCACCCCATGGCATGCTGGTTTCCATGCATTGGATAATGAGAAAGGCAAGCTTGACGGCTGCGCGTGACTGGTCGCCAAGCGGCGTCCAATTGATCTCAATTTTCCGGCCATCAGCATCCGGGGCCAATACGGTGCGAATTTCATTCTCCGCGACACGCTGTTCTGAATTGGCCGCACCAAAGGCGACCCGAAAAAAGCGAATACGCAAATTTGCATTTTGCACACTTTCAGAAATCAGCGCCATTTCCGGCAGATCGCCCAACCCTGACAACTCCAACAATTCAACACCATTGCCGATTGCCCCTAAAGGGCTGATAAGGTCATGGCAAATACGCGAGCCGATCAAGGCAGTCAGATCACGGGTGTTTGTGGGCATGGGATACTCCCTTTAGGAAAGGCGTGAAAATGATGTCGTTATTGGAACCGGGCATGTATGTGCGTCATCCGAACCAACCGGATTGGGGTCTTGGGCAGGTACAATCGAATATCGGCGGAAAAGTCACCGCGAATTTTGAACATGTTGGGAAGCAGGTGATTGATACGCAAGTTGTTGTGCTTATACCCGTTTTTGATCCTTCCGGCTCTTAGTACTAAACCTTAATCATAGTAGTAGCAACCATTGCGTGTATCGCGGTGAGTTGCGTTGTAGATCGGGTCGCATTAGAACCCGGATAAACCAATTGAGGCTTGGAAATGCACTCTGCTGAACCACAATTCGTGCTGCGTCTTGCCCGTGATGCGGATGATTTACGCGCGGCACAAAAGCTTCGGTATGATGTTTTCGTGCGCGAACTTGGCAGCGATGGTCCCTTGGTCGATCACGAGGACGGGCTGGAACGCGATGCGTTTGATCCTTTCTACGATCACCTCGTTTTATTTGATAAATCGCGCGAAGACATGTCTGCGGTTGGGGTGTACCGCTTGCTGCGCGGCGATCAAATTTCGGGGCCAGGGCGGTTTTATTCCGAGGCGGAGTATGATGTGTCGCCCCTAAAGGCATCCGGGCGAAAACTGTTGGAACTTGGCCGCTCCTGCCTGCATCCGGATTATCGCGGTGGGGCGGCAATGATGGTCTTATGGAACGGTTTGGCGAACTATGTCGCGGCCCATGAGATTGAGGTTCTTTTTGGCGTGGCATCGTTCCATGGTACTGATATCGAGAAGTTAAAGGCACCTCTGTCTCTTTTGCATCACCGCCACCTTGCGCCAGAAGATTTGCGGGTTTGCGCCCACCCAGATGTATATCAAGAGATGAACCTGCTGTCTGAGACTGAAATCGACCGGCCCAAAGCGATGCGAGCGGTTCCGGCGTTGATCAAAGCCTATCTGCGCCTTGGTGGCTATGTGGGGCAGGGCGCTTTTGTGGATTATAGCTTTAACACCACGGATGTATGTTTGATCATGGACACCAATAAGATGAGCGCGACACACAAAGCGATCTATACCGAGAAACGCCGATGAGCGCGCTTTGGCATGGAGAGACCGAACCAAAACCCTTTCATCCTAAAGGAATGGCGATTGTCCGGGTGCTGTGGCGTGGATTGCCTTTGGGTATCCTCGTGTTTGGTGGGCTGTTACTGTTGCTTCTGGTGCGCCTGGTCGAGCGTCCGATCTTTGGTATGCACAGACCCGTTACGCCCTATATCACGCAATTTGTGTGCCGCGGCGCCTTTGTAATCCTGGGCATTCCGTTCCATGCTATTGGCGAGCAGATGCGCGAAAAAGGTGCGGTTGTGGCCAATCACGCCAGTTGGTTGGACATCTTTTCTCTCAACGCCAAAAAACGGGTGTATTTCGTTTCCAAAGCCGAAGTGGCCAAATGGCCGGGCATTGGCTGGCTCGCGCGCGCCACCGGGACGGTGTTCATCAATCGCGATCGGCGCGAGGCGACGCAGCAAATCGAAGTGTTTCGCGCGCGTCTGAGTGCCGGGCATAAGCTTTTGTTTTTTCCAGAAGGAACATCTTCTGATGCCCAGCGCGTTTTGCCTTTTAAATCAACTCTTTTTGCGGCGTTCTTTACGCCAGAACTTCGTGAGTTCATGTGGGTGCAGCCGGTGAGCGTACGCTATTTTGCACCGGAAGGCGAAGATCCACGCTTTTATGGCTGGTGGGGGGATATGGATTTTGCCCCGCATCTGCTCCAAACCCTTGCCGCAAGACGCCAGGGGCGTATCGAGCTGATCTATCACCCCCCCGTAAAGGTCACAGATTTTGCCAGCCGCAAGGCGTTAAGCCTTTATTGCGAGGAAAAAGTGCGCGAGGGGCTTGGAGTGCTGGACATTGAAAACAAGGTTGCCTGAGCGGAGGTGATCCCGCCCAAGCACGTCCTTATCAGCCCTGCATCGCGTCGGTCAGGGCTTTCAATGCGGCAACTGGATCCTCTGTGCGCCAGATCTCTTCGCCGATGGCAAAAAAGTCGGTCATCGGGGACAGCGTGCGAATGATGTCTTGATCCAAAGCGCCTTCCGCGACCACCGGGATCTCGATCATCTGCGACCACCAGTCAAACAGATCCAGCTCGGCGCGGGTTCCGTCGCCCAGCGCCGAGGCACCGGCCGGCCCGAAACTGATATAATCCGCACCGTTTTCGCCCGCATTCAAACCTTCATGACGCGATCCCGCGCAGTAGGCGCCAACAATGGCGTCTTGACCCAAATCGGTGCGGGTTTTGCGCACC
>DDMF01000024.1:0-970 GCA_002340515.1 Rhodobacteraceae bacterium UBA2553 | reverse complement strand
CGTCCCCCAGATGTACCCCATCTAAACCAAGGCGTTCCACCATCAAGGCATGTTCGGAAATCACGATCGGCACATCACGGGCATGGGCCACCTCGCGGCACACATCCGCCGCCCGCATGATGCGGTCTTCATCGGTTGTGGCGAGGGTCAGGCGCAAGCAGGCCACATCGGTGCTGTCGAGCACCCGGGCAAGCAGGGTCGGAAAGGTTGAAAGTTCAAACTCCGGTGGTGTCAAAAGGTAAACCTGAGGCTGTTCCATCTCTTGTGCGTCGGCCATTGGATGCTCCTTTCCACGATGCTTTTGCGCTTATCTTGTCTTAGGGCAGGTTTTGCAAGGGGCAGGTTATTTTGCGGGCAGCGTGCCTACAAAACTTGTGGCGAGAGACAAGAGTGCAAGCCGAGTTGTCTCGTTCTCAAGCGCGTCGGGGGCTGCGTCAACAAACCCACCCATCCGCCGTCCGGTAAAGCTCATGGGGTCCACACCGTCTAATGCCAAAGCCTTGGCCTCATGATCTTTTCCCACACGGTACATTGCGCCGCCTTTATGCACACCACACAGCATGTTGCCATTCAGCATGAACGCAATTCCGCCAAACATCTTTTTCTCGCCGATGCCCGGCAGGGCGGTCAAATCTCTCGCGAGGGTTTCGTAGATTTCTGGATCATAGGCCATGGTGCCCTCCTTGCCTTTTGGGTTCAGACAAGCGTATCACGGCGCGAGAATTTGGAAAGGTTTGTAAAGATGAGCGCTTTGGGTCCAGATCCTGCCTTTGTTCTGGTGCGCCCGCAAATGGGCGAAAACATTGGTGCCGCGGCGCGGGCGATGTTGAACTTTGGCTTGACCAGAATGCGTGTGGTTGAACCGCGGGATGGCTGGCCAAACCCAGCCGCTGTGGCAATGGCCTCTGGGGCCGGGCGCATCTTGGACAGTGCCAGCGTGCATGATACTGTGGCCGAGGCGGTCGGGGAT
>DDMF01000060.1:9036-12982 GCA_002340515.1 Rhodobacteraceae bacterium UBA2553 | reverse complement strand
AAGGGAATGACCGTGCCCGGCAGCCCAGCGCCGCCCGCAAGACCCACCGCAGACACGCTTGCTCCGTATTTCATCTGGCCTAAAATGCGCGCGAGCATCTCGCCACCCACCGCGTCCACACAGCCTGCCCAGGTTTCCGCCTCAAGCGGGCGTTTGGTGGTCTCGTTCAACGCCTCACGGGCCACGATGGTGGTGGCCCCCAACGATTTCAGATATTCCGCCTGATCCGGGCGACCTGTCACGGCCGCAACCTCATAGCCAAGGCCCGCCAAAATCGCCGTGGCAACTGACCCCACACCACCCGCGGCACCAGTCACAAGCACCGGACCAGTACCGGGTTTCAACCCGTGATCCTCCAGCGCCATCACGGCCAGCATTGCGGTGAAACCCGCCGTGCCCACGGCCATCGCCTGACGTGTATCAAGCCCTTTGGGCAGCGGCACCAGCTTATCGGCTGAAACACGCGCCTTCTGCGCGTATCCGCCCCAAGTTGCCTCGCCCACGCGCCAACCGGTCAGCACAACCTTGTCACCAGGCGCATAACGCGCATCATCCGACGCCTCAACCGTGCCCGCATAATCAATGCCCGGCACATGGGGATAGTTGCGCACCAGCCCGCCGCCTTTGGCCGACAGGCACAGCCCGTCTTTGTAGTTCACGGTGGAGTATTCCACAGCGACCGTCACATTGCCCTCGGGCAGCGCATCCTCACCAATCTCTTTGATCTCAGCGGCCGCCAAACCATCTTCGCCTTGCTCCATTACCAGCGCTTTAAACATCGTCATCTCCTTCTGCGCGGGCCATCACGCCCGCCCGTTAAATCCAAAATGTGTCATAGACAGTCGCCGCACGCGGCCCGTCTGGGGTCATCACGTCAAGCTCGGTGCCGGCGTGCCAATGGGTCATGCGCACCATGCCAATCGCAACACCCGTGTTGAAATCCGGGGAATTGGCCGCAGAGGTCACCTGCCCCACCTGCATCTCCCCATCCATCAGGGGCCAGGCCCGATCACAGGGCGGCACGGGGCGTCCGTCCCCTGTGTGAATCTCAATCGCGCGCACCTGTTGCACCGGGCCTTCCTTGGCCACACGCAACAGCGCATCACGCCCGACACAGCCCAAGGCACTTTGGGTGGAGCAAAACCGCCCCAACCCGGCCTCATGCGGGGTGTTATCGCGGGTCATATCATTGCCGTAACTGAGCAAACCACCTTCGACGCGCTCAATCCCATTGGGGCAACCGGCATGAACGTCCATACCCTTGCCTGCCTCCATCAGCGCATTCCACAGCGGCATGGCAATGTCAGCCCCCTCGACATAGACCTCAAACCCGCCCTGTTTCGAGTATCCAGAGCGGGCAACAACCAGTTTGCGCCCCTGAAATTCCAGCTGTTTATAGCGGAAAAACCGGATATCACGCACCGCGTCGCCAAAGACCGCCGCCGCCAGATCATCCGCACGGGGGCCTTGGATCGCAAGGGGCGAGACATCCGGTTCGTCCACCAACACATCCAGACGAAACCCGTAAGCCAACCCTTTGACCCAAAACAAAAGATCACTGTCGGCGATAGAGATCCAGAACCGGTCGGCCTCCAGTTTCACCGCCACAGGGTCGTTGAGCATGCCCCCCGTTTCATCCACCATCGGCACATAGAAACATTGCCCGTCCTGCATCTTTGACAGATCGCGCGGCGTGAGCATCTGGATCAGACGGGCAGCATCGGGGCCGCGCACTTCCACTTGTCGCTCGCAAGCCACATCCCAGACCTGTACCGCCTCTTTCAGGTGACGGTAATCCTCTTCCACCGACCGAAAGACGGTCGGAAGAAGCATGTGATTGTAAACCGTGTAGCCCTTGACCCCGGCGGCTTCGACACCGGGACTGAAAGGGGTACGCCGCAGACGGCGGGACGGTGAGATCATGGCTCCTGAAGAACTTACCACGGGGCGCGCTCCCTTATCAAAGCTCCGGCCGCGTCAGCGACCAGGGCCTTTCCAGTCGATCTGACAGATTTCAGCGGATTTGCCGTCAAAATCCCACACCCGGCCAAAGGCGCGCACTTTGGCCACATTGGCCTTGGCAACGGTGATATCCGGCCCCATCCAGTAATTGGTGTTGGTGATGACCTGATCAGCACCGCCTTTGCCCGGCACAGGCTCAACCTCGCCTTTGATGGCTTTGCCAACCATCAGGCGGCGCTTGTTGCCTTCGGTCTCAAACACAACCGGCGCGCGTTCAGCGCCCAGAAACTCGCTAACCAGCATCTTGAAAAGCCCCGTGGTGCCCTTGGCCGCCCCGGTGAAAATATGGCACAGCGCTTCAAACGCGGCGTCATTGGCGCGATCATCAATATAGGCCGCAGCTTTCCAGTTGCCGCGCCCCATACGGCCCGGAATTTCCAGCAAAAGCCCCACATTCAGACCCGACAGGTCCTCGCCGCCATAATGGCCGCTGTCAATGCGAATGCCCGCCCAGCCCATGCAATAGCCTTCGGTCGGGGGGTGATCCCCAAGACTGACCACACAGGGGCAAAACACCGTACAGTTACAGTTGAGGATCAATTCCCCTTTGATGGCCCATTCAACCTGGCCGACTTGCGTCCCGTCCATATCCATTCTCCCTTATTCGGCGCGCCTAAAGCAGGTTCAATGCGCCATTGGTCATGAGTGCAAGGCCAAGAATAGTCAGTCCCCAGCCCAGCGGTTTGGTCACATACCGGCCAATCTCCGGCAGTTTTTCGAAAATCATCACAAGCGTGGCGAGGCCCATAAACGCGATATTCATCACGCCCCCCACAAACCCAAGCAGCATCAATGCCCAGCAACAGCCAAGGCAGACCGCCCCCAATCGCAGACCCAACGCCACAGCGTTCCAGCGGGTGTTGCGCCAATACTGCATGAAAAAGCTGATCGGTTGACGGCATTTTGACAGGCAGGCCTCTTTCAGCGCTGAAAACTGATAAAGCCCGGCGCCAATCAGTAAAGCCCCCGACAGCCAGACCGACAGGCTTTGGCCCAGAGGCGAAATCAACCCAAGTCGAAACAGCGCCAATTGTGCCCCCGCCGCCACCAGCGCAAAACCCAACCAGATCGCCAGATAGCCCGAAATCAGCGCGCCANNCCAAATCCGCCTGTGCTGGCCGCGCCACTGCTGCGCATGTCATCATAGGTTGCGAAAGCAGGCAGCGCAGTGGGCGCCATCATCGCCCCCGACATAATCGCCCACATTGCGGCCAGGCCCCAATATCCGGCCCGATCGGGCGACACGATGCACAGCGAACGCCAGAACTCCGCCCCATAGATCCGCGCCATCGCCAAATCCTCCGTCGGCACCGCCATGGCATACAGCACCACCCATCCCAGCAAGACCAAGCCAAACAGGGCCAGCCAATGTGGGGCTGCCATTTGCCTGATGCGGGTGGCGATTTGCATGGGATTCTCCTGAAAGATTCGCAATTGTCTTACATTTAACGCTACATCCGAAATCAATTGTCTGACAAATGATTTTTTTTCAACACCAAAAGTGACGCAGCGTCCAGTTGACCGCACACCCCCTGACCGCCTAGACAGGGGAAATGAGCGTGCAAAAACCAACCCCGCAAGACCTCTCGGCCAAAATTGCCAGCGATATTCGCGATGCAATCATAGCAGGCGAATTGATTGTCGATCAGCGTCTGCCGTCTGAGGCTGAACTGGCGGATCAGTTCTCCGTCTCCCGCCCCACCGTGCGCGAAGCCCTGAAACGGCTGGCAGCCCAGAACCTTATCCGCACCCAACGCGGGGCCACTGGGGGCGCCTTTGTGAACCGCATGTCGTTTGAGGACGCCTATGGCCAGCAGATCACCACGTCGACCCTGCTCTTGTCGATGAACGAGGTGAGTTTCGAGACCGCCTGTGAGGCACGCTTTGCGCTGGAACGCGCCTGTGCGCCACTTTCGGCAGCGCG
>DDMF01000060.1:8863-9020 GCA_002340515.1 Rhodobacteraceae bacterium UBA2553 | reverse complement strand
GCGTCGCACGGCAGATCACCTTGCCACCATGCGCGCCGAAATTATGCGCCAGTCCCAACCGGGCCTCACGGACGAAGCCTTCTGCGCCTCGGACGTGGCCTTTCACCGGGCGCTGGTGGATGGGGCAATGAACCCGGTTCTGTCCTACCAACTGGCC
>DDMF01000060.1:0-8818 GCA_002340515.1 Rhodobacteraceae bacterium UBA2553 | reverse complement strand
ATGCAGCCGCTGATGAACATGATCACCTACACCCAACGCGACCGCGACCGGATCATCGCCCTGCACACCAAGCTTGCGGATATGATCGAGCAGCAAGACGGAACGCAAGCAGACACCATCCTGTCTGAACTGGCGGATTATACGGTGGAACTGGGGCGCAGCAGGCTTGTGACGACAAAAACGGTTTGAGTTTCCTCCTTCGTTTCAGCGACACATCCCCCTACCAATCATCTTTCAGGCCCTCTCATTCCCAGCAGCATTCAGGTCGTCTTCCTTCGTTGAAATATGACATTTTGCTTGTGAATACAGCTCGGTAAGGAAAGCGACCTCAAGCAGCAGTACAATTGCTGCGGGCAAAGACCAGACGACGCCCCAGAAAAACAGGATGCCCCATTCACCGGCCCCTTCCGGCGTTTCCCCATTCAGATTGAGGTTCAGCAAGAAGGTATCCAATTGCCCTTGACCGAAATAAAGCAGGTTGAGAAGGAAGGCGAAAAGCAGGATTTCCCACCGGAAGGCTCGCGTTATTCGCCAGGACGTCCAGTGGTTGATTTTTGGACCATCCACCGCAATGGCCACCAAACCAACCCATCCCCGGAAAAAAAGAAATTGGATAAAGATTCCAATTGCAACGAGGGCGGGAACAAAGAATTCTGACTGCATGAAATGTCCGATGTCCCCCCGAGCATCATCCATTACCAAAACGGCACTGTAGACCAGCCCTAGGTATCCAACCACCATCAGAAGTAAAAACCAGACCCATCGAAGGCCATATGACAGCGCCCGCCTGACAGACCGATCTTTCAAAACCTCCCTGTCCAGCAGCACAGTTTGATGCCAGAAAATCGCCATCAGGATCAGACCGATACCAATTGCCGAATAGATCTTCAAAGTCCCCAATCCACCGCCACGCGCCTCTAGCGTGGATAGAGAATACCCACGCTCTTCCAGAAACGGAAACGGCAGACACAACACCGCCCAGATCAGCGTGATTACTACAACCAACTGAACAGCTGTTTTCTTATGAAGTTTCAGACTGCTCAGCAGCGCATGAAGCAATGGAAAGGTCATGAAATTCAACTCTTTGCCTTTTCCGAAAGAATTATGCCTTTTCATACCTCCCCTCAACCCCTATACATTCCCTGTCCCCTCGGGGACTATGGACATAAACGCGCTCGCAATAAGCGGATCGGACCCGGGGGCGGTACCCGGCGTCTCCACCAAACATCCTATCATTTGGGATCATGGGGACGAAATAGGATCGACGGACGTCTAAAGGGGTTAGCTTTGTTTCGGTGAGTTACCACCGTTATCGGTACACTTTAAGCTAGTTGCAAATGACAACAAAGCTCCAGCAATGGCTATGGCTGCGTAAGCAACCTTGGTCGCTGACCTTAAGTCCTTACGCTTAGCAGCGTTTGGCGGGGTCCGCAGGTACCTGGCAACAGAAACCTGCACTTCCCCCTCTCTTTCGTATAGCAGACCAGCGTCGTTAACAGACCAACGGCGTTGTTTGCTTAGATTTTACAACCATATTTCACCATTTTTCCCTGATTTTCCGCCAAACCTGTCCA
Organism: Rhodobacteraceae bacterium UBA2553; assembly: GCA_002340515.1. Lineage (GTDB taxonomy): Bacteria > Pseudomonadota > Alphaproteobacteria > Rhodobacterales > Rhodobacteraceae > Aliiroseovarius. The sequence continues at coordinate 7,244 of DDMF01000060.1, read as the reverse complement.
AATAGACAGGTCTCTCGGCAAGGATTTGTTCACCTTTCGCACCCTATACTTAACACATCGTTTTCACGCTGAGCAGCAAATATGGCGGAGGCAAAATTGTCTAATCTGGACATCCTGAAACAATGGTACGAACGCGTGTGGGTCGAGGCCGACCTAGACATTATTGATACGCTCTTCACCCCGGACACCGAAGCACAGGGGATGATGGAATTTGGCGTCGGGCCAGAAGATTTCAAAGCTCTGGCCGGGGCCGTACATGAACAAATCCAAGACGTGACGATCCACTTTGACCGCGTGGTCGAATTGGACAATTGGATCTGGTCGCAAATGTCCGCCAAGGCGACCGGAAAACTCAATGACGGTACGGTAAATGTCACCGGCCAAATCATGTGCCGCATCAAAGAGGGAAAAATCGTCGAAGCCTATAACCAATTCGACTTTTTGACATTATTTGAACAGCTTGGCCTCTTGCCAGAACATACATTGGCGCTGTGTCTGGCCGGCGAAACCATCGGTTAAACCCAAAAAAAAGGGGGTGAACATGCCCCCTTTTGCTTGCCAGATCCACCGCAAGAAAAGCGCATAAGTTTTTCACCTCACCACTTCCTTTTACGTTAATTTCCCCTATGCTCAAATCAAGCAACAGCAAGGGTGCAGCATGTCCGGCTCGATCGACTATGGAAATTTGATGCATGATGCCATGCGCGGCCTGATAAAGTCCGTGCTGGAGGATGTGGCGCGCGAAGGCCTGCCCGGAGATCACCATTTCTTTGTTAATTTCAACACCCGCCACCCCGATGCGGAGTTGGCGGAGTGGATGCATGACCGTTTTCCCGAAGATATGACCATCGTGCTGCAACATTGGTTTGATAATCTCAACGTCAATGACGACGGATTCGGGGTCACGCTGAATTTCGGCGACACCCCTGAAACCATGTATGTCCCCTTTGATGCGATCAACACCTTCGTCGACCCCTCGGTAGAGTTTGGCCTGCGCTTTGAAACACAAGACAGCGACCATCACGCCAATTTGCACATCGCGGGCGAAGAGGATGACGAGGGCACAGAGGACGCGCCCGAAATTGAACTGGACGAGGCCAAGCCAGAACCCAAAGATGCCGAAGTGGTCAGTCTCGACAGTTTCCGCAAATAACCGTTTGCGCAAATGCGGGCGGATCAACAGCCGTTTGCCCCACATAATCATGCTTTGCGACGAAATTTCACAAACATGCGACAGGTTGTGGCGCTACCAGCATTGAATTCGGCGTGCTTTTAAGTACAAAAGCCGAGAATTCTTTTGCTAAAGGCGCACATCATGACCCAAACCCGCACTGAATCCGACAGCTTTGGCCCGCTCGAAGTTCCTTCCGACAAGTATTGGGGCGCACAGACCCAACGCTCGTTGATGAACTTCCCCATTGGTTGGGAAAAGCAACCTGTCGCCATCGTGCGCGCATTGGGCGTGATCAAACAAGCCTGTGCCGAAGCCAACAAAGCCTCAGGCGATATGGACGCCGCCATCGCCGACNNTCCGGGCCGCCAGCGAAGTGGTCGCCGGCAAATTTGACGACAATTTCCCGCTGGTCGTGTGGCAAACCGGGTCCGGCACCCAGTCGAACATGAACGCCAACGAAGTGATTGCCAACCGCGCCATCGAAATCATGGGCGGTGTGATCGGGTCAAAAGACCCCGTGCACCCCAATGATCACTGCAATATGGGCCAATCCTCCAACGACACCTTCCCCACCGCCATGCATATCGCCACCGCGATGTCCGTGCGCGACGTGCTGTTGCCCGGTCTTGAAAAACTGTTGGCGGGCCTTGAAGCCAAGCAGGAAGAATTCAAAGACATCATCAAGATCGGCCGCACCCACACCCAGGATGCAACCCCGCTGACCTTGGGCCAAGAATTCTCAGGCTACGCCCATATGATCCGCCAGGGCATTGCGCGGGTGAACCTCGCCCTGCCCGGCATCTATGAGCTGGCACAAGGCGGCACCGCTGTGGGCACCGGGCTGAACACCAAAAACGGTTGGGGCGAAACGGTTGCGGCCAATATGGCGCGCATCACCGGCCTGCCCTTTGTGACCGCGCCGAACAAATTCGAAGCCCTTGCCGCCCATGACGCGATGGTCTTTATGTCCGGTGCCTTGGCCACGGTCGCGGGATCCTGCTATAAAATCGCCAATGACATCCGCTTTCTGGGCTCTGGTCCGCGCTCGGGTCTGGGTGAATTGATCCTGCCCGAAAACGAACCGGGCAGCTCGATCATGCCGGGCAAAGTGAACCCAACACAGGCCGAAGCACTGACCCAAGTCGCGGCCCACGTCATGGGCAACAACGCGGCCATGACATTCGCAGGATCGCAAGGCCACTTTGAACTCAACGTCTATAACCCGATGATGAGCTATAACCTCTTGCAATCCATCCAACTTTTGGGCGACGCGGCGGACAGCTTCACCGAACGTATGCTGAACGGCATCCAAGCGAATGAGCCACGCATCGACAAGCTGATGAAAGAAAGCCTGATGCTCGTCACCGCATTGGCGCCGACAATTGGTTATGACAACGCCACCAAAGTCGCGAAAACGGCGCATAAAAACGGCACAACCCTCAAGGAAGAGGCGATCGCGCTTGGCTTTGTGGACGCAAAAACCTTTGACGAGGTGGTCCGCCCCGAGCAGATGATCGGCCCGAAAGACTGATGACAAAAGACGGTTCAGAACCGGTCAATCTGAACCGGTACAGAAAAGAAAAAGCGCGGGCCAAGGGTAAGGCCCGCGCAAACGAAAACTCCGTGAAATTTGGCCGGACAAAGGCTCAAAAAGACGCGGAACATGTGGATGCTGAACGGGTGCGCAAGCTTTTTGACGGGCACAAACGAGACGCCGGCGAGGACGATAAAACATGACCACCCGCCCACAAAAACACTCACTCACCCTGCACGGTCACCGCACCTCGGTGTCGCTGGAACCAGAATTCTGGCAAGCCTTTAACGAGATTGCCCGCGCACGCGGATTGGCCCTGAATGCCTTGGCGGCAGAAGTGGACGAAACCCGCGGCATGGACCGCGGCCTTGCCTCCGCCATTCGCGTATATGTGTTGAACCACTACCGTTCTTAACCGCGCGGCGTCAGCCTCAGCCAAATCCCGTCTTTCCCGCGCACCGTCAGATGTGCAACCGGCATCGCTGGCTTTTCGGTCACGATTTCAAAGCGATAGGCGCGTATCAGCAGCGACAGGATCAAAGGTCCCTCGATCATCGCAAAGGCAGACCCCGGACAGACCCGTTGCCCGGATGAGAACGGAATATAGGCTTTGCGCATACAGGCTTTGCCCGCGTCGGTCGCAAACCGGCCCGGATCAAAGCCGTCAGGATTGTCCCAAATCCGCTCATGTCGGTGCAAATGCCACGGGCTCAGAACAATCTGGCTGCCCTTGGGCACCTTACGACCTCTAAAGCTCTCAGGACAGGCCGCCTCGCGCACCATCATCGGCACGGGGGGATAAAGTCGCATCGCCTCGCGAAACACGTCGCGCGACAGTTTTAGCTTGGACATCGTTGAAAAATAAATCTTTTCCGGATCAATCGCCGCTTCCGCCTCCGCCGCAACGCGGTCCTGCCATTCGGGATAATCCGCCAGCAAATACAGCGACCACGCCAGCGCCGATGCACTGGTTTCATGGCCCGCCAGAAAGAAAATCGCCACCTGATCCACCATTTCTTCGGTGTCAAACTGCGCGCCGGTTTCCGGGTCTTTGGTGGTCATGATTTTCGTGGCCAGATCATCGGGCGCAGTGCCCGCCTTGATCTGTTCCATGCGGTCTTCGGTCAACTGTGCGATCAGGGCACGGATCTCGCGCGCCGTCTCTTTCGTTTGCTTGCTGTGAAAGCGCGGAAACCATCTTGGCAGGGGCAACAATGCGCCCAGATTGACCACGGGCTGGGCGCGTTGATGGTCTTTGAACTTGTCAAAAACCGCCCCGGCTACTTCATGTTCAATCGGGATTGAAAAGAGCGTGCGAAAGATCACATCCGCCGCTGCGTGGCTGGTTTGCAGTTCAATCTCAATGGGTTGCCCATCGGCACGGGGGGCCAGACGGTCCACCGCCGCGACACCAGCATCCCACATCGCGGGAAACACATCGCGTACACGCCCGCCCTCAAAAGCGGGGTCAATGATACGCCGTTGCCGCTTCCACGTCTCACCATTGGTGATAAAAACCGAATTGCCCAAAAGCGGTGCCAATCCTTCGCGAATACGGTCGGATTTGGGAAAATCATCAGGGCGACCTTTGAGGACCAGATCCACCAGTTCCGGGTCATTGCACATGAAACTGCGAAAAAACGGTGTACGAAATTCGGCCATCCACGCCCGGTACAGCCGCGCGGGCTGGGCCGACAGAATGTCATTGCGAAACAGCTTGGCATATTTGCGCAGCGACACACGCCCCTCACGGGCGGGCGGTTTCGGGGGCAGGTTTGATTGAACTGTCATGGATCCATACTCGTAAACTTCGATATGGAACGGTCGATGCGGCTATTGGACGAAGGGCGATTCCGGTAGCGTTCTAAAAGGCTTATAGGGCCAGCGGTGATGCAAAAATAGTCATAATCTTTGGGGCGATCAAAGGCGCAGAGATATTGGAAATGCAGGCGGAAAAATCGCCATCTCAGCGCCTTCCAACGTTCAGCACTCAGCGTTTTGGTGAAGGCGGCGGAAAAGACGATCGGCCAGCGTTTGCCTTCGGCGGGCGCGACCCCAGACACGGACACCGGATCGCAAAGCGCAAAAGCACAGCCATCGCCGGGGGCCGTCACATCCACCCAAGCGATTTGGTCGGTCTGACAAAGATCGTGCAAATCCCGGCGCAAACGGCCCGCTTTGGGAAGGAATGACACCATCGGCACCACTTGTCCGAGGGTCAGAAATCCGAGCTTTGGCCCCCCCCCAGGTACGCGCCCACCGCGCACCAAATCGGCCAGAATGGACACGCCAAGATGCGCGCCAGAGCTGTGGCCAACCACCAAAACCTCATCCACGTCCGAGGTCAGCGCCTCGGCGATTTGATCGGTGAACTGCGCCATGCGCGCTTCAAGTTCTGGCGAGTTCGCCCCTTTTGAGGCCGCGGAATAGCTGTAATCATGCATCAAGTAATAGACATAAAGCTTGTTGTCGATCTTACGGAACCATTTGAGAAGAAAGATGAAAATGGCGATACCAATCGACAGTCCCGCGAGTTTGGCCAGTGCTCCGCCGGTGAAAGCGGTCAAGCCAAGTGTAAGCAACCCACCGACGCTCCACCCCGCCAAAAGCGCCAGAAGCAATTGCAGGATCAACATGCCAACGGGGTAAAGGGCGGCGATCACCGGCCCTTTGCGCAAGCGCATCAAGCGGCGCAGCGCCCCAGAACCGATATAGGTTCCCGCCGTGCGCGCCATCATCAGATAGGTCTGAAAGATGTTCAAATCCATGCTGTCGCGCACAATGTCCGACCAGACCAGCACATCAAATTCCGCCTCGGTCTCAACCCCGTCCATTTTGCCGGTGACTTGCCAGCCATAAGTCGAGGTCCCTTGCCGGCCAATCAGGTCCACCGAATAGTCGGAAATCTTCCCCTGACGGGCGCTTTCCTTGCGGTAAAGCTCGCGGTAACGACGGGGATGAATGGGGTCATAGCCGGGGATGTAAAACACCCGCCTGCGGCGAATTTCTTGCTTGGCTGTCACGTTTTCTGCCATCTGCCCGGCCTTTCAACTGGGCATATGCTAGCGCGAGTTTATGGCCAAAGTAAGCCCTGTTTTCAGGGATTTACCCGAGCGTTGCCAGCGCTGGGAAGGTTTCCAGAAGCCAGTATGAGAACGACGAAAAGCCACCTGTCAGCATCAAAAGTCCGATGGTCCACAAAAGCAGCCCCATGATCCGTTCAATCCGCAGCATATTGCGTTTCATGAACGCCATGACCCCGCCCATGCGCGGGAAAAACGCGGCAACTAGAAGGAACGGAATGCCCAGCCCCGCCGCATAGACCGCTAACAGCAATGTGCCATGAGACACAGAGCCTTCGGTGGCGGCCAAGGATAAGATCATGCCCAGCTGTGGCCCAATGCAGGGCGTCCAGCCAAAGGCAAACGCCAGCCCCAACAGATAGGCGCCAAAGGCAGTTCCGCCTTGGTCCCCCGCATCAATGCGCGCTTCACGATTGAGGAAAGGAATGTTGATCACGCCCAGAAAATGCGCGCCAAACACCATCACCAAAATCCCCGCTAACGTGTTGAACATGCTTTGGTTTTGCAGGAAAAATGACCCGAAGACTGAAGTCGTGAAGCCAAGGAACAAAAACACCGTGGATAGACCCAACACAAAGAACCCGGCGGTCATCAACACCTTGCCCTGCGCCCCGCGCCCTTCGGACATTTCGCCCATGGACACCCCCGACATATAGGCCAAATACGGCGGGACAATCGGCAGCACACAGGGGCTGAGAAATGACAAAAGCCCCGCAACAAGGGCAACGGTCATGGCGGGCAGAAGGCTCGCGTCTATCAGGTCAATTCCGAACATATTTACCACATAGGCGAAGTTGTCACGGGTGTCACCTGCCACTTGGTCACATCCCCGCGACAGGCCCGCGACCAACGTAAGAAAACCGGATGTAGACAGCGCGCAATTGCCGATTTATGCACGGGGTATGAGCACAGAAAACACCCCAGACCTCAGTTATGATGCGACCCTTGATGCGGTTGGGCTCTTGTGTCCTCTGCCCGTACTTAAGGCCCGTAAGCGGTTGAAATCCATGCCGTCTGGCGCGGTACTTCGGCTTGAAGCCTCTGACCCGGCCGCGGTGATTGATGTGCCGCATTTCTGTGCCGAACAAGGCCACACGCTTTTGGGCGACGCCCCTGATGCAGACGATGAAAAGATCACATATTATTTCATCCGCAAGGGCTGATCCGGACATGGGATTTCAGGACAGGGGATTTCAGGACAGCAAGTATAACCCCACATGAAAAAAGCCGGGCACTGGGCCCGGCTTTATGCGTTTCATATTCGGATCAGTGATCCAGTTAGCGACCGAGTGACCACCAACCTTTGCGCTTCGGCTTAGGCGGACCATCGTCTGCCTTTGAGGCCTCAGCAGAAGCTGGGGCTGGCGCAACGGCCATTACAGGCTCTGGCGCAGGCTCTGGTTTAGCTTCTGGCGCAGGTTCCGCTTTGGCTGCTGGTGCGGGATCCGCCGCC
>DDMF01000058.1:12665-14180 GCA_002340515.1 Rhodobacteraceae bacterium UBA2553 | reverse complement strand
ATACTGGTGGGCGAGGCCACGGCCGAGCGGATCAAAACCGAAATTGGCACCGCCCGGATGCCCGATGATGGACGCGGCGCCAGCCTGATGATCCGTGGTCGCGACCTTCTGAGCGGTGTCCCAAAAGAGACCGAGATCAACCAGGCCCAAGTGGCCGAAGCCTTGGCCGAACCGGTGCAGCAAATCTGCGAAGCGGTGATGACCGCGCTTGAAGCAACCCCGCCCGATCTGGCCGCTGACATCGTCGATCGCGGCGTGATGCTGACCGGTGGTGGCGCGCTGTTGGGTGAACTTGATCTGGCCTTGCGCGAACAGACCGGCCTGTCGATTTCCGTCGCCGATGAAAGCCTGAATTGCGTGGCGCTGGGCACCGGCAAGGCGCTTGAGTTCGAAAAACAACTGCGCCACGTGATTGACTACGACAGCTAAGCGCGGGATCCTCATAGGGATCCCAAGAGGTCGGAGGCCAATGTGGCAAAGCAGAAGCAACAAAATCAGGATTACGCAGGGCCGCTGAGGCGGCTTTTCGTTGGGATCTTGTGCCTTGCCCTGTTTGCCGTTTTTCTGGTCTGGCGCATCGACAGCCCGCGTGTGGAACGGTTCCGTGCAAACCTGATCGACCAGGTGGTGCCCAGCTTTGATTGGGCCTTGGTGCCGGTGACCAAAGTGGTCGGCATGGTCGAGGGCTTTCAAAGCTATCAGAGAATCTATGAGCAGAACCAAGAGCTTCGGCGCGAATTACGGCAGATGAAAGCCTGGAAAGAAGCCGCCCTTCAGCTGGAGCAGGAAAACGCCCAACTGTTGAACCTGAACAATGTGCGCCTTGATGCGCAACTGAGTTTTGTGACCGGTGTGGTGCTGGCCGACAGCGGATCCCCCTTTCGCCAATCGGTGCTGCTCAATGTGGGCACGCGGGATGGGATTGTGGATGGTTGGGCGGCAACAGACGGGCTGGGGCTGGTGGGCCGGATCTCTGGTGTTGGCAAACAAACCAGCCGCGTTGTGCTGTTGACCGACAGCAACAGCGCAATCCCGATTACAGTGCAACCCTCTGGCCAAACAGCGCTTTTGTCAGGCGACAACACCGCCGCCCCCCCGATCCAGTTTCTGGAAGCCCCGGACAAAGTGCGCCCCGGCGACCGCGTGATCTCATCGGGTGACGGGGGCGTTTTTCCGGCCGGGCTTTTGGTGGGGCATGTCAGCATGGGCACAGATCGTCGCCTGCGCGTGCGCCTGTCAGCGGATTATGAACGGCTTGAGTTTTTGCGCGTTTTGCGCAGCCATCCCGGCGAGCGGGTGATTGACCCCAGCGCGTTGATCGTGACCAATCCCGCCGCCCAAATGGCCCCGCAACCACAGGCCCCGGTCTTACCCGGGACCCCAGATGCGACCCCAGATACCGCCTCAGATGCGCCCCCAGCAGAGGGCGGGCAATGATTGACCGGCTGACCCTCACCCGCTGGTTTTACCGCCTTGTGCTGGTTGCGGTTGCGGTGACGATCCTGTTCTTGCGCC
>DDMF01000058.1:9198-12660 GCA_002340515.1 Rhodobacteraceae bacterium UBA2553 | reverse complement strand
GCTGGACCTTGGGGCGGGGCGCCTTCCGGGGCCGGATCTTTTGCTGGTTTTGGCCTTTGCCTGGGTGGTGCGTCGCCCGGATTACGTGCCGCTTTGGCTGATTGGCCTGCTGTTTTTCCTCACCGATATGCTGTTGCTGAACACACCGGGCCTGTGGACGCTGATGGTGGTCATCGGCACCGAATTTCTGCGCGGTCGCGAAGGCAGCCTGCGCGAACAAAGCTTTCTGGTGGAATTTGGCATGGTCGCCGGCACGCTTGTCTTGATGATGGTGGGCCAAAGATTGCTGATGAGCGTCTTTTGGGTGGACCAGGTCAGCCTTGGCCGGGCAGTTTTGTACCTGCTGGCCACCATCGCCGCCTACCCGCTGGCCGCCGCCGTCACCGTCTATGTGTTTGGCATCAAAAAACTGCAACCGGGCGAAGATGAAATTTCGGGGCATTACGCATGAGACGCTCGCCAATTGACACCGATAAAAGTGCCCGCATGATCACCCGTCGTGGGATGCTTTTGGGCGGGCTACAGGTGTCGTTTGCCGCGCTTTTGGTGGGCCGGATGCGGTTCATGCAGGTGGATCAGGGCGAAGAATACCGCCTTTTGGCCGAAGAAAACCGCATCAATATCCGGCTGATCCCACCCTCGCGCGGGTTGATCCATGATCGCAACGGTGTGCTGATAGCGGGCAACGAACAGAATTACCGCATCGTCCTGGTGCGCGAAGACGCAGGCGATCCCGAAAAGATCCTGACCCGTCTGGCCAATATCATCTGGCTCAGCCCGGAAGATATCAAAGCCGCCCTGAAAGAAATCAAACGCCGCAGCCCCTTTGTCCCCGTCACCGTGGCCGACCGCGTCAGTTGGGAAGACGTGGCCGCGGTCGCCGTGAACACCCCAGCCCTTCCCGGTGTCACAGCCGAGGTGGGCCTGTCGCGCATTTACCCGCGGGGATCCGATTTTGCCCATATCACCGGCTATGTCGGCCCGGTGTCGGATTATGACCTGTCGAAAATCGAAGACCAGGATCCTTTGCTGCAAATCCCGCGTTTTCAGATCGGCAAATCCGGGGTTGAGGTCAAGATGGAGCTGGACCTGCGCGGATCCGCTGGCAACCGCGAGGTGGAGGTCAACGCCCTTGGCCGCGTGATGCGCGAGCTGAGCCGGCAAGAGGGGCAATCCGGCGACAACGTCCAGCTGACCATTGATGCCAAGCTGCAAGCTTACGTGCAGGCGCGCCTGACCGGAGAGAGTGCCGCCGCTGTGGTGATTGACACCCAAACCGGCGATATCCTGACCCTTGGCTCGGCGCCCACGTTTGACCCCAACAAATTTGTGCATGGGATTTCATCGGCGGACTACAAGGGCCTGCTGGATGATCCCTATCGTCCCTTGGCGGCGAAATCCGCGCAGGGCGCCTATCCGCCGGGATCAACCTTTAAAATGGTCACCGCCCTCGCGGCCCTTGAGGACGGTGTGATTGACCTGAATGAAACCGTAAATTGTCGCGGCCGGGTCGAGGTCTTTAACCGCAATTTCCACTGTTGGAAACGGGCCGGGCACGGCAAGGTCGATCTGGCCAAAAGCCTGCGCGAAAGCTGTGATATCTATTATTACGAAATCGCGCAACGTGTTGGCATTGAAAAGATTTCCGCCATGGCGCGGCGTTTGGGGTTGGGTACGAAATTCGATCTGCCCCTGTCCGCCGTGGCGCAAGGTTTGATGCCCACAAAGGCGTGGAAGCTGGAAAACAAAAAGGCCGACTGGGTGGTGGGCGACAGTCTGAACGCCGGGATCGGGCAGGGGTTTGTGCTGGCCTCGCCGCTGCAACTTGCGGTGATGACGGCGCGTCTGGCGACCGGCATGGCGGTGGAACCCCGTCTTGTGCGCTCGATCAACGGGGTGGAAATGCCGGCGGTTGAACAGGCGCCTTTGGGCATTTCTTCGCAAAACATCAACGCCGTGCGCAGCGGCATGTATGAGGTGGTGAACGCCAAGCGCGGCACCGCAGGCCGGTCAAAAATTGTCGGCGATGATTTTCGCATGGCGGGTAAAACCGGCACCAGTCAGGTGCGTAACATCACCAAAGCGGAACGTGCGCGTGGTGTGACACGCAACGAAGACTTGCCGTGGGACCGCCGCGATCACGCGCTGTTTGTCTGTTTCGCCCCCCACGATGCGCCCCGTTATGCGGTGTCCGTTGTGGTCGAACATGGCGGTGGCGGATCCACGGCGGCCGCGCCGATTGCGCGCGATATCATGCTGCAAACGCTGTACGATGGCCCGCCGCCGCTTGAGGCCTATCCAACCTCGCAACGTGCCACCATCCGGTCGCGCCAACGCGACATCGAAGAGCTGATGACCCGCCCGGAAGAGCAGATCCGAAACGGGAGCGGGCGCGCATGAGCTATCTTGAATATAACGTCAAATATGTCCCCTCGGGCCTGCGCAAAATCCTTTATATCAACTGGTTTCTGGTGCTGCTGTTAACGGCGGTGGCGGGCGTTGGTTTCATGATGCTTTATTCCGTGGCCGGGGGGGATTTGCACCCGTGGTCAATGGCACAGATGAAGCGATTTGGCCTTGGCATGGGGATGATGCTGTTCATCGCGATGGTGCCGATTTGGTTTTGGCGCAATATGGCCGGGCTCGGCTATGTGGTGTCGCTGGTGCTGTTGGTGCTGGTGGAGCTGGTGGGCACAACCCAGATGGGCGCGCAGCGCTGGATTGACCTTGGGTTTATGCGCTTGCAGCCGTCTGAACTGATGAAAATCACCCTGATCATGATGCTCGCCGCCTATTACGACTGGCTGGATGTGAACAAGGTGTCGCGTCCTTTATGGGTGTTGGTGCCGGTGCTGTTGATTGTGATACCGACCGCACTTGTGTTGAAACAACCCGACCTTGGCACCTCGATCCTTTTGTTGACCGGCGGCGGCACGATCATGTTTCTGGCCGGTGTCAGCCTGTGGTATTTCGGGGCGGTGATTTCCTCCGGTGTAGGTCTGATTACAGCGGTGTTTTTCAGCCGAGGCACGCCGTGGCAGCTGTTGAAAGACTATCAATATCGCCGGATCGACACGTTTCTGGATCCGTCATCCGACCCGCTGGGCGCTGGCTATCACATCACCCAATCCAAGATTGCCTTGGGGTCCGGCGGCTGGACCGGGCGGGGGTTCATGCAAGGCACGCAATCGCGGCTGAACTTCCTGCCGGAAAAACACACCGACTTTATTTTCACCACATTGGCAGAGGAGTTCGGCTTTCTGGGCGGTGCATCCTTGCTGACCCTCTACGTGCTGATCCTGACCTTCTGCGCGGTCTCTGCGTTCCAAAACCGCGACCGGTTTTCGTCGCTGTTGACGCTGGGCATTGCGGTTACGTTTTTCCTGTTTTTCGCGGTGAATATGTCGATGGTGATGGGGCTGGCGCCTGTGGTGGGCGTGCCGCTTCCCATGGTTAGCTATG
>DDMF01000058.1:7202-9153 GCA_002340515.1 Rhodobacteraceae bacterium UBA2553 | reverse complement strand
GGGCCAGACAGAAATAGTGGGCCAGACAGAAATAGTGGGCCAGCCAAAAGTAGCGGGCGTGACAGAAATAGTATTTGAGAATAGGGTTTGAGATGAGCGTAAACGTCCTTTTTGCCGCGCGTGACGCAATGTGGCCGATCTATGAACCAACCCTGAAAGCTGCCTTTGCCAAGGCGGGCATCGACGCGGATTTGCGTCAGGATTTTGCGCCAGAAGACGTGGATTACATCATCTACGCGCCGTCCGGCGCAATCCGCGACCTGTCCCCATATGTGAATTGCAAAGCGGTTCTTGGCCTTTGGGCGGGGGTGGAAAGCATCATCACCAATCCAACCCTGACCCAGCCTTATGCGCGTATGGTCGATACCGGACTGACCGAAGGCATGACCGAATGGGTGGTCGGCCAGGTGCTGCGCCACCATCTGGAGTTGGACCTTGATATCTGCCGTACGGACGCCAAATGGGTGGCACATATCCCACCCTTGGCGCGGGATCGTCGGATCGGTGTCTTGGGGCTGGGCGAATTGGGGCGCTCTGCTGCCAAAGCTTTGGCACAGTTGAATTTTCAAGTGTCGGGTTGGAGCCGCCGCGCCAAAGAGATCGACGGTATCACCAGCCACCACGGCGACGCGGGCCTGCGCGATACTCTGGCCACCAGCGATATTCTGGTGCTGCTTTTGCCGATGACGTCGGCAACTGAAAACCTGCTCGACGCGGACCGCATCGCCTTGATGCCCAAAGGGGCCGTGGTGATCAATCCGGGGCGTGGACCGTTGATTGATGATGCAGCGCTTTTGGCCGCCCTTGATCAGGACCATCTGGGCCATGCCACGTTGGATGTGTTCCGGGTTGAGCCCTTGCCCGAGGATCACCCGTTCTGGGCGCACCCAAAGGTCACCGTGACGCCCCATATCGCCTCAGAAACCCGCCCCTCAACCGCATCAGAGGTGATTGCGGAAAACATCCGCAGGGGCGAGGCGGGCGAGCCGTTGTTGCATTTGGTGGATAAAAAACAAGGATATTGAAGGGCTTGACTGACGAGAAAACCAGAATACTAGTTTTCTAGTTTTCTAGTTTTCTAGTTTTCTAGTTTTCTAGTTTTCTAGTTTCCCTATTGATTTCATTTTACCATTTTTGACGCTCAGGAATTTCACATGTTTCGCAAATTCTTCAAACCAAAATCGTTTCAATATAAATGCAATGAATGCGGTGAAATCCATTCGGGCGCACCATCGTTTTCATTTGCGCACCCGGTCTATGTTTTTGATGTTCCAGAAGAAGAGCAAGCAAGCCGTGTCCGTATCACCGAGGATCTATGCCGAATTGAACCTGCTCCCAATGACGCAGACCAAGACGTGATTTACTGCATCCGCTGTATCTTGGAAATTCCGATCAAAGGTTCTGATGCGCCCTTCACGTGGGGCATCTGGGTTACCCAATCCAAAGAGAGTTTTGATAAATACATCGACACTTTCGACAGTGACCAAACCGCTCTGCAAAGCTTTGGTTGGCTGGCCGTTAATATGCCGTATTACAAGGCCACAAAGGAAGGTGAGCCATTGGTTCATCTGGAGTGCGATGTTCATTTTGGACCGCAAGGGCAGCGTCCCAAAATCTATCTTTGGGAAAACACTCATGCGCTTGCTGTGCATCAGCACCGCGGATTAACTTGGCGTAAAGCGGTTGAAATCGCAACGTTCGTCAATCACTAGATCTCAACTGGACCATAGACAGCCCGCCTCCTAATTCTCCATCCAGATCGTGATCGGCCCGTCGTTCACCAAACTCACCTTCATATCCGCGCCAAATTGCCCTTGGGCAACGGGCACCCCCTGTGCGCGCATTTGATCGGCGAAATATTCATACAAAGGTTCTCCGACCGAAGGGTGTGCCGCGGTGGAAAATCCGGGGCGGTTGCCGCGCGACGTGTCCGCCGCCAAGGTGAACTGGG
>DDMF01000058.1:6795-7193 GCA_002340515.1 Rhodobacteraceae bacterium UBA2553 | reverse complement strand
GGACCCGCCAATATCCAACACAGATCGGTTCATCTTGCCGTCGTCATCGGTGAAAATCCGCAGTTTTGCGATCTTAGCGGCCATTTTGTCGGCGTTCGCTTTCTCGTCGCCCTCCATCGCGCAGATCAGCACCAAAAGCCCCTGCGCAATCTCGCCCACAACCGCGCCGTCCACACGTACAGCGGCCTCACTTACCCGTTGGATCAAAGCTCTCATGTTGCGTCTTCCTCTGTTTCACCGTGCCAATTGACCCATTCTGTCAGGGGCGCCCGTTCGGTGCGAAATTTATTGATGGGGGCTTCAGGCGCAGGTCGGCCAAAGGCGATGCCACAGAGGATCACGCGATCTTCACCGATCCCAAACCAATCGCGCAAAAACGGCGCATAGGCGGCGACGGC
>DDMF01000058.1:5326-6774 GCA_002340515.1 Rhodobacteraceae bacterium UBA2553 | reverse complement strand
CCAGCGTGAACCCGGTGACAAAGCCGCCGCAATCCAGATAGGCATAGGGGCCAAGCTCGGTTGGGGCGGTGATCAACGCCATGTGGGGCGCGCCAAAAAGGCGAAAGTTTTCATACATTTGTGCGCCAGACGCCGCACGATCCCCGCGGGTGATCCCAACACTGTCGTAAAGCTGCAAGCCGCAGGTTTTGCGCCGCCATTGATGCACGCCAGAGTACCGTTCGGGCCAGTCAATTTCGGGCGCATAAGGGGCCTCGTGCGCGTGGGCAAAAAGCGCATCGCGCAGCCGGTCAGTTTCGGGTTTTCCGGTGATTTCAACCTTCCACGGCTGGGCATTGCACCAGCTGGGCACGCGTTGTGCGGCCTTTAAGATGGCCTCGATATCCGCGCGCGGCAGGGCCTCATCCTGGAACGCACGGCACGAATGGCGGCTGCGCAAAAGCGCGTCAAACGCCTCAAAAGTCATCTCAGCCATTGGGGCCTCTTTTATTGGTTTTGTGCTGCAACATAGCCGACAATTACGGCGAGGATCAGCCCCAAAACCACCGCAAAGGCGATCTTCCAAGCGGAATACGGCCGTTCCCCTTCGACCTTACCGGTTTGTCCGTTGACCACAAAACGGTAGGTCTTGCCGCGGTATTTATAAGCCGCCAACCAGACCGGCAGCAGGATGTGTTTGAACGTCACATCCGCAATCGACGTGTCCAGGCTCGCCACCCGTTGCCGGTCGCCACCAATGTCAAATTTCACGTCCCGTAAGATCACCCGGTCCATGTAATTGCGGGCCTCAGAAAACCCATCTGTCAGCTCAACCGTGTAGCCTTCGGCGCGAAATCCAGCGAGGTATTCTGGGCTGTAAGGCTCTAACCGCGATAGATCCCAAGGGGCGAGCGCCGTGGTGTATTTTTTCGGCAATCCGCGCGAGGCCATGATCAGCACATCGTCAAAAAACCGCGCCACACGGCCACGGGCAGGGTGCCAGCGCACATGTTGCTTGCGCCGGGTCTGGCGTTTGCCGTCGACCATGACCGTATGCTCGGTGTAATAAACCTCTCCGCGCTGACCCGTATATTGGGTTTTGGTATCTGCATCAAAAGTCCAGTAGGGTACATAAATGCCGGACATTTTGCGCCCCTTGCGGGCATAGTCATTCAGACCGCCGGGGGCAAACCACAGCTTACCCAACCACTTGCCCATCGCCGCGCGCGCGTCGCCTTCGGTCAGCGCAAAGGGCAGCGCCCCTTTGGGTTTCAGATGTCGGTGCGGGCCGGTGTCGGTGACCACGGGGGTGGCGCAAAACGGGCATTCGGCGGCATGGATATCCGCGTCAAACTCGGTTTGGGCGGCGCAGTTTGGGCAGGACACCACCCGCGTTTCCTCAACCTCGCTGTCGGGCAAATCGTGGTTGATGGCGCGCTGGTAATCCAGTTCAGAAATCGCGCGCGGGC
>DDMF01000058.1:4379-5309 GCA_002340515.1 Rhodobacteraceae bacterium UBA2553 | reverse complement strand
GGCCGCCCTCTCGCAACGGGGCTTGAAACCCGCAATGGTCGCAAGACAGCTGTCCCGTGGGGGGATCAAACCGCAAATCCGCCCCGCATTGATCACAGGGAAATAGGTGTTCCTGGGGCGGTGTGGCGGTGTCTTCGGCGGGAAAGGCCATGCCGGATCCTTTATAGGTACTTGTGCAAAATACGTGGGATCATGATGCGCAAGGCATTGTCTTTCAACAAGAAATGCCGCCATATGTGAAAAAGCGCATGGGCCACAATTGCGATCATCATCGCATCAAATGCGATCTCATGCACCTCTTCGGCAAATTCATGAATGCCCTTGTTGCCCCAGGCCGGATTGATCTGCACCAGATCAAAAGCGCGGATGGCAAAGGGGGCCGCCAGCCCGGCAAAAGCGCCCGTGGCCACGGTCACCGGCAGGCCAATTTGCAGCACTTTATGTGACAGCGCATGAAAGCGTTTGCCCCAACCGGGCAGCTTTGGCCCCGCCCGCCCCGCAAGCCCTTTGCGAAGGTACATGCCAAGCCAAATCGCCGCGACCAGCGCCAGCAAAATACCAACACCCGAATGGGTGGCCAGACCAATGCCGGGTTGGCCACGCACTTTTTCCGGTTCCACCAAAAAGAAATAGAGTATCAGCCCAGCGGCCAGCCAGTGCAGCCATTTGATCACGCTTCGACGGGTCATAATTGTCCTATGTGTTTAAGCACCGGGCGGAGGGGGCGGCGCGATGGTGAAAAGCTGTGCCAGTTCTGCCACGTCTTCGGCCCGTTTCCAACCGTCCTGACCGGGGGTCCAGACATAGGTTTCGCGCGTCAAATCACCCGACGTTGCCATACGCCCAAGGCGCGCTTTGGAAAATGGCCCAGAGGTCTCTGCGCCGTCCGCCACATGCCAGACATGTTCCACCGGTGGGGGCGGGGGGGCC
>DDMF01000058.1:2202-4292 GCA_002340515.1 Rhodobacteraceae bacterium UBA2553 | reverse complement strand
TCTGTGGCGCGGCTTGCGGGGCCACTTGTGGCGCAGCCCCCCAGGGGCCGCTCTGTGCCATCGCCATGCCCATTCCGGCGCCCATGCCAGCTCCCATGCCAGCCCCCATCGACGCCGCCATGGCTGAGCCTTCGGTCCCCATCGCCTCAGCTGCATTGAACTTCATGTAATTGTCCAAATTGCCCGCGATGCCCATCGAGGTGCGCTTGTCCAAAACCTCTTCCACCGCAGGCGGCAATGAGATGTTCTCGATGTAAAATTCCGGGATGCTCAATCCGTAATCTGCCACAACCTTGCTGATTTCCGTGGCAACAATTTTGCCCAGATCGGCGGTGTTGGCGGCCATGTCCAGAACTGGAATGCCCGCGCCTGCGATGACGCGGCTAAAGGCCTGCACAATGATGTTGCGGATCTGAAAACTGATCTCATCCATGGTGAACTCACCATCGGTGCCGACAATTTCCGTCAGGAACCGCGCGGGGTCCGACACGCGCACAGAATAGCTTCCAAAGGCGCGAATGCGGGTGGGGCCAAATTCAGGATCACGCAGCATAATCGGGTTTTTGGTGCCCCATTTCAGGTCGTTAAACCGGGTGGTGTTGACATAATATATCTCGGACTTGAACGGAGATTTAAAGCCATGATCCCAGTGGTTTAGCGTGGTCATGATCGGCATATTGTTGGTCTCAAGCATGTAAAGACCGGGGGTGAACACATCCGCCAGTTGCCCCTCGTGCACAAACACCGCCGATTGCCCTTCGCGCACCGTCAGCTTGGCGCCATATTTGATCTCATGCCCCTCGCGTTCAAACCGCCACACCATCGTGTCACGGCTGTCATCGACCCAATGGATCACGTCAATAAATTCGCCGGTTAGAAAATCAAAAATTCCCATTTGCTCCTCCTTCAAGGGCGCGGATTGGTGTGAATCTTAATCAGATGTCGGGGCGTTTTCGCCCGCAAGATGATTGGTGAGCGCATCCACAAACGTCTCAAACTCTTCGTTATTTAAGAACATTTGACGGCCGATCGACAGGCTACCGTTTATGTGATGAATGCGCAAACTGACTTGGTGCTGCACCGAAGTACGCCTTATCCGGGTGATATTGTTCAGGGGTACGGTGACGCTGCGAGAGCTGAATGCGAATTTCGGGCAAATCACCGCCTCAGATGTCAGCTTCAGCATGTTTCGCGAGGTTGTCCCTACCCATATTCCGACAAAGCCCGTAATCGCAATAAGTGCGCATAACGCGGTCAAAAAGCCATAAAAATAGCTGGCTCCTTGCGGATCAAGATCAATTAGGTTGAACAGCCGCATTCCTTGGGTGTTGGATTGTGATGTGTTTAGCATCACCGAAGTGCAAATTGTCATAAAAAAAGCCATAAGGGCCATCAGCCACGGTTTGGGCTTGTACGGAAATGTCATCGGCAGGGGGGACGCAGGGGCGTTTTGCATTACACCGCGCCCCCGCCGGTCAATTCCGCCGCGATCTGGGTGACAATTGGCCGGGCCTCAGAGGCGGACATGCCGGGGCGCAGGCGCGGATCATAGAGGATGCGCAGCAGCATTTCGTCATGGGTGGTCAACAGGCCAAATTCCTCGTCATCATTAAAGATCGACGGGCGCGCTTGCGGGCTGTCGTTAAACAGGCCCAGACCTTGCGCAATTTCTTCGTGGTAACAGGATTTTCGCATCAAATCCGGGTGTTCCGCACGCACAATCGCCACCGCTTGTTGAATACGCCCTGTGCTCATTGGGTCGCTGGTAAAGACCACACAATAGGTGTCGCGCGGCATGTTGATCACGGCGTTCACGGTGGTCGAACTGATGCCCGGCACCACGCGGCGCAGCTCTGGTCCCATCGCGCGGCGTTCATCCTCATCCAACACATAAACGCGGAAGTTTCCGTTTTGCGCCAAGGAGATAGGGTGACCCGTCACGCGCGCCAATCGGCTGGCATAACGCGCGGTGAAACCGCTGTCTTTCTTGCGGGTCTCGTCGGGCACCGAAGCGCCGAAATGCATCGACAACCGCACGCCCTTGGGCCAGCGCGACATATGCACCGCGTTTTCGCGCGCCACATAAAGCC
>DDMF01000058.1:817-2135 GCA_002340515.1 Rhodobacteraceae bacterium UBA2553 | reverse complement strand
GCAACAACCCTTGGGTCAGCAGGCTGCGCTGAACCGAGACGTAATATTTCGCCATCGCAAGGCTGTTTTCTGACGGCACATAGGCCACAGGGGCCGGGCGGGGTTGTGGCACTGGCGACGTGCGCACGGGGCCGGTCCCATTGCACCCGGCCACCGCAAGCGCCATTAAAACGCCGGCTGCGCAGACGGCGAACCGCCTTTGTCCCCAACCTGATATGGCGCCCATCTGCATGATTAACCCGCGCGCGGTGTGGTGCGGCTGGTTTTGGCGGCGGCGAGGGTGGATTTCAGCTCGGCCTCCATCTTTATCAGCTCTTCTTCGGCGGCGGCCCGTTTGGCCTTGCCTTCGTCGGCAATCTCAAGACTGTCCTCAATCGTGGCAATCAGGTCCGCATTGGCCGATTTGATTGCCTCAATGTCAAACACACCACGTTCCATTTCCTTACGCACCATGGCGTTGGCTTCGCGCAGATTTGCGGCGTTGGCCTTAAGCAGATCATTGGTCAGATCGGTGGCATCCTTCACAGCCGCCGCCGCTTCGGCCGAGCGCTGGATGGTCACCGCTTGGGCCAATTGGGTTTCCCAAAGCGGCACAGTGTTGACCAGGGTCGAGTTGATTTTTGTGACCAGCGACTTGTCGTTTTCCTGCACCAGGCGGATGGATGGCAGGCTTTGCATGGTCACCTGACGGGTCAGTTTCAGATCATGCACCCGGCGTTCCAGATCATCGCGCGCGGCGCGCAGATCACGCAGTTCCTGCGCCTTCAAGACACCCTGATCTTTGGGCGCTGCGGCCACTTCGGCCTCTTTTTCCGGAATGGTCTGCGCGTCCAGTTCGTCGATTTTCGCCTCACCCGCCGCGATGTACAGCGCCAGCTCGTCATAGAATTCCAGCGTTTTCTCATAAAGCTTATCAAGCGATTTGATGTCTTTCAAAAGCGTGTGTTCATGGCCCAACAGATTGTCGGTGATCTGGTCGATCTGCCCCTGAACATCCTCATATCGTGCCATGAATTTCGCCGCTGGTGCCATGCGGCCCAACAGTTTTTCCCACCACGACCGCTTGCGGCGCATGTCGAGTTCCGAGATCGAGAAGCCGCGAATGGTGGTGACAATCCCGCGCAGACCGTCGCCCGCCGGGCCCAGATCCTTGTTGCGCACGCCTTGCAGCATGTCTTGCGAAATCACCTGCAATTCGGCCTGTGCCGCGGATCCAAATTCGATGATCGACTGGCTGTCACTCATGTCAATTTCGGCCATGCGCTTTTCGATCTCTTGGCTGGTGCCGGCATCTGCGGCCTCTAGCGTGATCAGCTCG
>DDMF01000058.1:0-783 GCA_002340515.1 Rhodobacteraceae bacterium UBA2553 | reverse complement strand
CGCCCGCCGGTTCGGGCAGAGTTACGGCGGTCACGTCGTGCAATTCTTGCAGGGCGGTTTCACTGGGTAATTTCGACATCTTTAAATCCTCTCGGGTCAATCCATACGCACGCCCTCACGGGCGAGCCTGTCACGAAGCACTTCGATCTCAACATCAAGATCGGTGCGGTTGTCTGTTAATAGCGCTTTGGTTTTGGCGGTGAAATTCTGTTCCAGATCATCCAAAAGCGCCTCATAATCTGCGCGGGTGTTGCTGTCGCGACTTTGGGCGTAAAGGTCTGAAAACTTCACCGTCGCATCGCGGGCACCGCGCAAATAAACCGACAGGTATTTGCGCGCCGCCACCAGATCGCGCGGGTCATTTTCCACCGCGCGAAACATGTCGCGCGCGGTGATTTGAAAGCGTTCAACGCGGGATTTCAGCCGCGCGTCCCGCGTGCGCAGGATCGCGTCCGCCATGCCGGACAAATGCGCCTCGGCGTCATTCACGGCGCGCGCCACACGGTCGGTTTGGAACGCATCTACCCCTTCGCCGCCTTTCGAGCGCATGGGATCAAGGCCAAAGGAAAAGAGGTGCAACCCCGCGCCCAAGATACCGTAGGCCGTGGCCAGCCCGATGGTGCCATCCACCAACCCCGCCATGGCGAGCCCCGCACCGGTTAAAACCGATCCAAAGATCTTGCGCGGAATGGCCGGGCGCCGGGCAATCTTGCGTGCGTCAAACGCTTCGTGTGCGCGCACCCCATCACGGGTCAGCCAAGCCGCCGCCATCAACGTGGCAAA
>DDMF01000023.1 GCA_002340515.1 Rhodobacteraceae bacterium UBA2553 | reverse complement strand
ATCGAAAAACCTTAAACAAAATGTGAATTCGCTGCAATTGCACCAATGTCTGGTTTGGAAATTTCCTGAAATTGTCACAAGTTACCGAGGTTGGGATTTCGCTTGGCTCAATGCGTCTAGAGTAAGGTGAATTAGCCCATGCTTTGGTGCGTTGGCCGGCCATTCAGCAAATACACTGATTGATCGTAATTCCCATTCGGGCAACACCATTTCCATTGTGCCGTTGTTGATGTCGCGTGCGACAAGGAACTCAGGTACTATGGCCAATCCAGCCCCAGCATGTGCGAGGCGATGCAAGCCCTGTACATCGTTTGTGAACATGTGCGGGGTTGGTTTGATTTTCATCGTTTCCCCTTCCTTATTTCTGAAACTCAAAGGAATGTTTTGTACGGGTGCAAGCGCTAACCATTCCCAATCAGCTAATGACATTGGATCATCCCCAACATTCCGCGTCGCGAGATAGTCTTTGGACGCAACCAGTACACGCCGCACGTCAAACAGCATGCGTGAGGTCGCTGAGTTCTTTGAGCTTGGGCCAATGCGAATTGCCAAATCAAACCCATCGTCAATCAACGCGCGTCGCTTATCGGAGAAATCAACGGTCAATGTGATGCGCGGATATTCCAGTGAAAACGCGGCGATCTGATCCGTGATGTGCGAAAGTGACAGGACAGAGGGCAGCGTGATGCGCAGCTCTCCACTGGGTTCGCTCGCTGTTGCCGAAATATCCTGCAATTCGCCTTCAACCGCGTCCAACATGTTGCGCGTTGCGGCAAGCAGTCTTTTACCCTCACTAGTAAGCGTCAGTTTTCTGGTAGAGCGATAAATGAGCGCCACACCAAGGTGTTCTTCCAATTGTGAAATATGGTGGCTGATCACCGACGGCGAAAGATGCAATTCGCGCGCAGCACCACGAAACGATCCGTGGTCAATCGTTTTGGCAAAGATGGCCATCTGTCTTAGGCGATCAATCACTAGGCAATAAATCCGAACAGTTAAAGTTAATAAACGTATCTTATGATTTAATTAAATTGTGTCCATCTTATTCGAACAGGGCCCAGCAAAACGTATGGGCATCACGTTGTTTAAGAGGAAACCTTCACATGAAAAAACCACAGTCCCTAATTGCGGCCGCAACATTGGCCGTCTCATCCATCGCGTCGTCCGCTTTTGCCGGCAATGCCGATGCCGTTCAGGCGTTCTACGATCTCCTGAGTAATCCAGGTTCGGAAACTCACACGGCTGCGTTCGTCGACGCGACTGCGGACACATGGGAAAGCGTTGGCAGCTATTCTGGCGACAACAAAAGCCGTGACGCGTTCTTGGGTCAGATTGGCGGCTTCGCCAAGCTTCTACCTGACCTGAATTGGGCCATCCAAGAACTGCATGAGAGCGGAGACTTCGTGACCGTCCGTAGCCGAGCGACAGGTACACCCGTTGCACCCTTCTTTGGTGTCGATGGTGAAGGTCGCAGCTTTGATATCATGACAATCGACATCCATGAACTTGCCGACGGAAAAATCGTTCGCTCATACCACGTTGAAGACTGGGCAGGCGCACTGCAGCAGCTTTCTGGCCGGTAGAAATTGAACCCAATAGGAGTACTGAAAATGAATAGACGACAAGCAATGAAAGCTTCTGTAGCCGCAGTCACAGGCGCAACACTTGCGACGGCTGCAACAGCGCAATCAAGCGACGATCAAAGTCAGGCTAGCCTCGACACTGTTATGGCCCTCATGGGCGCTATGGGCAGCGGTGATATGGGTGCGATGGCTGATCTTATGGCCGACGACATGGTTTGGTTGAACGCCGGTGATCCGACCCTGCCTTGGATCGGACCGTGGGATGGCAAAGAGGCGATCTTTGGTTTTCTTAGTGTGTTTAGTGAAAACTTTCAAACCACCAAATGGGAAAACACTGATGTTCTGGCCGTGGGCGACACGGTTGCGATCTTTGGTGACATGAATGGGATCACCACGAAGTCTGGCCAAGAGATTGGTGACTTCACATTCGCCCTGCGTGCCAAAGTACGTGACGGCCAAGTTGTGCTTTGGAACTGGTTTGAAGACAGTTTCGCAGTCAGCCAAGCCTACCACGGCAAGTAACGTCCAAATCCACAGCCGTGGCCAAATATTAAAGGAAATGAGAATGTTTAAACTTTCAAAACGACTTACAATTTTGGCCACGGCAACTCTTCTTGCCAACGTCACACCCACCGTCGCGCAGGATGCGTCGCTGCCACAGCGCGAAGGACCGCGACCCGAAACGACCAATGGCGTCCCTCATATTCAATTGGGTTTGGAGCCGGTTTCGGAACTTACCGAATTGATGTTGAAACACGTAGCAGAGCTCTCGGGAGTTACTCTCGGTTCAACACGTGTGTCGTTGCCTGGGGCCGTTGGTTTCCAGCTGAACATTGATGTCGATATAGCCAATCCAGAAGCAATCGTCGGCGGGCGCGAGTTCGCGCACGTACACCCCGATGGCAGTTTGCATGCATCGCTTGAACCCGAATTGGCCCGCGCGGCAGTGAAGGCCGGTTGGGCAACGCCGCACCCATGGGCAGATCAAAGACCTGGTTGGGAAGGCTTTATTATGATCTATACGCCTACCACGGAAGCAGAGCTGGACGTCGTGCTTCAATTGGTTCTGGGTTCTTATAGCTATGTGACAGGGCGACCAGCGCAATAGTTTGCGCAGAATACTGAACAAAGACATTCACTAAACAACGAGGCACGACATGCAAGTGACAATGAACCACTCCACCGCCTTGGGTCGATCTGGCAAGATCCTCCTCACTGCTCTCGTTATCTGGATTCTCGCACAATTGATCCGCTTCATTGCGATCCCACTCATCACGAGTGTCGCAAACGGCATCGATGCACCTGGATGGATGTACCCAGCGATCCTTGACGTTGTTACTGCAATTTTTGCCGTGCCTCTCGTGATCGCAATTTGGAAATGGCGGGGATTTACGGTTTGGACGCTCACGATTGTGTATTTCACGCTGTCTATCGTTGATCACATTGGTGCACTAACGAACCTCACGCTGATCGGTGAACCGATCGCATTTGAACAATTCAACGGGGGAGGAAACCCTTATACTGCGCCCGTCGTACAGACGGTATTAGATGTAGTCTTCTTTGGTTTGCTGTTTATGCCCAGATTTCGAGGGCTGTTTTTCCAACTTTCAAAAACCAAAAGCTAGTTATTATTGCTACCAAGGCCACAGAATAGGCCGCCTTGCGGCAAAACCAAGGTTCCCTTGATCTTAAGGGCACTTCACAGCCTATAAAGTTACGAAATTCAAAGCATCAATTAAGGACAAAGACATGACCCGAACCGTACCGATCATCGCCGCCAAACATCCCGCCAAAGTCGATCTAGAGAAGGGCAAGGATTACCATTGGTGTCGGTGCGGTTTGTCCAAAAGCCAACCGTTTTGCGATGGGTCGCATGCAGGTACGGATGTGACCCCTCTGAAATTCACTGCGGATAGCACAGGCAGCGCGGCGCTATGTCAGTGCAAGGCGACAGCAGACGGTCCTTTCTGCGATGGCACGCACGCCAGCCTTGGTGATCTGAAAGCAGGTGATCCGTCACCGAAACCGAAGTCGGACCTTCCGACCGCGACCCCCACGCCAGAGGAACCAACAGTGGCCCGCATACATGCCTTGGCCAAAGATGGGCTGTCCAAGCTGGGCCACCACGGCGAGATGGGTGCGATGGGTGTTCCACGCAAAGACTTGCCGCACTGGGACGATATTCAGATCTTACCAGCACAAATGGCACGCAAACCATTGCTGGATGACGTGCCGGTCGCGACATCGGTCACGATTGGCCCACGTGCCGCCAAACCGTTGCAACTGGATATCCCGCTCTTTGTCTCGGACATGAGCTATGGCGCATTGTCCGAAGAGGCGAAGACCGCGTTGTCACGCGGCGCGCAAATGGCGGGCACTGGAATTTGCTCTGGTGAGGGCGGCATGTTGCCGGAAGAACAGGCTGAAAACTCCCGTTACTTCTACGAATTGGCATCCGCGCGGTTTGGATGGGACCTTGATCTGGTCGCGCGCGTGCAAGCGTTTCACTTCAAAGGCGGTCAAGGGGCCAAGACCGGCACAGGAGGGCATCTGCCCGGTGATAAGGTGCAAGGTAAGATTGCAGAGGTGCGAGGATTGGAACCCGGGCAAGCCGCGATATCCCCTTCAACCTTCCCAGACCTTGAAACCCCTGCGGATTTCAAACGTATCGCTGATGAGGTCCGCGAGCGATCTGGCGGTATTCCGATCGGGTTCAAACTGTCGGCAAACCACATCGAGGACGACATCGATTTCGCCCTCGAGGCCAGTGCCGACTACATCATTTTAGATGGCCGCGGCGGTGGAACGGGTGCTGCACCATTGATCTTCCGCGATCATATCTCTGTGCCAACAATTCCTGCGTTGGCCCGTGCCCGCGCGCATCTGGATGCAAAGACAGGTCGTGAAGTTACGTTGGTCATCACAGGGGGGCTACGCGTGGCCGAAGATTTTGCCAAAGCCATGGCCTTGGGCGCAGATGCTGTCGCGGTGTCAAATTCGGCCATGCAAGCGGTTGGTTGTATCGCCGCACGCATGTGCAATTCCAACAACTGTCCCGTCGGTGTCGCGACCCAGAAACCGGAGCTGCGTGCGCGGCTAGATGTCCAAGTCGGCGCGCAAAAGCTCGCCCGCTATTTCGGCGCATCGGTTGAGTTGATGCAGGTCATGGCACGGGCCTGCGGGCACAACAGTCTGTCTGACTTTGCCCATCGTGACATCACAACATGGAAGAAAGAGATGGCCGATCTTAGCGGAGTGCGCTTTGGCGGCATCAAGCGTTAGGCATAAGCCATCATGCGAGGTGACGTGTTCGGATGTTGCCTCGCTGCTGCCAACTGAACGTGGAAGCCGCCGTTCAAGCACGTTGCAGCATCTTGCACTTTGGGCTCTTCAGGCTCCTTCGCCGCACGATCTACGAACGGCTGGTCCGAGAACGGGTGCCATTCGCTGCGTCGCGCATGAACCGGAAAGACGTGGGACAAACTGGCCTTTGATCTGGATTATTGATTGAAACCGACATTCCGGTCGCTGCGTGGCGGGATGCTCATCCTGGAATAAGCAGTCTACTGTCATGACCGTCTCAACAAATACACACGCACCGTCGCTGTCACGCACTCTCCAAGGGATCACCTGTGTGCTTGCGGGCATGGTGCTGTTTGTCGGGCAGGACGTTCTAATGAAGGGTATGTTGACACATTACCCGGTGTGGATGCTGATCTTCAGCCGCTCCATCGTCGCTTTGATGACCTTGCTGCCGCTCGTCCTGTGGCTAGGTGCGCCGCATCGTATTTTAACCCCTCTTTGGCCTTGGTATCTAGCACGTGCCATGCTCTTTGCTTCAGGCTTCGCGATGTTCTATACCGCCTTTCCTTTTATGGGCCTTGCCGAGGTCACGACGCTGTTCTTCGCCGCACCCCTGATGACCGCGACTTTGGCAGCGCTGTTTCTGCAGGAGAAGGTTGGAATGCACCGCATTGCCGCACTGCTGGTAGGGTTTGCGGGCGTTGTCATCGCGATGAACCCCACAGGCGGAAACTTTGGCTGGATTTCGGCTCTTCCGCTTTTTTGCGCACTTACCTATGCAATCAGCCAAATCATTGTGCGAAAGATCGGAGAGCAGGACACATCGCTCGTCATCGGGCTATACACGATCTCTTTCTCGGGTTTTGTAATCGTTCCGATGGGATTTGTGGTTACGCAAATGATTGTGGTCTCGCCAGAACTAAACCATTTGCGCATGAGTTGGCCGGTGCCAAATGTCGAAGGCATCGCGATGCTGGCTTTACTGGGGGCAATCGGAACGGTGGCCTATACACTGGTCTCGCGTGCATATCAGATCGCCAGCGCGAGTGTGATCGCACCATTCGACTATAGTTACCTGCCTTTGGCAGCCATCCTCGCATACCTGCTGTGGGGGGAAATCCCACCCCATACGACCTTCATTGGCATGGTACTGATCATAGTGAGCGGCATGTACACAGCCTATCGTGAACTTCGGGTCAATCGCTCCGCAGACGACAACCCGCCCACGGCTCAGACGGTTTTTGCCCCAGGCGCGCCTTCTATGGTATTGGCAGACGCGTTGGATGCTGAGGCCATGGAACTGGATGAGTTTGACAAGAAGTTACCTTAATCTACAAGCAGCCTCGGCTGATACTGGGTGAGCGAAGACACCGCTGAAAACGCGGCTCAACGGTCGAAAACTAGAATTAGGAAGAACGCCGTTATTCCGACGTGCAGTTGCATACACAAAAGTGTCTTGACAAGGTGCGGGTTCTCGCAAACCTGATCCAAGTCAATCCACAAAGGTAGTGAAAACCAAATGCAGGTTAGTGTTCGCGACAACAACGTCGATCAAGCTCTTCGGGTGTTGAAGAAAAAGCTACAACGCGAAGGCGTATTCCAAGAAATGAAACTGAAGCAACACTTCGAAAAACCGTCTGAGAAAAAGGCACGGGAGAAAGGCGAAGCAATCCGTCGTGCCCGCAAACTGGCGCGAAAAAAACTGGAACGCGAAGGGTAGCTAGACGTCCCTTTGGCTAAAGCCGCGCAATAGCAACACGTATATCAGAATCCCAAGTGCAACACTTATGATGCGCATGTGTACCAGATCACTCATGCAACGCACCCACTCACGGTGGCCCCATCAGGAATAGGTTGTCCCCAATCCCCTAAGGTGACGTGATCGGCGGCGGCCTACGTCGCTTGCCTGACAGAGCGTTTCCGGCAATCGCTGCAAGCAACACTGCGCCACCAGTCAATGTGTTGAGCGTGGCGGTTTCACCGATGAATAACCAGACCCATAACGGCCCAAGGAGCACTTCGGCCAGTGACAACAGCGCAAGTTCCGCAGCAGGAAGGCTGCGAGACCCCAGTGTATACAGGATCAACCCTGCGCCGACCTGAAACACCCCCATGCCCATGGCAATGCCGCCATCCCGGACCGACAACACCGGGGGCAATTCCAAAAACAGACATATGCCTGACGTCACGATGATGCCGAACAATCCGGACAGAAACACCGACGGCAGCATTTCACCTGATTTTCCCCAACGCAGCGCCACAGTGAAGACCGCAAATCCAAAGGCGGACCCCAAGGCCGCCAGACTGCCCTTCAAGGCTACGCCTCCAGATTTATCTGCGACCATGATCGCGATACCGGCAATGGCAACGGCTATGGCCACCCAGGTGGCAGGGCGTACAGGTTCACGCAGAACAACCCATCCCAGAACTGCCGCCATAAAGGGTGCTGTTGCAAACAGAAGCATGGCGTTTGCTACAGATGTCGCCTGGATTGCATATATCCCTCCGGAATAAGCAGCCACCAGTGACAGCCCTGCGATCACTGCTGGGAACCCGGTGCGGCGGATCTGGCAAAGGGGCTTTCACCAGAGCGCATGCGAATGAACACATAAAGCAGAAGTGACAGGCTGGCCGATCGGTAAAGTAATATCTGCCACACAACCGCGTCTTCGATCAGCCGTATTCCAAGCCCGACGGTCGACCAAAGCACACCAGCAGTAAAGACAAACAGGACACCGAACCGGTGCCCGTCAGTGCCGAGTGACGGTTGGTTCATGACAGTCATTTGGTCTCCGAAAGACATTTCTTTCTCATTGCTAGCGATGCGGCTGTCGCTTTGGCCTTCCGTTTGCGACACCGAAGCTGTTCGTGGTACATAGATGCCAAGGAATGGCCTCTGACCAGCACCTTCTGCCAACGCCGCGAATTGGTACTTCGTCCCGCGTCTTGCCAGTTCAAGCTCTACGCAGAGAACGGCACCCGTTTTCGGACCAACCGTTCGTAGATGGTGCGGCGAAGGTGTCAGGAGAGCCCATAGTACCAGATGCTGCAATGTGCATGAATGTCTGCTAAGTTTTCTTCGGCACTCAAAAGTGTATACACTATTGACATGCGCTCCATTTTCTTCAGATATGACGTTGTATAGAAAATGGTGAATCAACGATGACAATTGAGCTTTTCGACCTCTGCGGCCAAGGTGATGTGCGGTTCAGCCCCTATTGCTGGCGCACAAAAATGTCGTTGGCGCATAAGCGGCTGGACTTTGAAACCGTTCCTGTTCGGTTTACCGACATTCCTAAAATCTTGGATGGAAGGCACGCCACGCTCCCCGTTATTCAGGACGGGGGACACAACATTCGCGACTCTTTCGAAATCGCGCTTTATCTTGAACATCGCTACCCGGATCGTCCGTCGCTTTTCGGCGGTGCTGGCGGCATTGCTTTGTCGCGGTTTGTCGAAGCTTGGAGCTCAACTTTGCACAGCGGTATTGCTGCGGCGGTGATCAAAGATATTCATGACGCCCTGCAGCCAGAGGATCAAAACTATTTCCGCCAGAGCCGCGAACAGGACCTCGGTCGGTCGCTGGAAGACCACCAACGCGGGCGCGAGGCCATGTTGCAGCAGTTTCACAAACAGTTGTTACCGTTGTCCCGCATGCTCGACAAACAACCCTTTACCGGCGGATCGAGCCCACTTTATCCCGATTACATCGTGTTCGGATCGCTGCAATGGCCACAGGTTATCTCGGCGTTTTCGCTGTTACCCGATAAAGGAACCCTTGTACGAGACTGGTTCGATCGCATGGCAGGGCTTTACGATGGACTAGGCGGCAATGCGCCCTGCGCTGAAGGGTGTGCCTGAGGATGCGCCCAATTCAAAGCACAACAGGGCCCACACCTTTCGGGCACTATGAACAGGCCATTCAGCATGGCGACACGATCTATGTCTCAACCCAACTTGGGCTTGATCCAAAACGGCAAAATGCACCACCTGGCAGCGCTGGCGATCAAGCCCGGCAAGCTCTTGTGAATGTCGAAGAGATTTTGCGGGGGGCCGATCAGGACCGGACCGCCATCATCAAAGTTATGATTTTCCTGACTGACATTGCCGATTGGGAGGATGTCGATGCCGTTTACCGCAGTTGGTTTGGGCCGCATCGACCAGCCCGCGGCGTGGTGGCGGTCGCTGATCTTCATAAAGGATGCAGCGTCGCCATTGATGCCATTGCCGGCCTTTAGTCACGCAAAAATGCTCTCCTTATCGACGCAGTACTTTGGCGGTCTGGTTAAACAGGATATCCTTGCCCTTTTCAGTAACACTTGGCGCGGTATTGATCGTTTTGGCAAGGTCGAGTGCACGCTGGGTAGCCGGGCGATCAGACACCCGCTGAAACCATGTTTTGACATTCGGGAAGTCGTTCAGATCTTGCCCTTGTCCCTCATGGCCCCGGATCCACGGAAAACTTGCCATGTCGGCAATTGAATAGTCCCCGGCAATAAAATCCCGACCTTTTAGTTGATGATTGAGAACACCGTAAAGCCGGTTGGTCTCATTGATATAGCGCTGCTGGGCGTAGGGTATTTTTTCCGGTGCATAGTGGTTGAAATGATGGTTTTGCCCTGCCATCGGGCCAAGTCCACCCATTTGCCAGTATAGCCATGTCACAACTTCGGTTCGACCGCGCAGATCTTGCGGCAGAAATTTCCCCGTCTTCTCGCCCAGATATTGCAGCATTGCACCGGATTCAAACATCGACACGGGTGCGCCACCGTCGGCAGGGGTATGATCCACCATCGCAGGCATCTTGTTGTTGGGTGAGATTTCCAAGAACGCAGGGCCGAACTGGTCGCCCGCGCTGATGTTGATCGGGATGATGCGATACTCCAACCCACATTCCTCAAGCATCATCGTCAATTTATGGCCGTTGGGTGTGGTCCAATAGTAAAGGTCAATCATTGTGTGGTTCCTTTTCTGCGAAAGCTCTAAAGCTGTGGCGCTGGTATTTCCGTTGAAAAAACCAAAACGGCTGTGCCGCTAATTGTGACGGATAACGGGGTTTGGCCAGATCGCGTAACCTTGACATCAACGTGCCCCGGACGACCCATGGCAACGCCCTGAAGCCCTGTAAAACAAAAAGGAGCGTCGCCTGACGGGGCAAAACCGTGATGCGCCAAATAGGCCCCCACAGGTCCGTTTGCATTTCCCGTAACAGGGTCTTCGGCGATGCCAATAGCTGGCCCGAACATGCGACCGTAAACAAGATTGCGATCGCCCTGTTTACCGATGGCAAACGGGAAAAATCCGTTGCAGCCAATCTCGGCCGATAGGGCTGCGAGTGCGGGCATGTCCGGTACCAGCGCATCGACCAATTCACGCGTCTGATAGGGCAGCATCACTTTGGAATGCCCGGTGGATACCACCTGCGCTGGCAAATCACGCCTTGCGCCGTTCGATTGGCCAAGCGCGGCCCATATCCGTTCGCAGATGTCCACCGCCAGCGGCGCGTCTAGCGTCGGCTTGGCTTGGGTCATGCTAATCCGCGGGCCATGTTCTGTGGCCTCAACCGCAATGGGCATCAGGCCCGCACCTGTTTTCTGCACCAAGGTTTGGTTGGCACCACCACGTTCGAATGCCCGCACAAAGTTTGCAGCAATCGTCGCATGCCCACAGGACGGCACCTCGGCTGTCGGCGTGAAAAATCGCACGATCATATCATGGTCTGCTCCGTCAGCGGGCAAAATGAATGCGGTTTCCGAGTTGTTCAGCTCACGCGCAATGCGCTGCATTTGGATGGCGCTCAGACCTTCTGCATTTGCAACAACACCTGCCGGATTTCCCGAATAGGGTTGGTTGGTAAATGAATCGACCTGATAAGCGCGTAGTTTTGTCATGTTCTGTTCACTCCAGAAAGAGACGTGGCAAGGATGTCAGCTGATTTGAGGTCCCGTTTTTGATCGTTCTGTTGTACATACTGATAGGTACTCACTTTGTCGACCGAAGTGTGCACACTTTTTGATGTTAGAAATGACAGGTAACCTAGCGCATATGAAATCCACCTCGAACACAACCGAAAACCCAGCGCCATTGCGCCCGGCTGATAGCGTCGAACGTATCTATGAGGCCTTGAAGGAACGTGCTGTCAACTATGAGTTCCGGCCCGGCCAAAAAGTGAAAGAAGTCGAGCTTGCCGCGCAGCTTTCCGTCAGCAGAACGCCCATTCGAGAGGCGCTAAATCGTCTGGTCGTTGATGAGCTGATGACCTTTGAACCTAACAAAGGTTTTTTCTGCAGAGACATAGATGCACAAGAGGTTTTCGACCTCTACGAACTGCGCGCGACGCTTGAGCTGGGGGCCTTTAGCCGGATCGAACACGTTGCAAGTTACGAGGATATAGACGCGCTGTGCGCCAATTGGAATGCTATCGCCACGCGGCGCGACAGCATGTCGGCAGCCGATTTGGCTCAGGCGGACGAACACTTTCACGAAGCGCTCGCAGGAATGGCTGGCAACGCTGTGCTTCTGAAGACATTGCGAAATGTAAACGCCCGCATTCGGTTCTTTCGAGCGATAGAAATTGACAGTGCTGAGCACCGAGAACGCACCTTTGCCGAACACGCACAGTTGGTCGAACTCCTACGCACGAGCGACTTTAAAGCAGCCTACGATGTGTTGGCGTCACATCTTTCTATGAGCACCGTTCACGCGCTCGACGTTACAAAAAGGGGACTGGCCCGCGCCCATTTAGAAGTAAGGACAGACCAAACCGGACCTTGACCCTGCCACGACCGATGGCCGCTTAGTTTAAGGTTTTTCGATG
>DDMF01000143.1 GCA_002340515.1 Rhodobacteraceae bacterium UBA2553 | reverse complement strand
CATCATTGCAACGCAAACAGTTAATCTCCTTTGTTGCAGTAAATGCTATCAAAGGAGCGGCATCAAACCGCGACAGGTCCAGTTTACTACGCATTCATTCCAACAAGGTTGCTAATAGTCCCAAAAGCGGCATAAACACCATGTAAACTTGTGGATGTGTTTCTTAAAGGTCATACAATGAAAATCTTGAATTCTGTAACTTCTGTTGCGTTCTTTGATGCGCTTAAACGTGGAGACCTTAGAGAAACAAATAGATACTTAAAAGAGGGCATTTATATTTTATCGACTCGAATAAAGCGTCGAGCAGTGAACATCCGGAAGCGACCAGCCGTGTCAAAGCCAGATAATAAGTCAGCCCAGCAATATCTTTCCGAAGCACAAGCACTCTTGTGGCGGTGGGAAATACCCTCAGCTCTCGCTGCCGCGAATAGGAGCATCGGTGCATTGTATCGAAATGGTGGAGCTCATAGACTTAACAGTATCTTACTTGAGTATTCTGGGGACTTGCCAGCTGCTAAAAGAGCTGCAGTTGCAACGCTGCACAACGACCCGCTCAATCCACAATCTTTCAAACTGCTACAGAAGCACGATCTTCACGACGAATTGAATACAGGAGCAGATGCCCTCCCTGCCATTGTCGAAGCGCGCAATTGGTCACCGCGTTCAGTCGTAAGCGCAATCGGATAAAAAAACAAAATGTAGATATTTGTGGGCAATAGTTAGCGTGTTTGATTTGGTATTGTAGCTATGGGATAACCCCCACGCTCACCGGCTGCCCACTTGCGTTCCTTTCGACCACGGTCACGATGACCTCCACGTCCACCCCCTCAAACACCACCAGATGCGGTGTGTCCCAAAACGCAGCACTTTTGGGGGGTGTCAAAGGCAAACATCGCCTCGGCGATTTGCGGGCGGGGTAGCTTCCGATCTCCGGCCAAGCTCCGCCCCCTGAACATGCGGCAAATGTGGGCTGCCTCCTGATTTCACCTTGCATGGGTAAATAAAAAACGGGTAGCGCTGGATGGGGTAAATTGACGGCAAACAGGGGGCATCCATGGACATTCAGGATCTGGCAAAACGTGTGGCCACAGGCGAACGTCGGGCCCTTGCGCGCGCCATTACTTTGGTGGAAAGCGCGCGGGATGACCACCGCGCCTTAGCTTGCGAACTGCTTGAAACCCTTGCCCCCCTGAACCGACAAGCCCTGCGCATCGGCCTGTCCGGCACACCGGGCGTGGGCAAATCCACCTTTATCGAAGCCTTCGGCATGTTCCTGATCGCTAAGGATTTGAAGGTTGCGGTGCTGGCCGTGGATCCAAGCTCCACCCGGTCGGGCGGGTCCATTCTGGGCGATAAAACCCGGATGGAAAGCCTGAGCCGCGAGAAGAACGCGTTTATCCGCCCGTCGCCATCCCAATCGCAATTGGGTGGTGTGGCACGCCGCACGCGCGAGGCGGTGGCGCTGTGTGAGGCCGCCGGATTTGACATTGTGCTGATTGAGACCGTGGGCGTGGGACAGTCAGAAACCATGGTCGCGGAAATGTCCGATCTGTTCCTTCTGCTGCTCGCCCCGGCTGGTGGCGACGAGCTGCAAGGCGTGAAACGCGGCATCATGGAAATCGCCGACCTGATTTTGGTGAACAAGGCCGACGGCCCGCTTGAGACCACCGCCATGCGCACCTGTGCCGATTACGCCGGCGCGCTGCGGTTGCTACGAAAACGCGTCTATGATCCCGAAGGGTTCCCCAAGGCGATGATGGTCTCTGCCATGACCCAAAAAGGCCTGCCAGAGGCGTGGGAGACGATGGACGAACTGGTCAGTTGGCGCCGCACCGAAGGACATTGGACCAAACGCCGCGCGGAACAAGCCCGCCACTGGTTTGAAGAAGACGTGCGCATCGGATTGTTGGCCGCCCTTGATCGCGGGGACATTCGCGAACACTTGCAGGTGCTGGGAAGCCAAGTGGCGCGCGGTGAAGTCGGCCCCACCAAAGCGGCGGAAGAGATGATCGTGTTTATTCGCGACGCTAAATCCTAAGATCAAAGTTTAAAAAAATTTTGTGCCTTCGGCGAGGATATTTTGGGAAAGAGGAAAAGGGCCGCCTGTCTTCCTCTTTCTATAAATATCCAAATCCAACCTTGCGTTTGATCGCGCGGCGGCGGGCTTGGCGCCGCGGACACTCAACCCTTGATATACGCTAACATCTGCGCTACGCATTGTCTCAGCCACGAAGGAGATGTGCCGATGAAGCCAGTCAGGACCCTATACCGACATTAAGTCGCTGGTCCTGCTTGTGGGTTGGTGTCTGTCATCCGCCCATCCCGTTTCATCCCATCCTTCCGCGCCCAATCCCTCTTTGCGTTCTATTCTTTGGCCTTTTTGGCCTGCTTGGAGTTCCTATGTATCGTTATTTCGAGAACCTCGTAAATCCCTTTGCCCCCTATGACGGCGCGACCCCGCCAAACACGCTTTGGGCCTATATGAAAACCCACTACGGTCCCTTTAAAAAGTGGATGGTCTGGTTGGCCGTGACCGGTGTGATGGTTGCGTTGATTGAGACGGGGCTGATTTTCTACACCGGGCGTGTGGTGGATTTGATGAGCAGTTCTGCGCCCGAAAGCTTCTGGGCCACGCATGGGATTGAGTTGCTTCTGGCCGCACTTTTCATCCTGATCCTGCGCCCCATTGCGATTGTCGCCAACAAGTTCTTCCTGGAACAAACCCTTGCGGGCAATATGCAGGAACAGGTCCGTTGGCGCGCACATAAACATCTGTTGGGCCAGTCGCTGTCGTTTTTCCAAAACGATTTTGCGGGCCGTTTGTCGAACCGGGTGATGCAGCTGGGCGGCGCGGTTGAAGACAGCACCTATATGTTCTTTGAGGCGATTTTCTACGCCACCACCTATGTGCTGTCGGCGATGCTGATCCTTGGTGCGGTCGATTGGCGCCTGTCGTTGCCGCTTGGCATTTGGCTGGTGCTTTACGTCGCCTACGTGCGGCATATTTCGGCCCGGGTGGCGATTGCGTCTGAGAAATGGTCCGATGCACGCTCCTTGGTGAATGGTCGTGTGGTGGACGCTTATGCCAATATCGAAAGCGTGAAACTCTTTGCGCAAGGGCAGGGCGAAGAGCGTTACGTTCTGTTTGCCATGCGCCGGTTGCGCCTGCGGTTCATGCGGTTTTTGCGGCTGATGACCGAGCTGTCTTTTGGTCTGAACATCCTCAACGGTCTGTTGATCACCGGCGTGCTTGGCCCGGCCCTGTGGCTGTGGACCCAAGGGGTGATTTCGGTGGGTGAGGTCGCCGCGGCCTCTGCCCTGACCGTGCGCCTGAACGGCATGTCCGGTTGGATCATGTGGGTGACCATTCGTCTGTTTGAACATTTCGGTGTGATCCGCGAAGGGCTGCGCTCGATCGCGGTGCCGCACGAGCTGACCGATGTGCCAAATGCCCCCGCTCTTTTGATCAACAAAGGTGAAATCCGCTTTGACGCGCTGACGCATCACTATGGCAAGGGCAAGGGCGGCTTGGACAATGTGACCATCACCGTGAAGCCCGGCGAAAAGGTGGGCCTTGTCGGGCGGTCCGGGGCTGGTAAATCCAGTCTTGTGAACCTGCTCATGCGGTTTCGTGACCCGGAAGGCGGGCGGATTGAGATCGACGGGCAGGACGTGTCCAAGGTGACCCAAGACAGTCTGCGCGGGCAAATCGGTATGGTCACGCAAGACAGCAGTCTGCTGCACCGCTCGGTGCGCGCCAACATCCTTTATGGGCGGCCTGATGCGTCTGAGGCGCAGATGATCGCCGCCGCCACGCGGGCCGAAGCGCAGGAGTTCATCGCCACACTTGAGGACCCTCAGGGGCGCAAAGGCTATAACGCGCAAGTGGGCGAGCGCGGCGTGAAACTGTCCGGTGGTCAACGCCAACGGGTCGCCATCGCGCGCGTCATGCTAAAGGATGCACCAATTCTGGTGCTGGACGAGGCCACATCCGCGCTGGACAGCGAAGTGGAAGCCGCGATCCAAAAGACCCTTTATGGCATGATGGAGGGCAAAACCGTGATCGCCATCGCCCACCGCCTGTCAACCATCGCGCAAATGGACCGGATCATTGTGCTGGATGAAGGCCGCGTGATCGAAGACGGCACCCATGATGAACTGTTGGGGGCCAAAGGCACCTATGCCGGGCTGTGGGATCGTCAGTCTGGTGGCTTCTTGGCCGAAGAGTGAGGGGAAAGATCGCCATGCCAAAGGATGATTATGTTTACCGCCGTTCATCGGGCGACGATGCACAGGGTGTCTTTGATATCGTGTCAGCCTCGGTCCGTCATCTCGCCCCTCACCCCTATTCGCAAGAGGTGGTGGACAGTTGGATGGCTGGGCGCACGCCTGAAAACTATGTTTCAGACTGCGCTGGGCAGACGATCTGGATCGCCGAACTCTATGGCCGCCCTGTTGGCTTTTCACAAGGCGTTCCCGGCGAGGTAAAGCGCCTGTTTGTCGATGCAGACCACGCGGCCCATGGGCTGGGGCGCGCCCTGTTTATACGGGCCTTGGCTGATGCCTGCCCCAATGGGGGCGGGAGGGTCTTTATCGAAGCCACCCCGAACGCCGTGCCCTTTTATGAGAAATGGGGATTTCGCAAAACGGGCCAAGGCGTGTTTGCCGGCAGGGCCGCCCATTTGCCAGTCATTGATGTCGTCTATTTAGAAGCCCAAATAGAAGCGGTTGCCCCATCTGACGAAACAGGTGATTTCCCCTGAATTCACCGCGATCCACCCTTGTCCCACCGCACCGAATCCCATAAACCACCCATAAGTTGGCGCGGTATGTCCTCAACTCGAAAACCCCCTTGCGACTCACTTGACGCGGACCCTGATCCCCGGTAATGAGCGCGAACGGAATTCGAGGTGCGGCCGTTGGCGGCGCCTATTACTATTGA
The DNA here is from genome assembly GCA_002340515.1 of Rhodobacteraceae bacterium UBA2553. Classification (GTDB taxonomy): domain Bacteria; phylum Pseudomonadota; class Alphaproteobacteria; order Rhodobacterales; family Rhodobacteraceae; genus Aliiroseovarius. The sequence goes on along the minus strand of DDMF01000143.1, from coordinate 1,744 downwards.
CCGGCCAAACGTGGGTATCCCATCAGGACGGTGTAAGGGCAGGGGCCGATCCCCATATGCCCCTGCGCCGAAAATCCCACCAATCTGGCCCGATAAGCAAGGAAGAGACCATGTCGCGAGTTTGCGAACTGACCGGAAAAGGCCCAATGACTGGCAACAATGTCAGCCACGCCAAAAACAGAACCCGTCGTCGGTTTCTGCCGAACCTGAACGATGTGACGCTGCAGTCGGAAACACTGGGCCGTGGATTTAAATTCCGCATCTCAGCTGCTGCTCTGCGCACCGTTGATCACCGTGGTGGTTTGGACGCATTCATGGCGAAAGCAAAAGACACCGAGCTGTCTGCTTCTGCTTTGAAAATCAAAAAAGACATCGCTAAAGCTCAGGCTGCTGCTTAAGCTTTAGATCCCGGTTCACACCGGTCGGATGCGCCGCCCTTGGGAAACCTTGGGCGGCTTTTCCCGTTTGGGCGTTGCTCAAAAGGGCAAATCGGCGATATGCCGTTTTATGCCAGCGTTTTTACCTGTGCTTTTTTGTCTCTTGCATGGCTGAAAAAAGAGGCATAGCTCTTGTGCATGATCCGTGGTTTGATTTCATATCTCTTGGCGCTCGTGCTGACTGTGACCGGCTTTTCGCTGGCGCAAGCCCGTGGCGACAACCCAGGGGCCGGTTTCGGGCTCGAGATGGTGATCTGTACCGGGATCGGCATGACAACCATCACCCTTGGCCCCGATGGGGAACCGGTTGAGGTTCAGCATGTCTGCCCTGATGGCGGCCAGATCTTTACCACCGCTTTTGCGCTGCCCAGCTTGGACAGGCCAGAGGCAAAGCTGATTGCGGTTCTCACCACGCCAGATCATGCCTCTGTCACCCAGCACCCCGCGCTGTCACCCTCTGCCCGCGGCCCTCCCTCACTGATCTAAACGCCTTCGTCAGAAGCGTTTTGTTGTCTGTTCATGGGGCTGAAATGCGCCCGAATTTAATCTGAGCAGAGCGCAAAACGACCGCTGATATGCGGCGTTCCCTTCACACGCGCGTTACCCAAAATCTCGAAATAACCTGCGCGTTTATCAATTAGATCAATATGATAGGAGCTACTATGACCCAAACTATGAGCCCGGTGAAAACCCTTCTGGCCGCAGGTGCCGCCGCCCTTTTCACCCTTCCGGCTTTTGCCGACAGCAAGATCATGGTGAAGGATGCCTATGCGCGCGCCTCTGGTATGATGGCCACTGCGGGGGCCGCGTTCATGCAGATCGAAAACCACGGCGACGAAGACGATCAGCTGATCGACGCACGCTCGGATATCGCCAAAAAGGTCGAACTGCACACCCATAAGATCGACGATCAGGGCGTGGCCAAGATGCTGCATGTCCCCGAAGGTTTCACCATCCCGGCGGGCGGTATGCATGCGCTGGCGCGGGGCGGCGATCACGTGATGTTCATGGGTCTGAATGACACGATGGAAGATGGCAAAATGGTCACCGTCACGCTGGTCTTTGAAAAAGCCGGTGAGGTCACCATCGAAGTGCCCGTGGACCTTCAGCGCAAGCCAATGGCCGGTGCGATGAATGGTGCGATGGAAGGCACCATGAAGATGGACCACAGCAACATGGGCAGCGGCGCGATGGCCCCTGCACCCAGCAACTAAAGTGTTTTCAGTTTTCATTGACGCATCTGTTATCGCTTTTTGCGTTTGAGCGAAGCGAAAGGCCGCGAACAAGCGATACAATGTGAACTGGAA
>DDMF01000029.1 GCA_002340515.1 Rhodobacteraceae bacterium UBA2553 | reverse complement strand
GCCAAGCCGATAGGGTTCATCATCAGCGCACGTCCAATGCCCATGACGCCCACCTTTACCATGCGCAAGCCGATGCCTGCGAATACCGCACCATGCCGCAACACGCCGAACGTGGCAGTCAGTGTGGACAGGCCCAAAAGAACCGGCGCGGCCACGGTTGCGATCCCGCCCAGCCCAACAATGGCCGCACCCAATCCCGCAACCAAGTCGGGGTTGTCTGATATAAAATCGCCAATCCCGCCCACAATCCATTCGATCTTAGGGGCCAAACGGTCCATGGCAGGCAAAAGCCCTGCGCCAATCTTTTGCTTGATGGTTTCCATTTTTTGGCCAAGCAGATCCCACTTCGCCCCGTCATAAGCGTCAACATTTGCGGCCATTTGTTGGGTAAATTCCGCGCCTTTTCCTGCGGCATCATCTAAGGCGGCGGCATTGGCGCGCACGGCCTCTTCTTGGCCATAAAGCGCATTGATCAGTTTCATGGCCTCTTCGGTGCCAAAAGCTTTGCCGATCTCAGCGGCTTCAAATGCGTCTAAGGTTTCGCCGTACCGGGCTTTAAGGTCGCCCAAGATTTGCGGCATCGCGCGCATCTGGCCGTTCTCATCAAGCACTTGAACCCGCACCGGATGTTCGCTGGTGACCTTCATCTTGGCAAACGCCTCATGCGCTTTGGCCGCGTTGGTGGTGAAGGCTTTCAGCGCCGTACCCGCTTCGCCCGCCTGCATNNTGTTGCTGCATCATGCCCAAAAGGGTCATTTGCTCAGTCATGCCCATGCCAAGGTTGGTGGCACCAGCGCCAGCGCTTTCAATCGCCTGCTGCATGCTTGCACCATCGGTCTTGAATTGCTGCACCGATTTAGAAAGCGCCGCGCCAAACATATCGCCCCAATCGGCGTCTGACATTTCGCTAAACTGCTTTTTGAAAATCCCGTATGACGTTGCAAAAAGCGAGGTCATGTTTTCGGGGATGCCCTTTGTGGCTTTTGCCACGGTCACAGCACTGGCTGTCATCGCCGCAACGCCTTCGTCGGTTAGACTGCTAACGCCTGACTTAATGTCATAGGCCGCGCGCACAAAGGCTTCGGTGGTCAGGCCAACATATTGATCTTGCAAGGCTTGCCCTTCGGCAATCACCGCCTGCATATCAGTCATACCCAAAGAGCGCAGATCACCGCTGGCCTTTTGTACCTCCTTATAGCTTTGGGTAAAGTTGCCCACGATCCCATCGGTGACCATCTTAATGCCGCCCGCCATGGCCCCAGCACCTGCCAGTCCCAAAGAAACCTTTAGGTACTTTTTCATGCGCTTTGAGGATGCCGCGACAGTGTCCTCGGCATCCTTCAAAGGCTTGGCAAGATCACCAACCATGTTCACAAAGACAGAAAGGTCGATACCATTCATTTCTTCATCAAGTCCTGTGCAAGTTGGAAATCTTCTACGAAATCAAAGGCGTCCATGTTGTCCATCTCGGATGGTTGCCAGTGGTAAACCTTTGACATGAACAAGCGGGCAGCGCGGTGATCCCGCCCGCTTGGGTCACCAACTTGAGCTAGGGCTTTCCCAAGATTTTGCTGGTCCAATCCTGCATAGGTTTGTAATCGGTGGCGTCCAACTCATCGAAAAGCGCGATTGGTTTTCCTGCCAAGTCGGCCACCATCTCCATAGTCGCACTTAAAGTCTCTTGCTTGGATGCAGTCATTTTTTTCACATCCGACATCTTCGGGCGACGCAGGGTGATTTCAGTGATTGTCTCGCCTTTGTAGTCAAAGGGAAAAGCAAGATCGAAAGTCTTATTTCGTTCTAGTTCGGCGCTCATTTTCTTGTCCAGTTTTCAGATAGGGAAAGGGGTGGTCAGGGAGCTTAACGCCCCATGATTTTGTTCAATTCGGCCAGCATATCCACTTTTCCGATGATGCATTTTGGTGGCGGACCACGGCGCACATCCGCTTCAACAACACCGTCGCGGGTGATTTTGCACCAGATCACATCAGACTTGGATTTGGTTTTACTGGGATCACCGGACTTAAGACCCCCATAGTCTGCACCGCCAAAGCGCACCTCATATTCATGCACCCATGAATGAAGCGTACCATCGCTGTCAGCGGTGGCGCATTTCGCGGTAAACAACCGCGATTGGCCGGGGCGAATGTCGGTATATCGGAGGAACTGAACCGGTTTATTGTTCATTTCAAACTCAAGCTCTGGTTCTTCAAACCGAAAGTTGGCCAGCTTGGCTTGCCACAGCATGCCCGACCCCATAAGTTCATGAACCTTTGGGATAAACTTGGGTGGCGTCAGGGTTTCGCAGGTGCCGATATAGCTGTCTTCCTCTGAATAAAGGTCAACATCGACAAAGATTTCGGGGATCATATGATCTACTCCTTATGGTGTTGGTCGGGGGAATGTGCGCCGTTAAACTGGGGTCACATCCGCAAGGTAGCCATTATTGAAATGCAGACGGAACGTGACTTGCTCAGCCTCGCCATACTCGGTGAAATCAACGTCAAAATAGGACGAACCCGCCTCTTGCTGTTCGGGCGTATTCAACTCCGCTTCGACCCAGCACCGGCCACCAGCAAGGTGTTCTAGTTCCGTCTCATGGCGCATCCACTTGTTCACGCCCTCAGATACGGCCTCAAAAAAACGGCGGGTAATGTTCTTATCTACCGCCCATTGCATTTGATCTTTGAGCGTGCGGCCAATGACATTGAGAACACGCGCACGTTTGAAGAAGGCATACTTAGGGTCAGCGCTCATCGAGCGACCGCCCAACAGTTTCCAACCGCCTTTGGGGTGGCGCACGATTGTACCGATGCCATTTTGGTTCAATAGCTCGGCGCGTGATGTACCGTCGCCAAGATAGTCAATGTCGCGGCTCGTGCCTGTGATGCCATACATTACACGGTTGGAAATGCTTTCCCACCAAGGGGTTGCCGCAATAATACCAGCCACACGAGGTGAGGCCGGCGCAGCCACGTCAACGCCATTTTCCAACGCCGTGGCATCGGGATGAACCATATACCCATGTTTGGCATCAAAGTTGCCGCGATACGCCAGCGTCTCCGCAATCGTGCCGTTTGGGCTGTCCACGACAAATGTGGCCTCAAGCTTCTTGGCGATGCTGTCCATCTCGGTTGCAACACCAAGTTCCTGGCTATAGCCGGGGGCGACAATCACGGATGGGGCCAGTTTGTACTTTTGCTTTGCGTCAAACGCAGCCTGCAACCCCGTGCGCTTTTCGGTGTCAGCATCAATGCCGCCAATCACATTGGCAAGAGTTTCTGCGGCGTCTGCACCCTCTGCGATCCGGTGGAACATCACGCGGCAATTCACCTGATCAAAGATGCCGTTTAGATGCGTAGCTGCATCCCCATCCGAACCAATGGCCGCAATCATATCGGTGTCGTTTTCACCAAAAATCATCACAGTTTCACCAACCGGAACTTTGGCGTCTAACGCACCATCAGCGGTGCACACCATAAAGATTGTTTCATCGGACTGGGTTTTGATCGGGCGGGTGCCGCTGTCAATTAAGTCGGTTTTGATCCCGTGGAAATAACCTTCAGG
>DDMF01000001.1:56937-64542 GCA_002340515.1 Rhodobacteraceae bacterium UBA2553 | reverse complement strand
CGCCGTAATGCTCGCACGCCATCGCCCGTCGCTTGGTCAGCTGACGCTAGGCGCCCTTATCGGGGCCTTGGTGCCCTTGGCTTGGGTTGGCACAGGCTTGGTCTTGCAAGATGAATTTGACCCGATCACCTTTGAAAGCCTCGCGTTCACCGCCCCTTGGGCCGACAGCTTGTTCTGGACGGTTGCGGCCTCGGCTGTGTCAGGCAATTTCGGCACTGGCCTGATTGGCGGCGTGCTGACAGGCGCGCTGTTGACCGCACTTCTGACCCGCCAATTTGCATGGCAAGGATTTGAAACCGCAAGCCAAATGGGGCAATACCTGATCGGCGGTGCCTTGATGGGTGTGGGCGGTGTCTTTGCTGGCGGCTGTACGGTGGGGGCTGGGATGTCCGGCCTGTCCACCCTGTCCCTTGCCGCAGTAGCGGCGCTGGGATCGATTGTCCTGGGGGCGCTCGCAACAGACCGCCTGCTGGCCCGCCGCCTTAATCCTCAATCGAATGGCGGATCCGTCGCACCATCAACCACACCAGCAACACCACCGGCAGCGTAAGCCCGGCGGTCAGCATCCCCTTGGAAATACCCAGCATCCCCGTCAGCGGATAGGTGAAATAGCTGGCCAGAGAGACCGCGTAATAGCTGATCGCCACCACGGACAACCCCTCGACCGTTTCTTGCAGCCGCAGCTGAAGATGGGCCCGTTTATTCATGCTTTCGAGCAACGCCTGGTTCTGGGCAGAGCGTTCCACATCCACACGCGTTCGCAGCAGATCCCCTGCCCGCATCGCACGGCTCGCCATCGAGGCAAGCTGCGTTTCCGCGCTCATGATGGTGCGCATCGCCGGATCATAGCGACGCATCATAAATTCAGCCAGCGTTTGGCGCCCCAAAAACCGCTCTTCGCGCAGCGCATTGATGCGTTGATGCACAATGGCTTCATAGGCTTTGGTGGCCCCCAACCGGAACGAGGTCGAGGCCATCATCTCTTCCAATTCCGCTGAAATGGCCAGAAGCTCGTCCAGCGTGGTCGTGGGCGCTTCGGTGGATTTGGTCATGGCACCGACCAGATCCGCCAGCTCATTGTCGACCTGCCCCAAACGGCGGTGCAAATCGCGCGCAACCGGCAGGCCCAGCATTGAAACGGTCTTATAGGTCTCGATCTCGCAAATCCGCTGGACAATTCGCCCGACCCGGCGCTTGCCGGTGTTCGCTGCGATAAAGGCGACAAACCGCATATGCCCGGCGGTATCAATACGAAAATCCCCCGCGACCATTGCGGCCCGGTCCAGAACCCAAGTGGCCGTCACGCTTTCAGGGACAAACCATTTGGAAATGGCCGATGACATCTGGGCCTCATCTTCCGGCATGTCTTCGATGCGGATATGGGCCGAGGTGATCCGCTTTCCGGGCGCCTCCTCCAGCCATTCCGCGGGGAAGACATCAAAGGCAGACGGGTCAAATGCACGCGCGGTCAACGTTTCGCCAAACACGGTATAGGTCACAAATTCCGTGTGCTGTTCCCATTTCAGATGATAGCGGCCAATCTCGCCGAAATAATGATTGGCGCCAGGGCTGGGATGGGGCGCGCCAAACCGATCCAACAGCTGGATCAAATGTTCCCGGTCCTGATCCCGGTCGCGGCTCACCGCATTTTCCGGACGCTTTACCGCAAGGTAAACCGCCACCCCCGGAGTTTGCAACGCAGGGGACGGACGGGCATGCAGCTCGTTGGCCAAGGCATACCGATTGGGGTGATCTTCCAATGAAAACATTCAGCACTTCTCCTCCGCCCAACACGTAGCAGAGCGCGCGCACATTGCAAGCCTTTATAAACACGTCACTTTTTGCGGTTCTTGCATACCGCGGAATACAAAGTTAACCTATGCAGCTCTGCACGAGCCGCACAAAATCCTCGCCGCGTTTTTCAAAGTCAGGATATTGATCAAAGGAAGCTGCCGCCGGGGCAAGCAGGACCGTATCGCCCGCCTTGGCCTCTTGTGCGGCCAGATGCACCGCCCGCTCCATCGTTTCGCAAATCTCATAGGGCAAGGCCCCGAGTTGCAACGCAAATTCTCGCGCAGAGTGGCCAATCAGATAGGCTTTGCTGACCCCTGTCAGATCACCTTTCAGGCTCTCAATACCACCTTCTTTGCCCAGCCCCCCGGCAATCCAACGGATGTTCTTAAACGCGCCCAAAGCGGCCCGCGCGCTATCGACATTGGTGGCTTTGCTGTCGTTCACAAATGACACACCGTCTTTTTCGCCGATGAATTGCGAACGGTGCGGCAGGCCTTTGAAGCTTTTGAACGCCGCTTCAATCTGGCGCGGGGCCAAATTCAGCGTGCGACATGCCGCATAGGCACAACAGGCATTTTGGTGGTTGTGACTGCCCGGCAGACCGCGAATGCCACGCAGGTCAATGGACGCCACCTGACGCCCTTTGCGATATTCGGACAAGTGCCCTTTGCGCGCAAAAACCTGCCAGCCGGGGCCGGTGAGTTTGCGATCCACCGAGACACGGATCACCCGGTCATCGGCAAGCCCCTCAGAGAGTTGGCCGGCCAGATACACACCTTCTTTTTCATCCACACCAATCACCGCACGGTCTGGCCCACCTTCGGCAAACAGTCGACGTTTGGCCGCAAAATACCCGCCCATACCGCCGTGCCGGTCAAGATGATCGGGCGACAGATTGGTAAAAATCCCCACATCCGGGGTCAGCGCGCGGGCCAGTTCGGTCTGATAGCTTGACAGCTCCAGCACCACCACTTCGCCGTCATGGGCCGGGTCTATATCAAGCACACCACGGCCGATATTTCCCGCAAGCTGCGCGGGGCGGCCAGAGGCTTCGAGAATATGATGGATCAGCGCAGACGTTGTTGATTTCCCGTTGGATCCGGTGATCGCCACCACTTTGGGCATGGTCGCAAAACCGTCCCAATCCTCGGTGGCAAAGCTGCGAAAAAAGAGACCAATATCATTGTCTACCTGCACGCCCGCCTGCATCGCGCAGGCGATAATCGGGTTCGGCTCCGGGTAAAGATGCGGAATGCCGGGGCTGACGATCAGGGCCGAGACATCCTCCCACGCGTTGGCTTTGGTGAGGTCAAAGAGCTCAAGCGCTTGGCCTTCGGCACGGTCGCGGGCCTCCTGCCCATCGTCCCAACACAGCGCAATGGCGCCGCCCTCTTCCAATGCATGTGCGGTCGCAAGGCCGGATCGACCAAGACCGAGTACAGCCACTTTTTGACCTTGATAACCTCTGACCGGGATCATGATGGACCTTTCGTGAAAACGCTTTCGCCAATCGCTAAATGAAAACCCGTGAAAACAAAACCCCCGCCAGTCCGATTTGGACGGCGGGGCTATTTATCTGGATGGGCGCGAAATCAGCGCACTTTCAGCGTTGCCAGCCCCACCAAAGCAAGGATCAACGAGATGATCCAGAAGCGGATGACGATCTGTGGTTCTTTCCAACCGAGGTGTTCAAAATGGTGATGGATCGGCGCCATCAGGAACACACGTTTTCCAGTGCGTTTGTAGTAAAGCACCTGAATGATCACCGAAAGCGCCTCGACCACAAAAAGCCCGCCGACGATCGCCAAAACGATCTCGTGCTTGGTGGCCACAGCAATCGCGCCCAAGGCCCCGCCCAAGGCAAGCGATCCGGTGTCGCCCATAAAGACCGCGGCGGGCGGCGCATTGTACCATAGAAACCCCAGCCCACCGCCAATGAGGGCGGAGGTAAAGATAAAGAGCTCACCCGTGCCCGGCACGTAATGCACATCCAGATACTCGGTGAAATCGACCCGGCCAACCGCATAGGCAATCACCCCAAGGGTGCCCGCCGCAATCATCACAGGCATGATCGCCAGACCGTCCAGACCGTCGGTCAGGTTCACCGCATTGGCGGCCCCGACAATGACAATCATCACAAAGGGGATGAACAGATAGCTCATATACAATAGGCTGTCTTTCAGCACCGGGAAGGCCAGTTGGTATTGCAAATCCACCGGGTGATAGGCCGAGGCCCAGACGCCCGCGATGGCCGAAATGACCAGCCCAAGCGCCATGCGAATACGCCCAGACACGCCGGCTGTGTTGTTCTTGGACACTTTGGCGTAATCATCCGCAAATCCAATCAAACCAAAGCCATAGGTGACAAACAATGTGATCCAGACATATGGATTGTCGAGCCGCGCCCACATCAAGGTCGCCACCAAAAGCGCCGACAGGATCAACAACCCACCCATTGTTGGCGTGCCTTGTTTTTCCTTGTGGCTCTCTGGGCCATCATCACGGATCGGTTGGCCCTTGCCTTGCCGTTTTCGCAAGATGTTGATCAGCGGTTTGCCAAAGATAAACCCAAAAATCAGGGCCGTAAAAAACGCCCCGCCCGCCCGAAACGTGATATAGCGAAACAGGTTGAACACGTCTCCGCCATCCGAAAACTCGGTAAGCCAATACAACATCTGGAACGTCCTTTACTGGGGCCTTACTAGGGTTAGCGGTGCGGATGACCCAATTTACGGATCGCGTCAACCGCTAGGCTGACCTTCGATCCTTTGGATCCCTTTACCAGAATAATATCACCTGCATCCACAAGGGACGCAACGCATGCGGCAAGCTCCGGGGCGGTTTCGACCCATTTGCCCTGCTGATCGCCGGACAAGGTCTGCCAAAGTGCTTTCATCCGCGGCCCCACGCAATGCACCCGGTCAAGACAGGCAAGATGGGGCAGATCCGCAATCGCAATGTGAAGCGCGGCCTCGTCCGGGCCGAGTTCAAGCATATCGCCCAGGATGGCGATACGCCGCCCTTTGTGAATGCGCCCAAGCCCATCTTTTGGCACCATCACCGACAACACCTCCAGCGCGGCGGCCATCGAGGTTGGGTTGGCGTTAAACGCATCATCAATCAGCGTCAGGCCAATGCCCTCTGCCGCATCCAAAATCACCTCTTCACGGGTGCCGCGCCCCGCAGGGGGGAGCCATAGTGGCATGTCACGCGCCGCCAGGGTCACGTCGGCCCCAAGTGCGTGGACCGCCACCAAAACACCCAACGCGTTGCTGGCAAAATGCCTCCCGGCAGTTGAGATTTTAAATAGATGCTCGACCCCCGCAACCACACCCTTACAAATCGTCGCCTCTTCGGTCAGACCCACATGGGTCAGATGGTTGGGCAGATCAGGACCTGCGCCAAAGTGCTCGACCTGCGCGGCACCAGCGGCCTTCAGCAAAATCGGTGTGGTGTCCAGATCACCGTTTACAACGGCAATTCCACCCGGCTCCAACCCTTGGAAAATCGCGCCTTTTTCACGCGCAATGCCGTCGATATCGTCAAAAGCCTCCAGATGGGCGGCGGCGATGGTTGTGACCATTGCCACATGTGGACGCGCCATTTTCGCCAAGGGGGCAATCTCGCCCGGATGGTTCATGCCAATTTCAATGACCGCAAAATCCGCGTCAGCTGGCATGCGTGCCAAGGTCAGCGGGACCCCCCAATGATTGTTGTAACTGGCTTCTGCTGCGTGGGTTTTACCCTGCGGGGTCAACACCGCGCGCAGCATTTCTTTGGTTGAGGTTTTGCCAACCGACCCCGTGACCGCAATCACACGCGCCTTGGTGCGTGCACGCGCGGCTATGCCTAAAGCCTCCAACGCGGGTAAGACATCGTCGACCAACAACAAAGGCGCTTCCTCGGAAACGCCCTCTGGAATATGGCTGACAAGGGCGGCCCCTGCCCCACTTGCAAGCGCTTGCTCCACAAACTCGTGGCCATCGCGCTCGGCTTTCAGCGCAACAAACAGATCTCCAGGGACGAGCGTTCGCGTGTCAATCGACACACCATCCACAGTCCAGCCGTCCCCCTGAACCTTACCCCCGGTTGCCGCACCGGCGTCTTTTGCGGTCCACAAAGTCATGCGATTTTCCCGTCTAATGCCGCCACTGCAACCGAGGCTTGTTCCACATCGTCAAACGGCAAAATATCATCCCCCACCGTCTGGCCGGTTTCATGCCCTTTGCCCGCGATCAACAGCGTGTCCCCCGGCCCCAGCGCATCCACGCCGCGCAAAATCGCCTCGGCCCGGTCGCCGACATTGGTGGCTTCAGGACAGCCTTCCATCACCATGGATCGGATGAGTGCAGGCTCTTCGCTGCGTGGGTTGTCATCGGTGACAAACACCACATCAGCGTTTTGCGCCGCCGCTTGCCCCATCAGAATGCGTTTCGAAGTGTCGCGATCCCCGCCCGCCCCAAAGACCACAACCAAACGGCCCAAAACATGCGGACGCATGGCGCGCAAAGCGGTGCGCAGCGCGTCTGGCGTATGGGCGTAATCCACAAAAACAGAAGCCCCATTGTCACGGGTCGCGGCATGTTCCATCCGGCCCCGCACCGTCACCAGATCCTTAAAGGTCTCAAACACATGCGCAGGCTCCGCCCCACAGGCAATGACCAGCCCCGCCGCGAGCAACACATTTTCAGCCTGAAACCCGCCAATCAGGTTCAGCCGCGCGGTGTGCATGTGGCCAAGCCAGGTAAAGCGCAAATCCTGCCCGGTGCCGTCAAACCGTCGGGCCTGAAGGCGCAAATCGCAGTCCTCAGACGTCCCGACCCGCAGCACAGGTTGCCCCCGGCGTTGCGCCACCTCAACCATGTCGCGCCCTTTGGGGTCGTCGACATTGATCACGGCGGTGCCATCATCGGGCAAGACACGGGCAAGCAACCCTGCCTTGGCCGCAAAATACTCTGCAAAAGTTTCGTGGTAATCCAGATGGTCCTGGGTGAAATTGGTAAACCCAGCCGCCTTTAGGCGGACCCCATCCAAACGACGTTGCGCAAGCCCGTGGCTTGACGCCTCCATCGCGCCGTGGGTGATGCCGGCGCCGGCCATGTCGGCCAAAACACGGTGCAAGGTGATCGGTTCCGGGGTGGTATGCCTTAATGGCGCTGAATAAGCACCTTCAACACCCGTCGTGCCAAGATTGGCGGCTTGAATGCCCAACAAAATCCAGATTTGCCGGGTGAAGCTTGCGACCGAGGTTTTGCCGTTGGTGCCGGTCACCGCCACCATGTTTTCTGGCTGCGCCCCAGACCAAAGCGCCGCCGCATAGGCCAAAGCCATGCGTGGATCTTCGACCACCACCAAAGCAGCCTCAGAGGCCGCGAGTTCCTTGGCGGCGATCCGCGCCCCCTCGGGGTCCGTTAAAATGGCACCCGCCTTCATCCGCAGTGCAAATTGAATAAATTCTCCACCATGCACACTTGCCCCCGGAAGGGCCGCAAACAAATGTCCGGGCTTGACCAACCGACTGTCCACCGACAGCCCAGTGATCTGCGCCTCAATCCCAGTTTGGGGCCCCTCTTGGGCGGTCAGCCCCAAATCCGCGAGCGTTTTCATGTTGGTAACTTCGGCCATAGGGCCCCCTCAAATCATAACATCTGTGCAAGCGGGCCGATCAGACCAATTTTGAGCCTCACACCCACTTGCTTAGTTCGAGGTGAGTGTTAGCCCAGTTGGGTCCAGAAGTTCAACGGTCGGCTTCAGCCCAAGCAATGGCGCTGCCCGGCGGATGATTTCTGCCGCCACCGGAACCGCCGTCCA
>DDMF01000001.1:50748-56925 GCA_002340515.1 Rhodobacteraceae bacterium UBA2553 | reverse complement strand
CCGGCCGTGCGGCGCGGTTTGGAACCAGAGGTTTCCACCGGTTCATCCAACGTCACGATCAGCACGTATTTCGGATCATTCGCGGGGAAGATGCTCGCAAATGTGTTGATCACTTTATCGTCGTAATACCCGCCACGCGGCTTGGGCTTATCGGCCGTACCGGTTTTGCCCGCCACTTGATAACCTTCCACTTCGCCAAAAGACGCGGTGCCTTCGGTGACGACTTTGCGCAGCATGTCACGCGCAGCAGAAGCCGCCGCAGGGGTCATGACCTGCGTGCCACGGGCCGCGCTGTTTTGCTTTAATACCGTCGGCGTCACCGCATACCCCCCATTGGCAATCGCGGCGTAACCCGCGGCCAGATGCATCGGGGTCGAGGACAGACCATGGCCATATGAAATGGTGACCGAGCTGAGCTTGCCCCAGTTTTTCGGCAGCAACGGCTGCGAACCCTGTGCTTCGACAATCTCAAATGGGGTGCGTTCAAAAAATCCGAGAGACTTCAGAAACTCCTGCTGGCGCTCTGCCCCGATTTCCAAAGCAAGACGCCCGGTGCCCCGGTTGGAGGATTTGACAATAATGTCAGACACGCTGAGCTTGCCGTAGTTTTTGCCCTTGAATTCACCAATGCGAAACTTGCCTATTTTCAGCGGAACCCCGGTGTCGATCACCGTGTTTGGATTGACCAAACCCAGATCCATCGCCTGCACTGCTGTGAAAATTTTAAAGGTCGACCCCAACTCATAAACCCCTTGCACAGCACGGTTAAACAAGGGACTGTCTGATTGATCCCCCTCTGTTAACACACGCGGGCGGTTGTTTGGGTCGAAATCCGGCAACGATACAACCGAGATCACTTCGCCGGTATAGACATCCATCAACACAGACGCCGCGCCTTTGGCGTTCATCAGTTTCATACCACCGTAAAGCACCTGTTCAATCGCGGATTGAACCGTCAGATCCAACGACAGTTCAAGCGGTGCACCGCCATTGGCTGGGTCACGCAGATAGTCATCAAACTGTTTTTCCACGCCAGCGACGCCGATGACCTCTGCCGCCGACACCCCTTCGCGGCCAAAGCTGGCCCCACCTAGGACATGGGCCGCCAGATGACCATTGGGGAACAAACGCATCTCGCGCGGACCAAAGAGCAAACCCGGTTCGCCGATATCAAACACGGCCTGCTTTTGCTCCGGGCTGATTTTCTTTTTGATCCACAGGAACTTACGCTTACCCGTGAAATCCTTTATCAACCGATCCATTTTGAGGTCGGGAAAGATTTTCACAAGCTCATGTGCCGCACGCTCCGGATCCACCATCTGTGGCGGCTGGGCATAAAGCGCATGGGTGACAAGGTTTGTGGCCAGAATCCGACCGTTGCGATCCACAATATCAGCGCGCGCTGTGGCAATGCTTGCGCCCGCAACCTCTGCACGTGGTTCTTGCGGTTCCGTGGCTGACAGCATTGCCATCCGCGAGCCGACAACAATAAAGGCCGACAGAAACATACCGGCCAAAACCAGCAAGCGCCCTTCGGTTTGAAAGCGCACCTTGTCGCGGATCACTTCGTGACGTTGGTTCAGGTTTTCTCGCTCAATCACATCCGGGTTTTCACCCTTTGCGCGGGCCTCCAGAATACGGGCAAGGGGGCGAAGGGGGGTGCGGCTCATTGCGAAATCTCCGCGCTGACATCCACGGTATCTGCGACAGGCAGCGGATCATTTGAGGGGTATGCGATTTGATCGACACGGCCAAATTGCTCGGGTGCAAGCGGCAACAACCCCAAGCGATCAAAGTTCATTTCTGCCAAATCCCGCAAGCGATCCGGGCGGTTCAAATAGGCCCATTCCGCACGCAACACCGACAGCTCTTCTTGCATTCGGCCGATTTCCCCGTGCAGGGTTTCGACATCATCCAAGGCTGCCTGAGTTTTGTAGTTTTCGGAATAAGCCCAATAAATCAAACCCATAACCGCGAGGGCAGAAGACACATATAACAGCGAGCGCATCATTACGTACCTTTGATGGCAAGTTTAGGAAGCCCCAGCGCAACCCGGTCTGGCACCCCGGCGGGGGCCTCCGTTCGGGTGGCCACCCGCAAGCGGGACGAGCGCGAGCGCGGGTTTTCCGCAAGCTCCTGATCATCCGGCCCGATGGCTTTTTTCGGGGTCAGCAAAAAGCGCGGCGTTTCTTCGGCCACTTCAGGTGCATAACGCGACCCTCCGCCACCAGCAGAAGAGCGTGCCTGTAAAAACCTCTTCACAACCCGGTCTTCCAAAGAATGAAATGTCACGACAGCCAGCTTGCCACCGGGTTTCAGCGCACGTTCGGCGGCTTCCAGCCCTTCGATCAGCTGACCAAATTCATCATTCACCGCAATGCGGATGGCTTGAAAACTGCGCGTCGCCGGATGGCTTTGGCCGGGTTTTGCACGCGGCAGGCATTTCTCAATCACATCCGCGAGTTGCAGCGTTGTTTCAAACGGGGTCTCTGTGCGGGTGCGCAAAATGGCTTTGGCAATCCGGCGCGACATCCGCTCTTCGCCATAGTGATAAAGGATATCGGCGATCTCATCTTCGCCCGCCTCATTGACCAGATCCGCCGCCGACAGGCCAGATTGGCTCATCCGCATATCAAGCGGGCCGTCTTTCATGAAGGAAAACCCACGTTCGGCCATATCAAGCTGCATGGAGCTGACACCCAAATCCAGCACAACCCCATCAAGAGGCCGCCCTGCCAGCGTATCAAGATCCGAAAACGTCCCTTCGCAAAGCGCAAGCCGGTCGCCGTAGTCGCCCGCCCAAGCCTGCGCCATCTCAAAAACCATCGGATCGCGGTCAATACCGGCGACCCAATTGGCCCCCGCATCCAAAAGCCCACGCGTATAGCCACCCGCGCCAAAGGTGCCATCGGCCCAATCGCCGGACACAATGCCAGAGTCAGAAGAGACCGCCTCAAGGAGCGGCCTCAGCAATACCGGCACATGCGGTTTCTTTTCAGGAAGGTCAGAAGCGCTCGCGGTCATGTCATTCTCCTGCCCCAGCGCCCCCGGCCAAAAGCGTCAGGGGGTCAAAATCTTCAGGCTGCTCATCCAGCCACGCCTCGGTGCGCGCCATTTCGACCTCTTCAAAGGTCTCAGGATTCCAAATCTGGAACGTGTCACCGGTGGCCATGAAAAACGCTTCTTTGTCTAAACCGATCTTCTGACGCAGCTTGGCCGGCAGCACGAGGCGACCGGTTTCATCCACGGAGGTCGGGAAAGATTGGCCGTTAAACAGACGCTCCAACATCCGCCGTTCAACCGAGCCACGGGGCAGTTTCGCAATCTGTTCATCAACTTCGTCGATGGCCTCAATCGTGTAACATTCCAAATAGTTACGACGATGGTCGCCATATACGATGACAAGATTGGGGTTCAAACCTTCGGTGTAATCAGGGTCACCGGCTTCCAACACACGGCGAAACAGGGCCGGGATCGAGACCCTGCCCTTTGTGTCCACCTTATGTTGGCTTTCGCCTCTGAACCTGCGTGCCACGCCTCCGGTCCCTTTCCTGTCCTCGTCCGCCTCGCCTGAACTCTTTTGGATCATCACGAGGCCTTGAATTAAAAACGGCGGATTGATCTGCTGCCACTGATCAATCCGCCGTCGAGCCCGTTGCCGGGTGTCCAGTCACGCGCGCCACCTGGGGGGATGTCTGCTCGCGTACGCGCCGGATCTCTTATCTTGATGAAAGCGGGTGCCTGTATGAAACCTGACTTGGGAGTGTCACGAGGTCTTGCTGCCTCTTATTCCCGTCCTCATCATGTATACAGTGATAGCTTGGGAATTCATGGGAAGCAACACCCCTAGATGGGATTTTTTGGCAATCACACCCGACCATAACCCAAAACACCGCCTTAAAACACTGAGAAAATCGGCCGAAACCACGAAATCTAGGCGTCGGCTAAAATACAACTACTACATATAGAGGTGTAGAAAAAATTCCACTTCCGCCCATAATTTCCCAATTATTTTTATATTCACCCGTAATTGGGAGCAAATCACCCTGAAATCCAGCAAAAATCCATGCTTTTCCCATGGAATTCCCAAAGGTGATTCAAAATCAACAGGCCCCGCCCACGATTTCCCATCCCCGTTTGAAGATCTGTCCCATGAATTCCCGACACGGTTCCAACAGGTCGGAAAGTCACGCACAAATCCCCCCTACAACGCAAAACGCCCACCTTTCGGCGGGCGTTTCAGATATTAAATGCAATTGCGAGGTTATATTAGGCCAGGCCGCGATCAATCAGGTCCTGCGCAATTCGCGCATAGGCCTCTGTCGCAGCCCCACCCTCAAGTGCGGCAGGCTANNCAGGCGCCCCGGCGTCCCCCGCCAAGCGCACATCCAGCGACAAGGGAATCTCCCCAAGGAACGGCGCGCCCAACTCTTCCGCCTCAGATTTCACGCCGCCATGCCCAAACAAATGCGCCTCATGGCCACAGCTTGGGCAAACATAGCTCGACATGTTTTCGATCAGACCAAGAATGGGGATATTGACCTTGCCAAACATATCGATGGCTTTACGCGCATCCAAAAGCGCCACATCTTGCGGGGTTGAAACAATCACCGCGCCAGAGATTTGCGACTTTTGCGCAAGCGTCAACTGCACGTCACCTGTGCCCGGCGGCAGATCAATGATCAACACATCCAAAGGGGCCCATTCGACCTGAAACAGCATCTGCTGCAACGCACCCATCAACATAGGGCCGCGCCAGATCACCGATTCCCGATCCGATTTCAACATCAAACCAATCGACATCAGTTTGACACCATGCGCCTCAACCGGCACCAGCATTTCACCGTTGGGGCTTGAGGGACGTTCATTGGTGCCCATCATCCGTGGCTGGCTTGGCCCCAGAATATCCGCATCCAGCAGACCAACTTTGCGCCCCGCCTTTGCCAAAGACACCGCAAGGTTTGAGCTAACCGTGGATTTCCCCACGCCGCCTTTGCCAGATGCAATCGCAATCACATTCTTCACACCTGGCACCGCCATCGGCCCCGCTTGTGGTTTTGGATGTCCACCAATTTTCAGGTTTGGCGCGGGTGCTGAAGGTTTTGCGGGGCCATGTGCGGTTAACACAACCGACACCTTTTCGACCCCCTCAAGCGCTGCCACCGCCGTTTCTGCCGCCCGGCGCTGCGGTTCAAGCTTGGCCGCCATATCGGCGCTCTCTGCTTCGATCACAAAACTGACCGTGCCCCCGTCAATCAAAAGCGCACGCACCATATCACGAGAGGCAAGATCCCCCCCGTCGGGCAAAGCGATAGAAGACAGAACAGACATAATTTCGTCGCGCGTTTGGGTCACAGCCACCTCCAGAACCAATTCAAAGCACACATTTGCTGCGTTTTTGCGCAGACACAAGGGGGCGCGACACTCCACCCCACACAAACACAGCCGATTTTCGGTCGCAGCAGAATGATGTAACGGTTTTGTGAGGATAGGTCAGCAATACGTATGCAATTTCTGCATAGCGGCAATGAGCGTTCCGGGGATTGTGCAGTTGCAGCGTTAGCGCCATTTATCCCTCAACGACGCCAAGAACGGCGCCACCTGATTTTAGCGGCAAAGCCGCAACCCGAAACGCGCAAGCATACGAAGAGTGAGTACATATCATGGCACACGCAACCGAGATCTTTAACGCCCACGCCGGCATCGTTGACCGCCTGTTCGCAACCGTTGCGACCTGGAAAGAAGCCCAAGCAAAACGTGGCCTCTATCGCGAAACCGTTCGTGAGTTGAACGAATTGTCGACCCGCGAGCTGAACGACCTGGGCATCGCCCGCAGCGAAATTTCGTCGATCGCACGCAAAGCCGCTTACGGCGCATAAAGTTTCCCGCGCACCGCTCTCCTCCCTGCGGTGCCGCGAATGACGGCGGGGGCTACCTCCTCCCGGCCCCCGCCAGTCACCTTTTCCGGGCCAGTTTCTCCTCCCTAACTGGCTCATGGGACGCGGCAGCTTCTTACCTCCTCCCAAGAGGTTGCCGCTCCCCCAAAGTTACGAAATTCCCTCCTCCCTGGGGTTTCGCATCGCCAATAAGATCTCCTCCCTGATCTTAATGGCAGCTGAAATGGCCCGCTCCTCCCTGAGGGCCACATCAGAAAAAAACGGCGACGCCCCCTCCTCC
>DDMF01000001.1:33577-50732 GCA_002340515.1 Rhodobacteraceae bacterium UBA2553 | reverse complement strand
CCGTTTGTATTTCTACCCGCCCCAATCCTCGGCCTGCCCCAAAACATCGTAACTTTTTTCCGTTTGGTCAGAATTGAGCATTGGCAGCTCGCCGCAAAGATGTAAGCTTTGGCCATCTGTGTGATCTGGGAGGAAAACATGCACAAATCTATCACCCGCGGGGCTGTGGCCGCGCTGTCTCTTGCCTTTGCAACCGAAGCCATGGCAACCGAATGGAGCGTCTCGGTCTGGGGCAAACGCCGCGCGTTTACGGAACATGTGGAAAAGCTAGCCGAATTGGTCGCCGCCAAGACCAATGGCGAATTCACCCTGAATATTTCCTACGGCGGCCTGTCTAAGAACAAAGAGAATCTGGACGGTATTTCAATTGGTGCCTTTGAAATGGCACAGTTCTGTGCCGGGTATCACCGCGACAAAAACCCCTCGATCACCGTTCTGGAACTGCCCTTTCTCGGCGTGACCTCGCTTGAACAGGAACGCGATTTGTCGATGGCGCTGTATCAGCACCCCGCGGCGGTGGCGGATCTGGCGCGGTGGAACGCGACCCTTTTGATGCCCTCACCTTTGCCGCAATATAATCTGGTTGGTGTCGGCGATGCGCCTGCCACCTTAGCCGATTTCAACGGGCTTTCGGTGCNNGCCAAGCCATGGCAACCGTCGGCGCGGTCCCGACCTCGATGTCGGCGACAGAAGTGCGTCAGGCGATGGATTCGGGTGTGGTCAAGGCCGTCAGCTTTGCCCCCCACGCGCATATGTCGTTTGGCACCATTGAAAATGCCACATGGTGGACCACCAACCTGAACCCCGGCACCGTGAATTGCCCCGTTGTGGTGAACACTGACGCGTTGGCGGACCTGCCTGACGCGCACCGCGACGCGCTTATGGGCTCGGTCGACGAGGCCCTTGACCACTATATTGACTTTTACAACAGCAAAACCATGGCCGCTTGGGGCCCTGCGCTGGACGAGCGCGGCATTCAACAGGTGAGCTTCACCGATGCTGAACTCGCCGCCTTTAAAGGCGCCGCCGCCGCACCAGCGGCCACAGCCTGGATCGAAGAGAACACCGCCCGCGGCCTGCCCGCTCAGGAACTCTATGACATGGTTACCGGGATGATTGCCAAAGGCATGTAACCCAACAGCCCGCGCGGAGAGACCCCGCGCGGGCCTTTTTCTATTCAGGGAGCCTGCAATGGCTGGAACCTCTCTTGTCGTGTCGGATGACAGCCTTGTCAGCCGATTGGATCGTCGTCTCTATGCTCTGGAAAGCCTGTTTGCACTGCTGTCCGGCTTGGCGGTGTTTTCCCTTATGGTGCTGGCTGTTGTCTCTGTGTCCGGACGCAACTTTGCCAACCAACCTCTGCCCGGCTATGTCGACTGGATCGAACAAGCGATGCCGCTCATTGCATTTATGGGCATTTCCTATGTGCAGCGTGACGGCGGGCATATCCGCATGGATATGCTGGTGGGGGCTTTGCGTGGCCGCGCCCTTTATACCGCCGAATTTATCACCACATTGGCCATTTTGCTTTTGATGCTGATGATGGTCTGGGGCAGCTGGGCGCATTTTGACCGCAGCTTTGATTTCACCGCCCCGATGTGGAGCCGCGACAGCTCGATGGATATTGCCCTGCCTCTTTGGCCTGCAAAGCTTCTGGCGCCTGTCGCCTTTGCCATCTTAAGCCTGCGCCTCATCCTACAGCTTTGGGCATATGCGCACGCCGTTATCACCCGTGCTGAACGCCCTATCGCCGTGCCCTTGGTTGCCGATGCCGCCACGCAGGCCGCGATGGAAGCCGACACCGTATCCGGCGCAATACCCGGCACAAAGGAGGACCGCTGATGGAGTCCATTGATATCGGCCTCATCGTCACCGCTGGCATGCTCGCTCTGGTGCTGCTGGGCATGCGCGTGGCCTTTGCTGCGGGCTTGGCTGGCCTAGTTGGGCTGACCTGGATTTTCTGGGCCAAATTCGGCTATGACCCTGATAAGTTTACCAAAGCCCTGACAATTTCAGTGAAAACCGCAGGACAGGTGCCCCATTCAAAAATCGCCTCCCAAGCGCTGTCGCTGATCCCAACGTTCATCCTGATCGGCTATCTCGCTTATTACGCAGGCCTCACCAAAGCCCTGTTTGAAGCGGCCAAACGCTGGCTCGCCTGGGTGCCGGGGGGATTGGCGGTTTCGACCATCTTTGCCACANNCGCCGTGTCTGGCGCTTCGGTCGCCACCTCCGCCGTGTTTGCCCGCATTGCCATCCCGGAAATGCTGGCCATTGGCTATGACAAACGCTTTGCAGCGGGGGTTGTGGCGGCGGGCGGCACCTTGGCCTCACTCATCCCACCCTCAGCAATTCTGGTGATCTATGCCATTATCGTAGAGCAAGATGTGGGCAAGCTCCTGCTCGCAGGGTTTATTCCAGGCGCGTTTTCCGCCGTCATTTATGGGCTATTGATCATCGGCCTTGCGCTGACCTTCAAAGGGTTTGGACCACGCGTCACCGGGTTTACATGGCGGCAACGCTTTGCGTCTTTGCCACCTGCCTTGCCCATTCTGGTGGTGGTCGCCACCATTATCCTCTTTGTTTACAATCCCTTCGGCGGCGATGCTTGGGGCACCCCAACCGAAGGCGGAGCGATTGGGGCCTTTGTCGTCTTTCTCATGGCGCTGTATCGCGGAATGCGCTGGCACGAGCTGAAATCCGCCCTGCTGGAAACCGCCAAACTGTCCGCAATGATTTTCACCATCATCTGGGGCGTGCTGATTTACGTGCGGTTCTTGGGCTTTGCTGATCTGCCCGGCGCCTTTTCCGACTGGATCACCTCGCTCACCCTGTCGCCAATGTTGATTCTCGTCTGCATCCTGTTGGCTTATGCGGTTTTGGGCATGTTCATGGACGCAATTGGTATGCTGCTTCTAACCCTGCCAGTGGTCTACCCGGCGGTCATGGCATTGAATGGCGGTGAGTTTGTCGCAGCCACCGACAGCGCCTTCGGCATGTCCGGCCCGATGTGCGCAATTTGGTTCGGGATCTTGGTGGTGAAAATGGCCGAGTTTTGCCTGATCACGCCCCCCATTGGCCTCAATTGCTTTGTGGTTGCGGGCGTGCGCGATGATTTGACCGTGCAGGATGTGTTCAAAGGGGTGACGCCGTTTTTCATCGCAGATGCGGTGACCATCGCGTTGCTCGTGGCCTTCCCATGGATTGTTCTATGGCTGCCCAGCCAAGTGTGAACCCATTGACCTGAAGCGTTTCGAATTAAACCTGAGACAGGGATCATTCGAAACGCCACCCAACATTTCAGTGTTTCGCGCGTTTCGCCAGAAACCGGTGATTCAGGTTTTTTTCGAAACGCTTTAAATCGCAAAAGGGCGGCACTGCGATGCCGCCCTTTTCACGTAAATGACCACACTCGCCGGACTAAAACGGCACGTCCCCCGCTTCAGATGCCAAGATGATAAACTTGGAAATCACCTTTTTCGCACCAGCTTTGTCAAATTCGATGTCCAGCTTATCCCCTTCGATCCCCATCACAGTGCCATAGCCAAATTTTTGATGAAACACCCGGTTGCCTTGGGTGAAGGACGACACCGCCGCCATATCAATGACCAATCCTCGCGCCTCGCCGGGGCTGGATTTTGCACGCAGCTTCCCACCGGTGTTTTCCTGCATCCGCTTCCAACCCGGTGAGTTATAGGCATCTGCGCGCAGGGCTTGTTCTTCGATTTTCGACCCAACACCAGACATCCCACTGGCCGCGCCATACCCGCCGCCATACAGGCCCGGCGGGGTCAGCACATCCACATGCTCTTCGGGCAGTTCATCGACAAACCGTGACGGCAATTGCGACTGCCATTGGCCATAGACCAACCGGTTTGCCGCGAAGGAAATGGTACAGATCGTCTCCGCCCGTGTGATGCCCACATAAGCCAGACGCCGCTCTTCTTCGAGGCCCTTAAGCCCACTTTCATCCATCGAACGCTGCGACGGAAACAGACCATCTTCCCAGCCCGGCAAAAACACCGCCGGGTATTCCAACCCTTTGGCGGCATGCAGCGTCATGATCGTGACTTTTTCTTCCGAGTTTTCGCTTTCATTGTCCATGATCAGCGACACATGCTCCAAGAACCCTTGAAGGTTTTCAAACCCTTCCAGCGCCTTGACCAATTCCTTGAGGTTCTCGAGCCGCCCCGGCGCCTCGGGCGTTTTGTCATTCATCCAATGCGCGGTGTAGCCACTGTCATCGAGAATCATTTCGGCAAGTTCGACGTGGGTATCCGCCTCCTCCGTCATTTGCTTGTGCCAGCGATCCAGCCCGATCACCAGATCCGCCAGCCCTTTGCCACCTTTGCCCTTGATCTCGCCCTGCTCCACCGCAATGCGCGCGCCTTCGACCAGCGACACACCATTTTGCCGCGCCAACCGTTGAATGGTTTGCACAGCTTTGTCGCCCAACCCACGGCGCGGCGTGTTCACAATCCGCTCAAACGCCAGATCATCGTCCTGACTGACCGCAAGGCGGAAATAGGCCATCGCGTCGCGGATTTCCAAGCGCTCATAAAAGCGCGGCCCGCCGATCACACGGTACGGCAATCCTATGGTCAGAAACCGATCTTCAAAGGCGCGCATCTGATGGGACGCCCGCACCAAAATCGCCATATCATCCAGCGACAGCGGGGCGTTTCCACGGGTGCCACGCTGCATCGCCTCAAGCTCTTCGCCGACCCAGCGCGCCTCTTCGTTGCCATCCCAATGGCCGATCAAACGCACCTTGTCGCCGCCTTCCGCGTCGGTCCAAAGCTCTTTGCCCAAACGCCCTTCGTTGCCACGAATGACACCGGCAGCAGCCCCCAAAATATGCGCGGTGGAGCGGTAGTTTTGCTCAAGCTTCACAACTTTTGCACCGGGGAAATCAGCCTCAAACCGCAAGATATTGCCCACTTCGGCCCCGCGCCAACCGTAAATCGACTGATCATCATCGCCGACGCAACAGATGTTTTTATGGCCCGCCGCCAGCAGCCTTAGCCACAGATATTGCGCCACATTGGTGTCTTGATATTCGTCCACGAGGATATAGCGAAACCACGTTTGATATTGCTTCAGAATGTCATCGTGACGCTGGAAAATCGTCACCATATGCAGCAGTAAATCGCCAAAATCACAGGCGTTCAGCGTCTTTAGGCGTTCTTGATATTGGTGATAAAGATCAACACCTTGGCCGTTAAACGCACTGGCGTCCCCTGTGGGCACCTGCGCCGGGGTCCAGGCGCGGTTTTTCCAATTGTCAATCACGCCAGACAGCAGACGCGCAGGCCAGCGTTTCTCATCAATATTGGCCGCAACAATCAGCTGTTTCAACAGCCGATTCTGATCATCGGTGTCCAGAATGGTAAAGTTCGACTTCAGCCCCACAAGTTCAGCGTGGCGGCGCAGAAGTTTCACACAAATGGAGTGAAACGTGCCCATCCACGGCATGCCCTCAACCGTTTGGCCCAAAAGGTTCGCCACCCGGTTTTTCATCTCGCGCGCGGCTTTGTTGGTGAAGGTCACCGACAGGATTTCATTGGGCCGCGCTTGGCCTGTGTTCAAAAGATGCGCGATGCGTGTGGTCAGGGCTTTGGTCTTGCCCGTGCCCGCACCCGCCAGCATCAAGACCGGACCATCCAATGCCTCGACCGCTTCGCGTTGCGCGGGGTTCAGCCCGTCCAGATAGGGGGCCGGACGCGGCGCACTGATGCCCATCGCCCGCTGCGACAGGGGCACTTTAGGCGCAGATTGCGCAGGTTCGATCGGCTCAAACAGGTCATCATCATCAAAATCGCTCATGCCCTCTCTTACCAACCCATATGACACAGGGAAAGGGGGCGTTCCGCAAATGTTCCACCTTTGGTACAAATCCCGCTAATTTTCCCGCCCCCTAAAGGGGGCGCGACAACACACCCCCTGTTATAAAGAGAAGCGCCATTGACAAGCCCCCCGCTCAGGCCACATCTACGACCCCCAGAGAGTAGACCGCCAAGCGGCACACCCAAGCGAGAGATTTGCATGCCCGTTGTAGTTGTTGAAAGCCCGGCCAAAGCCAAAACCATTAACAAGTATCTGGGGAAAGATTACACTGTCCTCGCCTCTTATGGTCACGTACGGGATCTTCCGGCCAAAAACGGATCCGTGGATCCTGACCATGGATTTGACATGTTGTGGGAGGTCGGAAACGACTCGCGCAAGCACGTCAAAGCGATTGCCGACGCGTTGAAAGAAGACAACGCCCTGATCCTCGCGACCGACCCCGATCGCGAAGGAGAGGCGATTTCCTGGCATTTGGAAGAGACATTGCGCAAGCGGCGTTCGATCAAAAAAGACACGCCCGTCAGCCGCGTGACCTTTAATGCGATCACCAAGGATGCGGTGCTGGAAGCGATGAAAAATCCCCGTCAGGTCGACAGCGATCTGGTCGAGGCCTATCTTGCCCGCCGCGCGCTGGATTACCTCGTTGGGTTCAACCTCTCGCCCGTTTTGTGGCGCAAATTGCCCGGTGCGCGCTCTGCTGGCCGGGTGCAATCTGTGTGCCTGCGTCTGATTGTGGAGCGCGAAGAAGAGATTGAGGCGTTCAACAACAAAGAATATTGGTCCGTTAAGGCGCTGCTCACCACGCCACGCGGGCAGGAGTTCGAAGCCAAACTGACCATGCTCGCCGGTGACAAGCTCGACAAACATGGGCTGAGCAATGCGACCGCGGCGGAAATGGCCGTGCAGGCGATCACCTCGCGCGATCTGACCGTGCATTCGGTGGAAGCCAAACCCACCAATCGCAACCCCTCGCCGCCCTTTATGACCTCGACCCTGCAACAGGACGCCAGCCGGAAATTTGGCTTTGGCGCGCGTCAGACCATGTCGACCGCGCAGCGCCTGTATGAGGCCGGTTATATCACCTATATGCGAACCGACGGCATTGATATGGCACCGGAGGCTGTGGCCGAAGCACGCGCTGAAATCACCAACCGCTATGGCAAGGAATTCATCCCCGCCAGCCCCCGTGTGTACAAAAACAAAGCCAAAAACGCGCAAGAAGCCCACGAATGTATCCGCCCAACAGATATGTCCGTGGACGCCGCCGCCTTGGCCCGGTTAGAGCCTGACCAGCGCAAGCTTTACGACCTGATCTGGAAGCGCACTCTGGCGTCCCAGATGGACAGCGCTCGGTTTGAACGCACCACCGTCGAAGTCGGATCCGCCGACGGTCAGGTTGGCCTGCGTGCCACCGGCCAAGTTGTTGTTTTTGATGGTTTCTTAAAGGTCTACGAAGAAGGTCGCGATGACGCTGTGGTCGATGATGACGACAAGCGTTTGCCGCAGATCATGCAGGGTGAGCCCGCGCAAAAAGGGGTAATAACCCCCGAACAACACTTCACCCAACCGCCGCCCCGCTACACCGAGGCAACATTGGTGAAACGGATGGAAGAGCTGGGCATTGGCCGCCCCTCAACCTACGCATCTGTCATTACCACGATCCAAGACCGCGAATACGTCCGCAAAGACAAAAACCGCCTGTTCCCCGAGGATAAGGGCCGGATTGTGACCATCTTCCTGGTGAATTTCTTCCGCAAATATGTCGGCTATGAATTCACCGCAAATCTGGAAGACGAACTGGACACGGTTTCCGCAGGCGAGCTGAACTATAAAGACGTGTTGAACCGCTTCTGGCGCGACTTCTCCGCCGCCATTGGTGAGACGTCCGAACTGCGCATTTCAGAGGTGCTCGACAAGCTTGACGCCGCATTGGCCCCGCAACTCTACCCACCCCGCGAAGATGGCACCGACCCGCGCGCCTGCCCCAAATGTGGCGTTGGTAACCTGCACCTCAAAACCTCGCGCACCGGCGGGTTTGTCGGTTGCGGCAACTATCCCGAGTGTAACTACACCCGTCCGATTTCGGGTGAAGGCGCAGAAGGCTATGAACGTGTGCTTGGCGAAGACAACGGCGATGAAATTCACCTGAAATCCGGCCGTTTCGGGCCCTATGTGCAGCGTGGAGAACCCACACCCGAGAACAAGAAACCGCCGCGCTCTTCCCTGCCCAAACAGGGCAAAGAATACCTGCCCGGCTGGGGACCAAATGAGCTGACGTTTGAACAGGCTCTGACCCTGTTGACCCTGCCGCGCGAAATCGGTCAGCACCCCGAAGGCGGTGTGGTCCAAGCAAACTTAGGCCGCTTTGGGCCCTATATCGCCCACCAAAAACCGGATGAGGAAAAACCCGTCTATGTGAACCTCAAAGAAACATTGGATGTTTTCGAGATTGGCATGAACCGCGCCGTGGAAATGCTGGCCGAAAAACGGGCCAACCCCGGTCGCGGGCGCAGGACCGCCGTAAAAGCCTTGAAAGAACTGGGTGAACACCCAGAGGATGGCGGCGCAGTGAACGTGCTCGAAGGCCGCTATGGTCCTTACGTCAAATGGGAAAAGGTCAATGCGACCATTCCAAATGATGTAAAACCCGAAGATGTGACCATGGAAATGGCCGTCGGCTGGATCGCAGAGAAAACAGCCAAGAAAAAGCCCGCACGCAAAAAGGCCGCGCCCAAGAAAGCCGCAGCTAAAAAGCCAGCCGCCAAAAAGAAAGCAGCAACCAGCGAAGATTAATCCCAAGCTGACCTTCTGAATTCACGCCTGCCCTTCACCGGGCGGGCGTTTTCTGTTGCGCTTTTCCTCTTTCCAAAAATATCCCCGCCGGAGGCAAGAAAACACCTGCAACACACGCCAAACACACCGCCATCGGTTAGGTAGTAATACCCGAACGCCCCCTTCAGCCCCTTGTTTCGTTGACTCAGCGCGCCGCGCGCGCCAGAACTCTGGTCAGAACAGACGAGAGGACAGTTTCATGAAAAAGGTATACGGCTCGGCGGCCGAAGCTCTGGACGGGCTTTTGACCGACGACATGCTGATTGCCGCAGGCGGTTTTGGCCTGTGTGGCATCCCCGAATTGCTGCTGAACGCCATCAAAGACAGCGGCGTCAAAAACCTGACCTTCGCGTCCAACAACGCAGGCGTGGATGATTTTGGCATTGGCATTTTGCTGCAGACCAAACAGGTCAAGAAGATGATCTCGTCTTACGTGGGTGAAAACGCGGAATTCATGCGCCAGTATCTCTCGGGCGAGCTTGAGCTGGAGTTTAACCCCCAAGGCACGCTCGCTGAACGCATGCGCGCCGCCGGTCACGGCATCCCCGGTTTTTACACCAAAACCGGCGTGGGCACCGTGATTGCCGAGGGCAAAGAGCACAAGGATTTCAACGGCGAGACCTACATTCTCGAAGAAGGCATCTTTGCCGACCTTTCAATCGTGAAAGCCTGGAAAGCGGACGCGACCGGCAACCTTGTCTTCCGCAAAACCGCCCGCAACTTCAACCCGCCCGCCGCTATGTGTGGCAAAACCTGTGTGGTTGAGGTCGAGGAAATCGTGCCCACCGGATCACTGGACCCTGACAGCATCCACCTGCCGGGCATCTACGTGCATCGCATCATCCAAGGCGACCACGAAAAACGCATCGAACAACGCACCGTACGGGAGGCTTAATCCATGTGGGATCGTAATCAAATGGCCGCCCGCGCGGCGCAAGAACTGCAAGACGGTTGGTATGTGAACCTCGGCATCGGCATTCCGACGCTGGTGTCCAACTACATCCCCGAGGGGGTCGAAGTGACCCTGCAATCGGAAAACGGCATGCTGGGCATGGGGCCTTTTCCCACCGAGGATGAGATCGACGCTGATCTGATCAACGCTGGCAAGCAAACCATCACCGAACTGCCCCAAACCGCCTATTTCGACAGCTCGATGAGCTTTGGCATGATCCGTGGCGGCAAGATTGCCATGGCGATCCTGGGCGCGATGGAAGTGGCTGAAAACGGCGATCTCGCCAACTGGATGATCCCCGGCAAGCTGGTCAAAGGCATGGGCGGCGCGATGGATCTGGTCGCGGGCGTTGGCCGCGTGGTGGTTGTGATGGATCACACCAACAAACACGGGGACAGCAAAGTTCTGAAAGACTGCACCTTGCCCCTGACCGGTCAAAAAGTTGTCGACCGCATCATCACCAACCTTGGTGTGCTGGATGTGGTTGAGGGTGGCCTCAAGATCGTCGAGACCGCTGATGGCGTGACAGAAGACGAACTGCGCGCCGCCACACAGGCGACCATCGTCGACTGATCGGCCTCACAGTAAACTAATGTATCTGAGGGCCCCTATCCGGGGGCCCTTTTGCGTTGCACCTATTCTTTGCTAACTTATGCTGTCCCCATGACCGATCACACCGAAAATGGCTGGAGCGCCTCTGCTGAGGCTTGGATCAACGATATGGGCGATCAGGGCGACAAGGGGCGTGGACATGTGCTGGATGACCCTATGTTGGACCGCGTTCAGCGCGCCGCGCCGCAAAACATGCTCGATATCGGCTGTGGCGAAGGGCGGTTTTGCCGGAAAATGCACCCTTTGGGCATTGCCCCCACAGGCATCGACCCAACCCCTGAATTCATTGCACATGCACAAAACTGCGACCCTGAGGGGCGGTATATTAAGGCCGAAGCCGAAGACCTGCCTTTTGCCGACGCAAGCTTTGATATTGCTGTCTTCTATCTCACTCTGATCGATATCCCCGATTTTCGCACCGCCATCCAAGAAGCCACCCGCGTCCTGCGCCCCGGTGGTCGCATTCTGGTCGCCAATCTAGCTGGCTTCATCACCGCCGCGCGTCATGATGGGTGGGAACGGGCCGAAACAGGAAGCCGGGTGCATCTGACGGGATACCTCAAAGAAGACGTCTACTGGACCCATTGGCGCGGTATCCGCATCCAAAACTGGCACCGCCCACCGCGCGATTACATGCAAGCGTTTCTGGCCGAGGGACTCACCCTCACCCAATACGACGAACCAGCGTCCACTCATCCCGATCCTAAGATCAAAGCCCGCTATGACGACGTGGCCTATTTCACACTGATGGAATGGCAAAAGCCGCACTAACGCCCAACGGCCTCCACAAAAGACAATTCCCTCGCCATTTCCTGCATTGTTTCATATTCTCGCCTCAATCCTGCGGCAAAACGCGGACATGAGCATGAGCAGTATACAATCCATCCCCCAACCGGCACCCGCCGACACTGGCACCGACACCGGGACCGCACCCAATCGCCGTTTGCGCGATACCTTGGTGTTGGGTGGGCTGTTTGCCCTGATGCTGGCGGGGCTGATTGGTCTGGCCGCCGCCACCGGATGGGAAGAAACCCGCGCCCAAATCGCCAAGCTTTCATGGTGGCAATTCACCGCCCTTCTGGCGCTTTCTCTAATCAACTACCTCTTTCGCGGGTTGCGCTGGCATGTGTTTGCCCGCCGCTTGGGCCTGCCGACAGACCTTATGCAAGACCTGCGCCATTTCCTTGGCGGCTTTGCCATGTCGGTCACACCGGGCCGCGTGGGCGAACTCGTCCGCATGCGCTGGTTAAAGCGCGAAACAGGATGGGCGTTTGAACGCACCGCGCCCTTGGTGCTGGTTGATCGCGCTTCAGACCTCACCGCAATGGCCGTGATCCTTGCGGTCTCTCTTTCCATGTCGATGAAAGGCATCGCAGGCGGCGTTCCTGTCGCGATGCTTGCGCTGATCGCGGGCTTCATCGCCACCCGCCCAAAACTCCTAGCCGCCGTCGCCACTTTGGGTCACCGCATCACCGGGCGGTTTGCCCGGCTTTGGGTGCGCATCCGTCGCGCCGCAGGCTCCCTTTCCGCTTTCTCCTCACCCAGCCTGATGGGGCTAGCCGCCCTTTTGGGCGTGGTTGGCTGGATCGCCGAAGGCTACGCCTTTCACCTGTTGCTCGTTTGGCTGGGATCAAATATCGGCTTTGCCACCGCGGTTGCGATCTTTGTTTTCTCGACCCTCGCTGGCGGNNGTGTTGGCGGGGCGGAAGCCGCGATGATCGCGCTCCTCTCCCTCGAAGGCGTCCCGCTTGAGGTGTCCATCCCCGCGACCGCCATCATCCGCGTCACAACCCTTTGGTTTGCCATTGGCCTTGGCCTCGCCATTTTTCCAATCGCAGAGAAATACTCCTTAAAAAGCACCCGCGTTTAAGCCGGGGCAAGAAAGAACGACATGAGCTGGAAGACAACAGATTATACAGGTTGGGGGCGGGTGTTATCTGCCACCGGACAGCTGGCCCGCCCAGAACGGGTCCGCGCCTTGAACGAGGTCGCAAAGACGCTCTGCCCCGCCATCGGCAACCGTCGATCCTACGGCGATGCGGCGCTGAACTCAGGCGGCAAAGCGATCGACATGACCCGGATGAACCGCATCTTGGGGTTTGACGCAAACACGGGTGTGGTCACGGTTGAAGCAGGGATCACCATTGGCGAGCTTGCCCATGTGTTTGCCCCAAAAGGCTGGATCCCCGCGGTCATGCCCGGCACCGGCTTTGCCACGGTGGGCGGCTGTATCGCGCAGGACGTGCACGGCAAAAACCACCACAATGCGGGCAGCTTTGGCCAGCACGTGCTGTCGGTCACTTTGCTACAAGGCGACAAACGCACCACCGCCACACCGAAGAAAAACAAAGAACTTTTCCGCGCGACCATGGGTGGCATCGGCCAGACCGGCGTGATTTCTGAGGCGAAATTGCAAATGAAACCCTGCGCCGGTGACGTGATGATGGTCACGGAACAGCGTGCTGAAAACTGGGATCAACATATCAACCTGCTGGACGCCAGCACGGCCGAATATTGCGTCGGCTGGATTGACGCCACCGCCACCGGCNNCGGCGCGCTGGGGCGCGGCATAATTGAAGAGGCAGAGCTGGCCAAAGGGCTGTTGCCCACCGCCAAACCATCCAAAGCCGTCCCCGTCAATGCGCCAAACTGGGCGCTTTCCGGCCCGATCGTACGGGCCTTTAACGCCGCTTATTATCGCCGCGTGCCGGGGTCGGGCAAAAGCTCGGTCAAACGGATCGACGATTTCTTCTTTCCATTGGATAAAATCCACGACTGGAACCGTCTTTATGGCAAAC
This sequence comes from Rhodobacteraceae bacterium UBA2553, assembly GCA_002340515.1. Classification (GTDB taxonomy): domain Bacteria; phylum Pseudomonadota; class Alphaproteobacteria; order Rhodobacterales; family Rhodobacteraceae; genus Aliiroseovarius. Next base: position 37,691 of record DDMF01000001.1, on the reverse strand, counting down.
GCGGCTTTCACCAGTTCCAAAATGTGGTCCCATTGGATCAGGTGGACGCCTTGCGCGAGATGTTGGGCCTGATTGCCCGCTCGGGCCTCGCCTCGCCTTTGGCAGTGCTGAAACGCATGGGGCCGGGCCGCGCGGGGCATATGTCTTTCCCGATGGAGGGCTATACGCTTGCCGTGGATTTCCCAGCACGCGACAATGCCAAAGACCTGATCGCGCGACTTGAAGACATGACCAAAGACGCGGGCGNNGCGGGCGGGCGGCTCTATCTGGCCAAAGATGCGCTGGCCACCGGCCCCGCGATCAAAGCGATGTATCCCGAACACGCGGACTGGACCAAGCTGGCAGACAAAGCCGATCCGGACCATGCTTATGCCACCGATATGACCCGCCGCCTGGACCTGAGGAACGCGATATGAGTGAGATGACACAAACCTGGATCATCCTTGGCGCAACCAGCTCGATGGCGCGTGCCTTCGCCCGTAAAGTGGCGGATCAAGGCGCGGTTGTGCTGTTGGCCGGGCGCGATATGGACGATTTGAACCGCAGCGCCGAAGACATGCGCCTGCGCGGCACAGACGCGCGCGCCGTGAGGTTTGACGCCCGCGACGCCGAAAGTTTTGCGCCGATCATTGCCGAGGCAGACGCCGTGGGCGGTGTGATCAACGCCGCCGTCTTTGTGGGCTCAATGCCGCCCCAAGAGGCCATTGACGCGGACCCATCTCTGATCGACGGCACGGTCATGGACAGCTTCACTGGCCCTGCCCGTTTCTTGCAAGCCTTGGCCCCTTTATTGGAGGCACGCGGTGCAGGCACAGTGGTGGGCGTGGGATCCGTCGCGGGTGATCGAGGCCGGATTGGCAACTATGTTTACGGGGCGGCGAAAGCAGGCTTTGCCACCTACCTCTCTGGCCTGCGCAACCGTCTGACCCGGTCCGGCGGCCATGTGGTCACGGTGAAACCGGGCTTTGTTGACACGGCGATGACATGGGATGTCGAAGGCATGTTCCTTGTGGCCTCCCCCGACAAAGTCGCAGGTGACCTTATGCGCGCGGTGGAAAAGAAAAAGAACGTGATCTACACGCCGTTTTTCTGGCGCTATATCATGCTGATCATCCGGCATATTCCTGAATTTATTTTCAAGAAAATGTCGATCTGACGGCTCAAACATGACCAAACACAAAGGGGGCACCGCAGCCCCCTTTTTTCTTGTTAAAAATATCCTCGCCGAAGGCAGAAAATCAAATGCGCAACACATGCGGCCGCTTGGATCAGCCGATCCCAAACCACTGGTGCCACAGGCCGGCTGCGTAAAACATGATCGACATGGTCATCAGCATCAGCCCAATACCGCGCTTGTCTTTCATCGCAAACACAATCGGATCGTAATCCTGTTTGCCGTACCAGCCCAGGCGCACCATGCGGATCATCCACCACGCCAGCGGCAGTTCCGCCACCCAAATCAGCCATTGTGTTTTATAAAGCCCAATCGCCTGATCGGTGAAAGAATAGAGGAAAAACGCCACCAAAGCCGCCACAACGCCCAGCCCCGCAACATTCAGCAAATCAGGTCGATCCGGACGACCGTAACCACGCCCCGGAAGACGCTCGTCTGAGGTGGCCAATGTCAGCTCAGTCAGGCGCTTCACACAGCCCAGCGCCAAAAACACCGGGAAGATGAACACCAACAGATACCCAGTCACGAAAATACCGGTGGCCGCAGCCCCCGCGACCACCCGCAGGGTATAAAGGCTGGCCAGCACCGCAATATCGACCCAACGCATGCGTTTCAGTTTCAATGAATAGGCCAGCGACAGCGTCATATAAAACGCAACCACGCCCAAGAATGCGGGCGACAGCGCCGCCGCCAACCCCAGCGCCAAAGCGGCCAGTCCGAAGAATGTCGCCATGCCCACTTGCAAAGGTACAGTACCCGCCGCAAAAGGGCGTGTGCATTTCTTGACATGCAGACGGTCGGCTTCCAGATCCAACAGGTCATTGACCAGATAAATCGCAGAGGCCCCGGCCGAAAAACTGATAATGCCCAACATCGCCAGCAAAAGCGTATTTAGGGAAAAATCATGCGCCGCCACCAAAGGCACCAACAGCAGCACGTTTTTCACCCATTGATGCGGACGGAAGCTTTTCAACATATCTCGCGCAGACCAGCCGCCCATAAGTTCCGTCACGTCTTTGCCCAAAGCGCGCATTTCGGTTGCGGATTTCGCGTCGCCCACCACATAGGCGTGGTCCGCGTGTTTCCAGATCGCTTTGTCCACCGGCGCATTGCCTGCGTAATCAAAGCCACCTTCGCCGTAGACCTCCACCAAAGCGTCGGCCTTTGCCGATCCCTTAAGGTTCTGGCGTCCTTGCGTGGCAAAGACGCGGGTCGACAGGTCGTGATGTTCCGCCAGCGGTTTAACTTGCGAGATATGCGAGGCGGAGGCCAACACAACCTCGCGCCCCTCCGCTTTGGCCTGATCCACCAGCGCCTGCACGGGGGTTGAGACCGGCAACAAATCCACCCGCAATGGCGCAATCTCTGCCAGTTCCGCCTTTAACTTGGCCGGATCACTGACATGCTTAAACGAAGTTTTCAGCGTCGCAATCGGATCACGCCCCAACCCGGCCCAGAAACATTCAAACAACATGTCCGTGCGTAAGAACGTGCCATCCACATCCAGAACCAGCGGTTTTTGCGACATCTTAGGATCCTTTCACTGCGAACACGCAGCCATCGCTGAGCAACTCAGGCGGCGTCAGGCAAAGCCCACGCGCCACCCGCCAAGCGGCAAGTACTTTTGGAATATAGGCGCGTGTTTCCGGGTAGGGCGGCACGCCTTGATTGTCTTTCACGGCGTTTTCACCCGCGTTATATCCGGCCATCGCCAGGATAGGATCGCCGTCGAAGTGTTTTAACAGCCACGCCAAATAGGCCACGCCCCCTTTGATGTTCTGTGCGGGGTCTGACGCATCTTCGACCCCAAAACGCGCGGCGGTGTCTGGGATCAGTTGCATCACCCCCTGCGCGCCCGCCGAACTGATCGCATCCGCGCGCCCGGCGCTTTCCACTGAAATCAACGCCAAAACCCAAGCGGGCGAGACATCCGTGCCCACCGTCGCCTTAAGGATGTTCACCCCATGTATCTTGGCAATATCCTGAAGATGTTGCAGACGCGGGGCGGCAAGCCCCTCTTTTTCCTCAAGGGCCACTAAGGCGCGTTGCAGGTTCGCCGGGCCAGAACCATCCTGTTTGGCGGACACTGTGGTCCAGAACCATTCGTAACCGCTGGGTTTCAGCGCAGCCGCGCCTTCGCCCTTGGGGGCTGCTGCATCCTCAACCGTGGGAACCGCCAAAGCGGCGGCTTGTTCTGCGGGGTCAATTTGCACCTGAATGCGCTTTCCCGCCCCCGAAGGCACGCCAACCTTTTTAAAGGTGAAATCGGTAAAGGGCGGCGGCGAGCTGTCCGCCCGCACCGCACCGGATGAGATTGCCAGCGCCAAATGGGCCAGCAAAAGGGATTTTGTCACGACGCGCCGCATGATGTGCAACACTGCTCTCTTTGCCTGAGTCAGCTGATTTATTTGACGCTGACCATTTTTATTTGGGTTAACCCATTTTTCTTGTCCTGATTTTTCGCAAATCCAAGGCAAAAACACCAGAAATTCCTTTCATATCCGGCACAAAACTGGCCCCAAACACAGTTAACACGCCCCCGATGTTAATTTTCTTCATTATTATTATTCATTAATATCAATCGGTTATGGATTTTTTTCGATAAAAAGTTAAGAAACGCAAAAACGAACGAAACCTGCCCCACTCTTGCCCCATTCCAAGGTCAAATTCTTTCACATGCCGAGCGTCACTGATGAACACCTCAAACGAGGGTCACAGCAAGCCAGCCCGGAAATGAACGCAAATTGGATACCTTTCGGAGGGACGACACATGAAACTTTTTAACCTGATCAACCAATTCACCGCAGATGAAGATGGCGCAGTAACCGTAGACTGGGTTGTTCTGACAGCCGCTATCGTCGGCCTCGGCATCGCCGTACTGACATCGGTTTCCGGCGGAACCACCGGCTTGGCGAGCAAGATCTCTTCGAAGCTGAACAC
>DDMF01000001.1:28413-33562 GCA_002340515.1 Rhodobacteraceae bacterium UBA2553 | reverse complement strand
GGCGGCTAAGCCAAGCGTTCTTGAATTGGAAAGCCGCGCCGGAAACGGTGCGGCTTTTCCCGTGACACCAACCAAAAAGACATTGTGAATTGTTTGGCTTTTGGCGAATAATCTTTCAAAAATACATCATCTGTCCACAAATTTGCCCCAATCTCTCTCTACCCTCAAGGCGAAGTGGATCAAGAGCGCCTCAGGCGCGATATGAGTGAAAGGAAATGGTATGCGAACCGTATTTGGATTGGTTTTGGTCCTGGGCGTTGCTCTTGCCGGGTTCGCCGTTTATCTGGCCCGCGACTATATTGGGGTTTACCAAGCCCAACTAGAGGCGGAACGCGCGGCAGCAGCGGCCATTGTGCCCACCGTTCAGGTCTTTGTCTCGACCAAAGAACTCGCCTATGGCACGCGGATCACCAAAGAAGATGTGCGCGCCGTGAAATGGCCCCAAGATGCCTTGCCCGAAGGGACCTATCAGGACATCGAAGTACTATTTCCAACGGGCAGCCCCAATTATCGCACCGTCACACGCGCGATGGAAAAACACGAAGCCATCCTGAAGGTGAAAGTCACCGAGCCGGGACAAGATGCCGGCGTCAGCTCGCGTCTGTCTGCCGGAATGCGCGCTTTCGCAATCCGTGTGGATGTTTCTTCCGGTGTGTCTGGTTTTCTGCGCCCCGGTGACCGTGTTGATGTCTATTGGACTGGGCGTTCGGCGACATCCACAGGTGAAAGCGGCGATATCACCAAGCTGATCGAAACCTCGGTGCAATTGATCGCGATTGACCAAACATCTGACAGCAACCGCGCCTCACCCACCATTGCGCGCACCGTCACGGTTGAAGTGACCCCGCGCCAGGTGGCGGCTTTGGCCCAGGCCCAAACCACTGGCAAGCTGTCCCTATCCTTGGTCGGCGTTCAGGACGAAACAATTTCCGGCGCCGTTGAGATTGGGCAAAGCGAACTTTTGGGCGTGATCGAAACCCAAATTGTTGAAAAACAATCGTGCACCATTCGGACCCGCCGCGGTGCCGACATTATCGAAGTGCCCGTGGCCTGCCCCACCGAGTGATTGGGCAACAGGTGCTTTTCACAATTAAACCACGGGTAAAATCATTTGGCGGGGCCCCTTGCGGCCCCGTCTTTGATGCATGCGAACCACATGACCTTTGCGGCTCAAGTGATTGATTCTTGCAATAAAGCGAAAACTGGCGCATTCTCGCCCACAATGGGTGAAATGATCCGGAAAAACCGGGCAAACGATGTGGTTCAAACAGGCATTTGGACCATGTTTTAAAGAGACCCAAAAAATGAGGCGTGATCGAAAGGCAGGATCACATGAAAATTAATAAACTAATGAAAGCGGCCCTTTTGGGGGTTGCCCTCGGATTTACAGCTGCTCCAACAGGGGCAATGGCCGAAACGTTGCGTGTCATGAATGGCGCGCCTTCTGCGGCTTTGAATGTTCCGATGAACCGCGCGGTTGTGGTGGAAAGCGACGAGCCCTTTGCGGAGCTTTCAATCGCCAACCCCGGCATCGCCGACATCTCTACCCTTTCCGATCGCACCATCTATGTGTTGGGCAAAGCACCCGGACGTACAACACTGACCCTTTTGGGCGGTGACGGGCGGCTGATCACCAATGTCGAGGTGCGCGTCGCCCCGGATATTGCAGAGTTTAAAGAACGCCTGCGGCAGATCCTGCCCGGCGAACCGATCGAAGTGCGCACCGCCAATGACGGTATTGTTCTGTCCGGCACGGTCAGCGCAATTGGCCGCATGGACCGCGCCGTAGATCTGGCACAACGCTACGCGCCCGACCGCGTGTCTAACCTGATGACCGTTGGCGGCACCCAGCAAGTGATGCTGAAAGTGCGCTTTGCCGAAATGCAACGTTCTGTGCGAAAAGCCCTGTCCAGTTCACTCGCCATCACGGGCGGCACCGGGGTGGGCATTCAGGCCGAAACCGGCACCTGGCTGGATGGCGACAACGCGATCGGCAACCCAATCACCGCATCAAGCGGCGTCGAAGGCGGCATGGCGATCGGCTTTAACGCAGGCTCGTTCCAAGTGGCCGTCCTGTTGGAAGCCCTTGAAACCAAAGGCGTTGTGCGCACATTGGCCGAACCGAACCTGACCGCATTGTCCGGACAAGAGGCCAGCTTTCTGGCGGGTGGCGAATACCCGATCCCTGTGTCCTCCGGCGAAAACAAAATCTCGGTTGTCTATAAGCCTTTCGGCATTGAGATGACCTTTACACCGCGCGTTTTGGCCAACGATCTGATCAACCTTGATCTTAAGGCGGCCGTTTCTGGCCTCGACAGCACGGTCAGCTATAACAACGGTGGCTTTAACGTTAACGCCTTCCGCCGCCGCGAAACGTCTACCGTCGTGGAACTGCATGATGGCGAAAGCTTTGCCATCGCCGGCCTGATCGAAGATGACTTTCGCGACCTCACCGGTCAGGTCCCATGGTTGGGCGACATCCCGATCCTAGGCTCCCTGTTTCGCTCTGCAGAGTTTGAACGCAAACAATCCGAGCTGGTGATCATCGTGACCGCCCATTTGGTGACACCGACCCGCGGCGAGGCCTTGGCGCTTCCCACCGACCGGATCAAACCGCCGTCAGAAAAAGACCTGTTCCTCTTTGGCAATACCGCCGCCCCGAACCGCCCCACCAAGGGGGCTGCTGGCGAAGTTGCGAAACAGGATTTCTCCGGGTCCTACGGCTATGTGATGGAGGATTGATCCATGAAAAACGCAAAGATCAAACCCCTGCTCGTCGCCACATCGGTTCTGGCCATCTTGGCCGGTTGTGGTGAAAAATCCCAAGGCCGCTGGAGCGGTGAAGCGGGCGAATTTATCAACGAGGGCTACTTCACCTCGGCGACCACCCATAACACCGGCATCCAAAATGGCGAGATCAACTATGTGATCGACCTGGCCAACCGCTTTGCGCAAGAAGTTCCAGATACGGTGAATTTCGAATTTAACAGCGCCGATCTCAGCGCTGAGGCCCGCACCACTCTGGCCGCGCAAGCCCGCTGGATCCGCCAATTCCCAGAAGTGCGCTTCCGCGTCTTTGGTCACACCGATCTGGTGGGATCCGCCGCATATAACAAACGTCTCGGCATGCGCCGGGCCCGCGCCGCGGTCAACTATCTGGTCAGACAGGGCATTGATCGTCGCCGCCTAGAAGCCGTGGTCAGCCATGGCGAAACCCAACCGCTGATCGCCACAGACGGGCGCGAAATGCGCAACCGCCGCACCGTGACCGAAGTGTCTGGCTTTGTCCAACGTCACCCAACCGTCATGAATGGGAAATACGCCGAAGTGATTTTCCGCGAATATGTGGAAAGCGCGGTTCCGGTGCCGGAACTGACAGAAGCAGGCGTAGACAGCGGCGTTTCGAAATAACGTTGCAGAACAGAAAAGCAAAAAGGCGTCTCAATGAGGCGCCTTTTTTGTTTTGCGCCCTCTTCTCCCCCCCCTCTCAGCGCAAACCCATAAAACCCCGCCAACCAATTGCTTTCAATGGCATAATTCTGATTTCGCCCTGTTGTTAAAATCGAAGCAGCACTGGGCCACGTCCTTAGATCGTCGCGAAATGACGAATAATTACGATCTTTTGGCCCCAATGTTGCCCTGATTGGCTGTCACAAAAACCAAGAAGCAAAGCAGTGCGCGCCTGAAAATTCGAATCGCGCGTGGTCCATTTGCAAGCAACCCTCAAAGAGGCTGCTGCAACTCAACGGACCGAACCAAGGAAGGATAAGGCAATGAGTAGCAGCGTTGCGATACAACCTGATGCCGCCCCGATCGTCGCCTGTACGATTTCTCGGGACGTACAGAATTTCGACCTGCTGATCGAAGACATGGAAACCGAACTGGGCGAAGCCTGGGGCGATCTGTCTATCGATGATGCGGTGGCGTTTTTTGGGCAACCCGAGGCCGATACATTAGAATTTGTCGCCATCGCGATTGATGACGACGACGAAGAAGATCTGGCGAAGGTGGCCATGGCCGTCAAAACTGCCGTCGACAAAGGCATCAAAGTTGTGGTGATTGCGGAAGAGGTCAGCCCGATCGCGCTGCACCAGCTTTTGAAAATGGGCGCGGCCGAATTTGTGCCCTATCCCCTGTCCGAAGGCGCCTTGCATGACGTGATCGACCGCATGCGCACCCCCGCCCCCAGCTTGCCCGCGCCCGGAGATGCAAATGCAGCAATCCGACCAAAAGGCGATCGCGAAGGCGTGATTTTCGCGGTGCATGGTCTGGCCGGCGGCACCGGATCCACCACTTTGGCGGTGAACTTGGCCTGGGAATTGACCAAGGTTGAAAAGGAACGCGCACCCCGCGTATGTCTTTTGGATTTCGATCTGCAATTCGGCACGGTTTCAACCTTCCTCGATCTGCCACGCCGGGACGCTGTGTATGAATTATTGTCTGACACCGAAGCGATGGATGTCGACAGTTTCATGCAGGCGCTGCTCCCCTATAACGACACCCTTCAGGTGTTGACCGCGCCCAATGACATGCTTCCGCTGGATCTTTTGACCAGCGAAGATGTCGAACGGATTGTGGAAATGGCCCGCAGCCATTTTGATTACGTGGTCATCGACATGCCCACCGCGGTGGTGCAATGGACCGAAACGGTTCTGAATGCGGCACATCTGTATTTCACCACGCTGGAATTGGACATGCGCTCGGCGCAAAATGCCCTGCGGATGGTCAAAGCGTTGAAATCCGAGGATCTGCCGGTGTCCAAACTGCGCCATGTGTTGAACCGCGCACCGAAATTCACCGATCTTTCCGGTAAGTCCCGTGTGAAACGCCTTGCGGAAAGTCTTGATATTACGATTGAAATTCAACTTCCCGACGGATTAAAGCCGGTCACCCAAGCGGGCGACCATGGTCTTCCATTGGCAGAAACGGCCCCGAAAAATCCGCTGCGCCGCGAGATCCAGAAGCTNNGCTCGCAAACTCCGTGCATGACGTAAACCAAGCCGCCATCGCGGCCAGCTGAACCGGAGGCTCTTATGTTCTCACGTTACAAAAAATCCGGCCAGCGCCCCGCACCGGCAAATGGCACACCAAATTTACAGGCTGTTGCGGGTGGCAAGACTGATGTCCCCCCCTCTGTGACGGCCCCCGT
>DDMF01000001.1:11985-28365 GCA_002340515.1 Rhodobacteraceae bacterium UBA2553 | reverse complement strand
CCGCCCCTCTCGACCGGGAACGCAAACGCAAAGAGCGCCTGTCGGACATTAAGGTCGAGCTCCACAAAGAGCTGTTGGACAACCTCAACCTATCCGCCCTTGAACAGGCGTCGGAAAAGGATTTGCGCGCGGAAATCACCGACATCACCTCGGAGTTTCTGAACACCAAAGGCATTGTGCTAAACCGTGATGAACGGCTGAGCCTGAACCAGGAACTCTATGACGAGGTCACCGGATTGGGCCCGCTTGAGACCCTTTTGAAAGATGACACCGTCAACGATATTCTGGTGAACGGCCCGCAACAGATCTTTGTGGAACGCGACGGTAAGCTGCAACTGACGGACATCACCTTTAAAGACGAACGCCACCTGATGCGGATCATCGACAAAATCGTGTCCGCCGTTGGGCGCCGTGTGGATGAAAGCAATCCGCATGTGGATGCGCGGCTTGCCGATGGCTCGCGGTTCAACGCGATGGTGCCGCCGATTGCGGTGGACGGCTCGCTTGTGTCCATTCGGAAATTCAAAAAAGACAAGCTTGGCATTGAAGAGCTGGTGAATTTCGGCGCGTTCTCGGAAGAAATGGCCGCCTATATTCAGGCCGCTGTGGCGTGTCGTTTGAACATCATCGTGTCCGGCGGGACCGGGTCGGGTAAGACCACCACGCTGAATGCGCTGTCATCCTTTATTGACAACTCAGAACGCATCCTGACCATCGAAGACACCGCCGAACTTCAGCTGCAACAGACCCATGTGGGCCGGATGGAAAGCCGCCCCGCCAACGTCGAGGGCAAAGGGGCCGTGAGCCAGCGGGACTGTTTGAAAAACGCCCTGCGGATGCGGCCAGACCGGATCATCGTGGGCGAAACCCGTGGTGAAGAAGTGATCGACATGTTGCAGGCCATGAACACCGGCCACGACGGATCAATGACCACCATCCACGCCAACTCGGCGCGCGATGGGGTGTCACGCCTTGAAAACATGGTGGCAATGGCCGGGATCGAGATGCCGCTTAAGGCAGTGCGCTCGCAAATCGCATCCGCTGTGAACCTGATTGTTCAGGCCTCGCGTCTGCAAGATGGCTCGCGCCGCATGGTGTCGATCACCGAAATCACCGGCATGGAGGGCGAAGTGATCTCGATGCAGGAAGTGTTCCGCTATGAACGTCTTGGGCTAGAGCCTGACGGTAAAATCATCGGTCGCTTTAACGCCACCGGCGTACGCTCGCATTACTCAGATCGTTTCCGCCAATGGGGTTACGACCTTCCCGCCACTTTATTTGAACCGATTGTAGACAGGTAACGATATGTCCATTTCGCCAGAACTTCTCATTTACGGCCTGATTTTCGGTGCGGTTCTCTTGCTGGTCGAAAGCATCTATTTGGCCGTCTTCGGTAAATCGATCAGCCTGAACAGCCGCGTAAACCGCCGCCTTGACCTGTTGGACAAGGGTGCGCGCCGCGAAGAGGTGCTGGAACAGCTGCGCAAAGAGATGAGCCAGCATATGAAGGCCAAGGGCTTCCCGCTCTATTCCTTGCTGGCAATCAAAGCGCAAAAAGCCGCAATTGCCTTTACCCCAGCACAGCTTTTGATGGTGATGGCGGGGCTGTCAGCAATGGCTTATGTGGGCATCACGGTTGGCACCTCGGCTGCGGCCCCTGTGCGCATTGCGGTCTCTTTGGCAATGGGGATCGGCGGCGTTTACATGTGGGTCGACAGCAAAGCCAAAAAACGCATGGCGATGATGGAAGAGCAACTGCCCGATGCGGTGGAATTGATGGTGCGATCGCTTCGCGTGGGCCACCCGTTCACCTCGGCCATTCACATTGTGTCAAAAGAAGTTCCCGACCCGTTGGGCACCGAAATGGGCATGATCGCCGATGAAGCCGCCTATGGTCGCGACATTGGCGACAGCCTGAAAGCCATGGCAGAACGCCTTGATATGCAGGATCTTCGCTTCTTGGCGGTCGCCGTGACCATTCAACAGCAATCCGGTGGTAACCTCGCTGAAATTCTGGACGGTCTGGCCAAAGTGATCCGCTCGCGGTTCAAACTTTTCCGCCGCGTGAAAGCGATCACCGCGGAAAGCAAATGGTCGGGCATGTTCCTGTCCGGCTTCCCGCTTCTGGCACTTGTCATGATCAACGTGATCCAACCACATTATTATGACGACGTGAAAGAAACCGCCTATTTCATCCCTGCTTGTCTGGTTGTCGCAGGATTTCTGGTCGCCAACGTCTTTGTCATGAAGATGCTTGTGAACATCAAGGTGTAAGAACATGATTGAAACGCTTAATCAGATGGTGATCGACAAGCTTGGCCCGATGGGGCCGTTGATGGCCGTGGGGGGGCTTGGCTTTTTGCTGATGCTGATCACCCTGCCGGTCTTGTTCAAAAAAGAAGCCGACCCGTTGGACAAATTGCGGGACACGCGCAAAAACAACACCGCAAGCGGCGAAAAACAAGCGCTGCGTGTGGGCGGCGGCAATGACAAGCTTGAGAAATACGCAGCCTTCCTGGAACCGCAAGATGACGCAGAATATTCCGCCATTCAGCTCAAGCTGCTGCAGGCCGGTTATGTGGGCAAAAACGCCGTCCGGACCTTTCACTTTGCGCAATTTGCGCTGGGGGTTGGCCTGCTGATCGTCGGCGCCATTCTGGTCTTTATCAAATCGCAAAACCCTGACGTGCCCATGACCGCAACAAATAAGATGATGTGGATCCTTGGGCCGGGCATCGCGGGCTATATGCTGCCGAAATACTGGGTCACACGCCGGTTGGAAGAGCGTAAAGAAGAGATTATCAATGGCTTTCCCGACGCGCTGGATATGATGCTGGTCTGTGTCGAAGCAGGTCAATCGCTTGATCAATCCATCATCCGCGTCGCCGCCGAAATCCGCGCAGGCTTCCCTGCTTTGGCCGATGAATTCGATATTGTCAGCCAGGAAATGAAGGCCGGTAAAGACCGCGTGCAGGTGCTGCGCGATATGTCAGAACGTGCCGGCGTCATGGATGTGTCCAGCTTTGTGACCGTGCTGATCCAATCGGCCACCTTCGGGACGTCGATCGCCGAAGCATTGCGTGTCTTCTCTGCCGAAATGCGGGATAAACGTGTGATGCGGGCCGAAGAAAAGGCAAACACCTTGCCCACCAAGATGACACTTGCCACAATGATGCTAACAGTGCCGCCGCTCTTGATCATTTTGCTGGGGCCATCGGTTTACAACATCGCACAAACCCTCTCGCAGGTCAGCTTCTGATCCCTGCACGGGATGAAAAGGAGTGACGGGTGCCAAGAATTAGCACTCTTGCCGTAAAAACGACCCTGATGTCCGCGCTGATGATTTCATTGGCCGGATGTCAGGGTTCTGGCCCTCTTGGGTCTGGAAAACTTGGCAAAGCCCCCACCCAAAAAGCAGACAGCCCCTATGCCCCCGCTGGATCAACCCGCGGTGCCGAGTCTGTGGACGGGCTGATTGTTGGCCATCGGTTGATGCAGGCGGGAGAATTTGAACTGGCCCTCAAGGCCTATCTGCGCTCTGCCGCCGATCATGGCATCACCGTCGATGTGCTTTCGGCGATTGGATCGGCAAACCTACAACTTGGTCGCTTGGGTCAGGCGGAAAGGCAACTTCGCCAAGCCGTTGAAAAAGATGAACGTTTTGTCCCAGCATGGAACAATCTTGGCGTTGTGCTGATGGAAAAAGGCGACGTCGGCGAAGCGGCCCGTGTGTTCCATATTGCCTATGGTCTGGATAGTGGCCAATCTGCCGACATCCGCGAGAATTTGCGCTTGGCCCTCGCCAGACAAGAAAACGCCGATTATGATACCGTGGATGAAAATGAATTCGCGCTGATGCGACGGGGAAGTGGGGATTACCTGCTCCTCTCGACACTCTAGAGCCCATAAGGGCCAAGCGCGACAAACGAGCAGTAGAGGACGCACCACATGCGCCAGTCAATCCTTGTCACCTTGTGTCTGGGCAGTGCCTTGGCCTTGTCCGCCTGTCAAAAGCCCAATAACGGGTCTGAGGATGTTGAACGCGCCCTGGCAGACCTGAATGTCGTCGATGAAAGCAATCTCAACGATATCATGCTGACCATCGGCGATCCCAATGAGGCGGTCACCTATTTCAATCGCGCCGTGAAATCCCAACCAGACCGCATTGATCTGCAACGTGGCTTGGCCAAATCCTTGGTGCGCGCCAAACAACCCACTCAGGCTGTGACCGTCTGGAAAAAAGTGGTCGCCCTGCCCGGCGCCACCGCCGAAGATCGCGTGGGCCTTGCCGATGCGATGATCCGCGCAGGCGACTGGGGTCAGGCCGAGATTGAATTGAACAAAGTGCCCCCCACCCATGAGACTTATAAACGCTACCGTTTGGAAGCGATGGTGGCAGACAGCAAAAAAGAATGGAAAAAAGCCGACAGTTTCTATGAAACCGCCGTTGGGCTTTCGACCAAACCGTCCAGCGTGTTGAACAACTGGGGTTATTCCAAACTGACCCGCGCCGATTACAAAGGGGCTGAACAGCTGTTTTCCGACGCGCTGAACTATGACCCCAACATGTTCACCGCCAAAAACAACCTTGTGTTGGCCCGCGGCGCACAGCGTAAATATGACCTTCCCATCGTGAAGATGTCCCAGGTCGAACGGGCGCAGCTCCTGCACACTCTGGCGCTTTCGGCGATCAAACAGGGTGACGTGACCATGGGCAAAGGCCTGTTGCAAGAAGCCATCGACACCCATCCGCAGCATTTTGAGGCCGCCGTGCGTGCGTTGGCCGCCTTAGAGAACAACGTTGCAAATGGCTGATATGTTGACGGTCCAAACTGCTGCATCCGCCCTGTGGTTTCTGCCCTTTGCTGCCCCCATTGGCGTCTGGGTTGCGCTCAATGACATGGCGCGGATGAAGATCCCGAATAAAGCTGTGGTGGCGCTGTTTGTGGTCTTTGCCGTGATCGGTCTGGTCGCCCTGCCCTTGGCCGATTATCCGTGGCGGTTTTTGCATCTTGTGGTGGTTTTGGTCATTGGATTTGTGTTGAACCTCGCCGGGGCCCTTGGGGCGGGTGATGCCAAATTTGCCGCGGTCATGGCGCCCTTTATTGCGCTTCAGGATATGACAATGTTTTGCATGCTGTTTGCCGCAACGCTGATCGTGGGCTTTGCGCTGCACCGCACCGCGCGGGCCATTCCCGCCGTGCAACGCGCCACCCCAAATTGGGAAAGCTGGAAGCGGAAAAAGGACTTCCCGATGGGATTATGCCTTGGGGCCGCATTGATCCTGTATCTGGTGATTGGCGCACTTTACGGCCTAAAGTAACCACCTGAAATAAAAAAGAAAGCCCCGTAAATCACGGGGCTTTCCTTTGTTTAGCTTGAATGCATTCGCACCTTAGGGTTTTTGATAAAACGTCTCGGGCAACGCATAAAGAATGTATTCCTCAGTGCGCCGCAGCTCTCTAATCTCAGAGGACCACTCCTGCTCTGTGATCTCGTCCAAGATCTTTTTGCGCACGTCCACCGACAGGGGGAACAGCGGCACCAGCAACAGATCTGCGTTCTCAATGCCGGTCAAATCCCCGTAATACCACGGGGCCGCGCCCGGAACCGGATCCCCTGCGCCAAACATCCAATAGCTGGGCAAAAGGTCCGCCACAAACATGGCTTTCCCCTCGACCTCACCAGAGGCCACAAGCTCGTCCGAAATCACCCGGAACCACGCAATCATGCCCAGATCCAGGCTGCGCCACGGCAGATCCTCGCCCAGAAACACCACCTGATCTTTGCGCATCTCTTCGTCATAAAACGCCGCAAAGATCGTGTCCGGTCCATCAATGGCATATTTCGCATCCAACCGATTGGCGCGCACATCAAAGGTCAAAAGATCCTCGTGCCCCACCACCCCCGGCAGAACAGGCACATACTCCTCCGTGTCCGTCACCAAATGGCGAAACGGGCTTTGCGCGATGTTGATGAAAGATGGCATGGCGAGCACAAATCCCACCGTTGCCGCCAACAGGATCCCACGCTGCAAGTCCCAACCGAACCCGTTGTAAACCGGCCGATCTGGCACCAAAGAGATCAGCAAAATCGCCAAAAGCCCGACCCATTGTGGGTCATTTCCAAAGTTCTGAAAGGTGACATAAAAGAACCCCGGCAAGAGCAGCATCAGCACCAGCCCCTCGCGCATCTGCCCGCTTTGACGCAGAAAAACCACCGCGATCAACGCCAGCAAAGACCCGGACAAATAGGCCGGAGCGCTGACCACATCACCAAAGGGCAGCCCCGGCTGCGGGCGCACACTGCTTCCTGCGACATTCATCAAATCCAAAAGATAGTACAGCCAAAACAAAGGTGTTCCAACATAAACTGTCATCAGAGCCACGGCAATCAGGCCAGACAAAAGTGCCCAAAGCACCGTTTTCCCGGCGCCGCGCGTGAACAACGCCACCAAGACCGCGGGCAAAAACGCCGCAAAATAGGTCACTTTGATCATCGCCATGACCGAGAATGCCAAGCCAATAACAATCCCATCCAAAGGCTGGCCCTGACCCGAGCGATTTCGGTTCGGCAACAACGCCGTCACAATCGCAAGGAAGGCTGCCGCCCAGGCCCACCGATTGTAATGCATCGAAACAGAGACCGCCGTGTTGCTTTCTCCGTGGATCAGCCCAAGGCACAACACCATCAATGCCCCAGAAAACACATACCGCCACGCCCCCTTTAGGCGCGTGTGCGACACCCACCAGATTGCCGGAAAAAACACTGTCGCAACAAGCACTTGCCCCCAAAGGAACGCCGTGCCCACGCCCATGCCAAGCTTGGTGAAAATCACAATCGGGCTAAAGGCCAGAATGCCAATTGGCGTCACAAAATCCAAATGCGGGATCTGCCCGTCGGTCATCCGCAGCAGAATTTGTAACAGATGCAGCGTGTCGCCTTCGTGCTGTTTGATATACAGCCCGCCCTTGGCCAAAAGCGCGCCAGACAGGACAATCATCACCGCCAATTGCACACTTGCCAAAATGATGCCTTTTTCTTTGCTCATACCTGCCCTCTTCGTTGTGTACGAAACAGAGTAATCGCCCCAAATCGGGGCCGCTTCGTTGCTCTTTTGGTCATTGTTTTGGCCTTTATAGCCGCGATGCGCAAGTTTTGGGTGAGGAGCAGACACCATGAACATGCATACCGCTGATTTGATTGCGCCCGCGGCGCCACGGTCCCTGGCTGATATGAAGCTGACCATGGTGATGATGCGGGACATCCTGCTGAAAACCATGTTCCGCACCAATCTGGAACAGGTCAGTGATCTGGAGCGCACCCTCGCCCTGCCCGGCCGCGTCGTGCAGGAGTTGATCGACATGTGCCGTGATCAGGGCCTGATCGAGGCGATGGGCACGCTGCACGCCGGATCACAAAGCAATGAAATGGGATATCGCCTGTCGGACACCGGTAAAACCCGCGCGCTCGACGCACTGGCACAGTCCGAATATTACGGCGCCATGCCCGTCCCGATGGAGGTCTACGCCGTTCAGGTCAAGCGCCAATCCATCCGCAACATTCAGATGTCCCGTGACCAGCTGACCGGTGCAATGGGCCATCTTATTCTGCCCTCAGATCTGCTTGATCAGCTTGGCCCTGCGGTGGGCTCTGGCCGTTCCATCCTGATGTACGGTCCGCCCGGAAACGGCAAAAGCTCAATCTCAAACGGGATCCGCGATGCGCTTGGCGACAAAATCTATGTCCCCCAAGCCATTGTTTATTCGGGGCAAGTCATCACGGTCTATGACCCGATCGTACACACCGCCGTGGACGAGATGAAAGAGGATCCAAGCTCGCTGCGCAAAGCCTCGGCCAAGTTTGATCGTCGCTATATCCTATGTGATCGCCCCACCGTGATCACCGGCGGGGAACTGACGCTTGATATGTTGGACCTGAAATACAACCCAACCGCGCGCACCTACACCGCGCCGCTTCAGCTGAAATCCTCCGGCGGCGTTTTCATCGTCGATGACCTTGGCCGCCAAGCCGAACCTCCGCAAAAACTGATCAACCGCTGGATTGTACCGCTTGAGGAAAACAAAGATATTCTGGCGCTGCAATCAGGCGAAAAATTCGAAGTGCCGTTTGACACTTTGGTCATCTTCTCAACCAACTTCCACCCGAATGAGATTTTCGACAAAGCGGCCCTGCGCCGGATCTTTTACAAAATCAAAATTGACGGGCCGGACCAAGAGGGTTTTCTCAAAATCTTCGCCATGATGGCCCGCAAAAAGAAAATGCCCCTGAACGAAGAGGCTTTGATCTATCTGCTGCAGAAAAAATACCCAACTATTGAAAATGTTTACGCAAATTATCAGCCGATCTTCCTGATTGATCAAATGATCTCCATCTGCGAGTTCGAGGGCATCCCTTATCAGATGTCACCTGAATTGATTGATCGTGCCTGGGCAAATATGTTCGTGCGGGATGAGGAAATTATTCATTAGTACCAACAGGTCACTGGCGGCGCACTCCTCGTAAGGCACGCGCCGCCCACAGGTTTGGGCCATATTTCGCAAGCAATGCCTAAAGCGCGGCAAACTGCGCGCCCCGGTCATTTCCCGTCACATCCGCAAGACTTTGCCCCGGCGCAATGTCAATGCCATTTGCGGCCAAAATCGCGGTGCCGGCTTGCACATCATGCCCCGTCATCTGCATTAAGATCTCTGCGTCAGCCGAAAGCGCCGCTTTGGCCAATCCCAGCATCGGGTTTTCACCAACACCGCCAATCGGCAACATCGTTACCGCGGCAACCGCCACACCCGCTGCAATAATCCCGGCCCCCAAACGACGTTTGAAATAGCTGGTCAGGGGGTGCCAGTTCAAAACTGCATGCGCCATGATGCCCACAACCATCAGCCAACCGGCCCATTCATGCACCACTTTCCCCAACATGGTTTCCAAGTGGAAGAGCATTAAAACTCCGGTGATCCCATCACCAATGAAGAGCCAATTGTCAGCGGGGTCGCCCATTTGCGCAGATTTTTCATAACCTGATCCGCTTTTGCCTAACCTTCGAACGTATCAACCCGACCAGTCCGTCGCCGCTCTGGCACTTTTTTCGCGCGCCGCTTATCGTGATCGCATGACCACTTTGCCGCCGATCTTTACGACATGGTTTGCCTCTCGCGGATGGGCGCCACATGCGCACCAGATCGCAATGCTGGAACGCTCAGCGGCGCCCGCAACCCTGCTCATTGCGCCCACCGGCGGTGGCAAAACACTTGCTGGCTTCCTACCGTCGCTGATTGATTTGGCCCAAAACCCGTCTGCTGGCCTGCACACCCTCTACATTTCGCCGCTAAAAGCGCTTGCCGCCGATATGCGCCGAAACCTACAGCGACCGGTTGAGGATATGGGCCTGAACATCCGCATCGAAGATCGCTCGGGCGACACCACGCAGACGCGGAAAAAAGCCCAGCGTGCCGACCCGCCCCATATTTTACTGACCACGCCAGAAAGCCTTGCCTTGCTGCTGTCCTATCCTGATGCCCCGCGCATATTTGCCGGTCTCAAACGGGTGGTGGTGGACGAACTCCACGCACTTGCGGAGAGCAAGCGTGGAGATCAACTGTTGCTCTGCCTGACACGCTTGCAAGCGATGCGGCCAAATCTTACCCGCGTCGGGCTGTCAGCCACGGTGGATGACCCGGATGCGTTGGCGCGGTATCTCGCTCCGCATCCGGCCATTTGTGACGTCCTGACCGCCGACCCCGGCCCCACGCCAGACATCCAAATGATGACCACAAATACCGCGCCGCCCTGGTCAGGCGGCGGTGCACGTTACGCCATCCCCGAGGTGCTTGAGGCCGTAAAGGCCCATAAAACCACCCTCATTTTCCACAACACCCGCGCACAGGCCGAGATCTTTTTTCACGACCTCTGGCTGGCCAACACGGACAACTTACCTATCGCCATCCACCATGGTTCGCTGGATCGTGGCCAGCGCACCAAGGTCGAGGCCGCAATGGTCGCGGGGCATTTGCGCGCGGTGGTCTGCACCGGCTCACTGGACCTTGGGCTTGACTGGGGCGATGTGGATCTGGTCATCCAAGTGGGCGCGCCGAAAAACGTCAAACGGTTGGTACAGCGGATTGGGCGTTCCGGCCATCACTACAACACCCCATCTAAAGCATTGATATTGCCTGCAAACCGGTGGGAAATCATCGAATGTCACGCCGCGATTGAGGCGGTGATCGCCCATGATCTGGATGGCGACCCGCGTGGCCCTGGCCCGCGCGACGTTTTGTGCCAGCACCTGTTGATCACCGCCTGTGCCGCCCCGTTTGACGCAGACAGAATTTTTGCCGAAGTCACGCAGGCCGGCCCCTATGCCGCCCTCACCCGCGCAGAATTTGACGCCTGCCTCGATTTTGTCGCAACCGGCGGCTATGCCCTGCGCGCCTATGATCGCTGGCAACGCCTGATGCAAAACCCCCAAGGGCTTTGGCAATTGCGCGACCCCCGACAAGCGGCCCTTATCCGCATGAATATCGGCACAATCATTGACACGGACACATTAACAGTTCGGATGCGCGGTCGCGGTGGAAAAGCCTTGGGCGAGGTCGAGGAAAGCTTTGCCGCCTCCCTCACCCAAGGGGACACATTCCTGATCGGCGGCAAGATCGTGCGGTTTGAGAGCTTGCGCGAAATGGTCGTTCAAGTGTCCAGCGATCGGGGGCGCAGGCCCCGGTTGGCGGTGTTTTCCGGCACCAAATTCTCCACCTCGCTACAATTGTCGGACCGAATTTTGCACCTCTTGCAAAGCGGCCGATGGGACAGCCTGCCCCCCCATACGAGGGACTGGGTTATCCAGCAAAAGACCGTTAGCCAACTGCCCAAGCCGGGGCGTGTTCTGGTCGAAAGCTTCCTGCGGGACGACCGCGCGCATACGTGTTTATACGGGTTTGCGGGCAAAAATGCACAGCAGACGCTCGGGCTTTTGGCAACCCGCAAGATGGAGCAATTGAGCCTTGGCCCTCTGGGATTCGTCGCCACCGATTACGCCACGCTGATCTGGTCCATCCAACCCGTGACGGACCCCACCCCTTTGTTCGATCTGACCGGTCTGCACGAGGGGCTGGAAACCTGGCTGAGTGAAAATGCCCTGATGAAACGCAGCTTCAAAAACGCGGCCACCATCGCCGGGCTGATCACCCGAAACCATCCCGGCCAACGCACCACCGGGCGGCAAGCGACCTTCAGCACCGACATTCTTTATGACACGCTGCGCAAATACGACCCCGACCACCTGTTGCTGAGCCTGACCCGCGAAGAGGCGATGCGCGGCTTGATTGACTTTGGCCGGATCGAGGCGCTGCTGACGCGCACAAAAGGAAAACTTGATCACGTCTGCGCCCCTCATGTCACCCCGTTCAGCGCACCATTGTTTCTTGAAATTGGCCGCGTCCCGGTGGAGGGTACAGGGCAAGACATGCTGTTGGCGACTGAAGCCCAGCGATTGATGGCAGAGGCGGGGCTTGCGCAGAACGGATGAGCGACCTGAACGGATACAACTTTTTATTTGCAGGCACTGCGCTGACATTGCTGCCGTCCGGCGCATTGTGGTGGGGACAGGAAAACCTGCTCTGCGTCTCGGACCTGCATTTGGGAAAAGCGGAACGGATTGCGCGGCGCGGCGGGCATCTTTTGCCACCCTATGAAACCAAAGACACACTGATCCGGCTGGAGCGTGACATTGAACGCACCAGCGCACGTATTATTGTATGTCTGGGGGATAGTTTTGACGATCTTACCGCCGCCGAAAACCTAGCACAGGACGAAGCCATATGGCTGACCCGGCTTATGGCCGGGCGGCGTTGGGTCTGGATTGAAGGCAACCATGATCCCGGCCCGGTCGAGTTTGGCGGCACCCATATGGCCGAACTTTTTCACCCGCCTCTGCACTTTCGTCATATCGCCAAAACGGGTGCGGCCTGCGAAGTCTCTGGGCATTATCACCCAAAAGCGCGATTGAACCTGCGCGACCGGAGCCTGTCGCGCCCCTGTCTTTTGATGGACAGCGACCGCGTGATCCTGCCCGCATATGGCACATATACCGGTGGATTGCGGTCGGATGACGCAGCGCTCAGCCAGTTGATGCGCCCAGAGGCGATCGCCGTCATGCTGGGTTCGCCACCACATCCGATCCCTATGCCGCGCAACTCATGATGCAACGTCTTGAGAACATTAGCTTTAGCTTTAACGGCCGCGTCACAACAAGGAGAGTGAAATGACCTGCAGCCCGGAGAATGTGGCCCGTCTTAACGCAAGTTTTGACGCCCAATCCATGATGCACAGTTTTGGCGCCGTGCTTACGAACGTGTCCGAAGGCTATTGCACAATCTCTGCCCCAATTTTGGAGGGGAACAAACAACAGCACGGGTTTGGCCATGCGGCGTTGACCTTTGGCCTGGGCGATACTGCTGCAGGCTACGCGGCACTAAGCCTGATGGATCCCCAAGACGAAGTTTTGACCGCGGAAATCAAGATCAACCTGCTGGCCCCAGCGCGTGGTGATCGGTTGGAGGCTGAGGGCCATGTGATCAGGGCAGGTAAACGGCTGATCAGCGTTGAGGCCAAAGTTTGGGCCATCACCGGTGAGGCACGCGTGCAAATCGCCGCCTTGTTGGGAACAATGGTGCCGATACGTAAAGCCCGATCCTGACGCGACGTGACACTTTCCTCTGTCTTCTTTTTGCCCAAAATGGCCCAAACTTCAGGAGCTCAAAAATGTCTGACCGCGTGACCATCACACAAGAAGATCAAGTCGCTATCGTAACATTGTCACGCCCTGAAAAACGCAACGCGTTGGATTTGGCGATGATTGAAGCGATTGTCGCTGCAGGGCAGGAATTGGCCAAGCGCAAAGACATTCGCGCGGTGGTCCTCACCGGCGATGGAGAAGCATTTTGTGCGGGGCTGGACCTTGCAGCAATACCTTTAATTGCGCAGGCGGCCATGTCCGACGGTGGCTTCACGCAAAGGACGCATGGGGATTCCAACCTATTTCAAGCCGTTGCCATGGTTTGGGCAGAGCTTCCACAACCTGTCATAGCTGCGGTACACGGGTTTTCATTTGGTGGGGGGTTCCAAATGATGTTGGGTGCAGACATTCGCATCGCCGATCCAAACACCAAGTTTTCGGTTATGGAAGGACGCTGGGGGTTGGTGCCTGATATGGGGGGAATGGTTCTGATGCGCCGTCTCGCACGCGAAGATATCATTCGAAAAATCACCTATACCGCACAGGTGTTTTCCTCTGAGGATGCGCTGGCTTGGGGCTTTGTGACCGAACTTTGCGATACCCCCTTAGAAACGGCAAAAACATTGGCGCAGGAGATTGCTGGGAAATCCCCCGACGCTGTCAGGTCGGCGAAGAAGCTTATTTCCGAGACCGAACTTACAGGCTGGCGCGAGACCTTGATCGCAGAAAGCAAAGCACAAGAAGCTTTGGTCGGACAGAAGAACCAAATGGAAGCGGTCATGGCGGGGATGCAAAAGCGCCCTGCAAAGTTTTCCGACTAAGTGTCGAACCAAAATATCACTCGGCGGCAAAGGCTTCTTTTTCTATTGATGGATCCCTGTGTCGCTGTTGATCTTGAACAGCTAGCTTACCCAGAGCCTCTTCCAATGAGCGCGCTTGCTCGCGCAAATGCTCACTATTTTCTCGTACTTGATCAAATAGTGCCGCGTTCTCTTGGGTCGCGGCATCGAGATGCGTGATACTTTCACTTACACTGACCAAGCCTTTGGCTTGTTGGTTCACGGCCTCAGCCGCTTCCGAAGTCTGGCGTGAAATTGTCCCGATTGCAGTGCTGATCTCTGTAACTTTTTCCATCGCCTGAGCCACCATGGAAACCGAGTTTTCGACGGCATGGGTGTTTTCGTCAACAACGGTGGTGATTTCACCCACTGCATCAGATGACCGCTGCGCAAGCGCACGCACCTCTGATGCAACCACCGCAAAGCCCCGGCCACTATCTCCAGCGCGGGCAGCTTCCACTCCCGCATTTAGGGCCAACAGATTGATCTGAAATGCAATATCTTCGATCACGCTGACAATTTTATTGATGTTGGTGGTGGTTGCAGCAGCCGCATCCAACGAGTTCACTGCGCGTTCGGCCACCTCAGAGGTGGTCCTTGCGTTCTGCTCCGCCTCCGTTGCACTTTCGCTGGCGCGTTCGATATTTTCTGAAACCGATGTAACGGTTGAGCTGATTTCTTCAAGAGCCGCCGCAGCTTCCTCCAATGAGGAGGCCGAACTTTCCGTACGGTGGGCAAGCGCCGTTGCTGCCGAGCGGATATCATCTGATTTGCGTGCCACCGTTACCCCGCTGCTTGCAATCGCATCCACCATTTCTTCAAGCGTATGCAGCGTGAGGTTCATATTGTCCTGCAATTCAGCAAACACACCTTCGTAATGCCCATCCATCCGCGCGCTCAGATTTCCTGTTGCAAGTTCCTTTAACACCCGCCCGGTTTCACCCAGGCTGGTTTCAATACCCGTCAGCAGAGTGTTAATTGCATCAATCATGCCCGACAAAGTGGCGCTACCAACTTTGGTGTCTGCGCGATGGCCAAAATCGCCCCGAACAGCATGGGCAATCACGTCATTGATTTCTTCTTGCACCTGCTCCATTTCTTGCAAGCGCTCCTTTTCAACCCGAGCAACCTCATCGGCAAATGCCCGCTCTTTCTGCTCTTTTACAATGTTTTGTTGCAGAAATTCTCGTTCGCGCTCGCTGGCTTCTTTTTGCTCTTGCTCCAACTCAATGGCGTGAAGCAGGTTTTCGCGAAAGGCTTGTGACGCCCGAGCGATCGCACCAATTTCTGTGTCTGACAGCATATGATCCACATCGATCGAGGTGTCACCCTTGCTCAGCCTATCAAGCTCTGTTGCAATATGGCGTGCCGGTCGGGCGATTTTCCGCAACAAAACATGTGAGGTCACAAACGCCGTGGCACCAAGTGCAATCACCACAAACACAGCAACAATAAGCGCAAGGTTTTCCACTTTTACAAGGGTCAGGTCCAAGCGATCTGCCGCCTGATCCGTTTCGGACATCTGCGCATCCACCAAAGTTGCGATTCCGGCAAGCGCAGGCGCGTCTGACACTTTTGCGGCTTTGTCGATTTCAGCCGCAGACTTACCTTGTTTGACCATGGCCACCGCTTGTTCCATCGCCGTTTCATAGGCTTGGATCACACTCTCGATATCGTTCAGCGCAGTCTCTTCATTTGGGGTCACCTCAAAGGTCCGATAAACAGCAAGACTTGCGCGCACCCGCTCCAACGCCGACGCGACCAGCGCGATACGCTTTTCATCGTGACGAAGAACATAGTTCTTAAACTGGTGGATCAAGCCACCATAGCCAAGTTCGCGTTTTAACGAAACAATATGGAAATGCTTACTGGCATGCCCGCCCAATTCATCCGCTTCGGTCGTTTCAAACAAATACTGCAATGCGACCAAGGCTTCGGCATCCTGAACAACAACATCCCCATCCACAGCCTCGGGCGTATTGCCGAAAATATATGCCGCCTGGGCCGCTTGCAGAGCATCCGAATACTCATTGACCGTTTTGCGCAGGGCGTCGATCGCCTCCTGTTCCTGTTCGGTGGGGTTTTGCGTCTCGAGGTCGTGAAGCGCGGTCAATACGTCCTGTGCTGATTGCCCCGCCTTGGCCACTTCGCTTTTGTCATTGCGAATAACGTAGTTTTTAAAGCGATGAATCAGCCCACCATAGCCAAACGAGGTGACGACATCCGTCAACGCGCGTGAGCGCGCCGCACTTGCATGTTCATAAGAATGCCACGCCTCGCGGCTTTCATTGATTTGCACAACCATGTAAATCGCAGCAGCAGACAGCAAAATACCAATCGTGCTGATCAAAGCAACAAGATAGCGAGACATCGACGTGATGGACCAAGCTCGGGCCATTTCAATCCCCTTTAATCGGTTTCCATTCGGACCCTAAGCGGGGGAAATGAACAGTTGGTTAGGATTGATGCAAAAAAACAAAAACGATTTCTCGATATTGGTTTGGTCTTGTTTGAGGAGGATCCGCATAAAAAAGGGCGAGCCGCTGATGCGCCTCACCCTAGGGTCTTTCGTATTCGAAGTGTGTCAGGCGGTCAGGCCCTCAGGTTCAACCAACCCATTGGCGCGGCAGCAGGCGGTCAGCGTGTTGGCCAACAGGCACGCGATGGTCATGGGGCCAACGCCGCCGGGTACAGGCGTGATCGCCCCCGCAACCTGTGACGCAGAGGCGAAATCAACGTCACCTACCAGCTTCATCTTGCCCTCGCCTTTTTCCGGCGCGGGGATACGGT
>DDMF01000001.1:5051-11955 GCA_002340515.1 Rhodobacteraceae bacterium UBA2553 | reverse complement strand
CGGTTGATGCCCACGTCGATCACGGTGGCGCCGTCTTTGATCCAGTCGCCCGGCACCATTTCAGGACGGCCCACAGCGGCAACAACGATGTCGGCGCGGCGCACAACTTCCGCCAAGTCTTTGGTGCGGCTATGCGCGATGGTCACGGTGCAGCTGTCACCCAGCAAAAGCTGCGCCATTGGCTTGCCCACAATGTTCGAGCGCCCCACCACCACAGCGTTCAGACCAGACAAAGACCCGTGATGATCCCGCAGCATCATCAGACAGCCCAGCGGGGTGCAGGGCACCATTGATTTCTGCCCCGTGCCCAACAGGCCCACGTTGGATATGTGAAACCCGTCCACGTCCTTGGCAGGGTCAATGGAATTGATCACCAGATCTTCGTTCAAATGTCCTGGCAACGGCAGCTGCACCAAGATGCCGTGCACCGCTGGATCCGCATTCAGTTTGGCAATCAGCGCCAGCAAATCCGCCTCGGACGTATCCACATCAAGCTTATGTTCATAGGAATTCATACCGCATTCCACAGTCATCTTACCCTTTGAGCGCACATAAACCTGACTTGCAGGATCTTCGCCCACCAACACCACGGCCAGGCCCGGTGTGATGCCGTTTTCGTCTTTCAAGCGGGTCACATGCGCGGCAACTTTTTCGCGCACCGTGGCGGCAAACGCCTTTCCGTCAATGATCTGAGCTGTCATCTGTGCTCTCCTTAGTAATCGGTGTTCGCGTAAGCGTCCCGATAGTGGTTCATTTGCATTTCGGTCGCATGTACCGCGTTTGACATGAGGGTGGCAACGGTAACTGGCCCAACACCGCCCGGCACAGGGGTGATCCAGCCAGCCACTTCGCTACAGCTGTCCCAATCGGCGTCGCCCACGGTTTTCCCGTCGACCCGGTTGATGCCAATGTCAATCACCGCACAGCCGGGTTTCAGCATCTCGCCAGTGACCAGACCGGGCACGCCGACCGCCACAAACACCGCGTCCGCCGCACGTGAGTGCATGGCAACAGAGCGGGTCATGTGGTGACACACCGTCACCGTCGCACCAAGGCCCATCAGCAAAAACGCAATCGGTTTGCCGACGATTTCCGAATGGCCAATCACAGTCACATTCAGGCCCTCGATATCAATGGGCAGGGTTTTCAGGATCTCAACTGCGGCCACAGCGGTACATGGCCCAAGCGCCAGATCATTATAGACAATATTACCGATCGAGGCGGGGTGCATGCCTTCCACATCTTTCAGCGGATGCACAAGTTTTTGGAAGGTTTTCACCGGGATATGATCGGGCAATGGGCGCTGAATGATGATGCCATTCACACGCGGATCGGCGTTCAACCCCTGAATAATCCCGGTCAGTTGTTCCAGCGAAGTGTCCGCATCATAATTGCGGGCCTCAAACTGAACCCCTGCGCTTTCCGCCGATTTCTGTTGGTTGCGCACATAAAGTTCGGCGGCGGCCACGTCGCCCACGGAAAGGGACACCAGTTTGGGCTGCCAGCCTTTCTCCGCAAGTTCACCGGCGCGCATCGCCACTTCGGTACGGAGTTTTGCGGCAATGGATTTGCCGTCGATAATTGTTGCGCTCATGTGGTTTGGCCCTTTGTCTGATTGCGTTCGAATCGCTCAGACAGTTCTTAGGAAAAGTAAGGGGGGCGCGTCGCCCCCCTTGGTCAAGTGTCTTAGAAAAGACCCTCGATTTCGCCTTCGGCATTCAGACCGATGGTCATCGCCGCAGGTGTGCGTGGCAGGCCCGGCATGGTCATGATGTCACCACAAACAACCACGATGAAACCAGCACCAGCCGACAGGCGCACTTCGCGAACAGGCACAGAGTGACCTGTTGGTGCGCCGCGCAGTGTCGGATCGGTTGAGAAGCTGTATTGCGTTTTCGCCATACAGACTGGGAGGTTGCCATATCCGGCATCTTCCCATTCTTTCAACTGGTTGCGCACTTTTTGGTCCGCCAAAACTTCGTCCGCACGGTAAATACGCTTGGCGATGGTTTCGATTTTTTCCATCAACGGCATGTCGTCAGGATAGATCGGCGAAAAGCTTGCAACATCCGCATCAGCAATCTCTGCAACGCGGGTCGCCAGTTCAGCGGAACCTTCAGACCCCAGCTCCCAGTGACGCGACAGGATGGCTTCGGACCCGTGGGTTCCCACGTAATCTTTCACGGCCTGCACTTCGGCATCGGTGTCGGTGACGAAATGGTTGATCGCAACCACAACTGGCACGCCGAACGACTTCAGGTTTTCAATGTGACGGCCAAGGTTGGCACAGCCGTTCTGAACGGCCTCAACATTTTCCGCACCCAGATCGGCTTTCGCCACGCCGCCGTTCATTTTCATCGCACGCACAGTGGCAACCAAGACCACAACCGACGGGGCCAAGCCCGCTTTGCGGCATTTGATGTTCATGAATTTCTCAGCGCCCAAGTCAGCGCCAAAACCAGCCTCTGTGACCACATAGTCGGTCAGTTTCAGCGCAGTTTTGGTGGCAATGACCGAGTTACAACCATGTGCGATGTTGGCGAATGGGCCACCATGCACAAAAGCTGCGTTGTTTTCCAAGGTTTGCACCAGGTTTGGCTGCATTGCGTCTTTCAGCAACACGGTCATCGCGCCATCCGCACCAATGTCACGGCAATAGATCGGCGTGCGCGCACGGGTATAGGCCACAATGATGTCGCCCAGACGTTTTTGCAGGTCTTGCAAATCGTTGGACAGGCACAGGATCGCCATAACTTCGGACGCCACGGTGATGTCAAAACCGGTCTGACGTGGGAAGCCGTTTGAGACGCCACCAAGTGACACAACAATATCACGCAGGGCACGGTCGTTCATATCGACCACACGACGCCACGCCACACGACGCTCGTCAATCGCCAGCTCATTGCCCCAATAAATGTGGTTGTCGATCATCGCCGACAGCAGAGAGTGGGCAGAGGTGATCGCGTGGAAGTCGCCTGTGAAATGCAGGTTCATCTCTTCCATCGGCACAACTTGCGCGTAACCGCCACCAGCGGCCCCGCCCTTCATGCCAAAGTTCGGACCCAAGGACGCTTCGCGAATACACACCATCGCGTTTTTGCCGATGCGGTTCAGACCGTCACCCAGACCAACAGTGGTCGTGGTTTTGCCTTCGCCCGCAGGGGTCGGGTTGATCGCTGTCACCAGGATCAGCTTGCCATCTTTGCGGTCCTGGACCGAGTTGATGAATTCTTGGCTTACTTTGGCTTTGTCGTGGCCGTAAGGCATCAGGTGCTCATACGCGATGCCAATCTTTTCGCCGATCTCTTTGATCGGGCGTTTTTTGGCTTCACGGGCAATTTCGATGTCGGATTTATAGCTCATGCTGGTTCCCTTGAGATGTGGGGTGCGATCTTATATCTGCACCCTGCATATCTGGGCTTTTGATTTCACACAGGATGGAATCCGACATAATCCCCGCCGAATTCGTCGCTTTGCCAAACAGCGGTCTTCCGTCTGGTCCCTCAAAAGCGACAAAGTTTCGTTTGCGCTACCGTCGTTTCGTGCTGGCACGGAGATGCAAGCGCCCAAGTGCAGCCCGCTGGTCGGGACTATGCAACTGAAGCATGTCGCCCAGGCGCAGCCCCCTTGCGGCAGCCATAAAAGCACGCACCTCGCCGGGCAGATCCTCATCAATCACGCGGGTGGGCAGATGGCAGGGCCAATGTTCATATCCACCACCAGTGGCACGCCAGACGGGGCAATCAGGCTGGCATGACTGCCTCCTATACACTCAAATCAAAGACCGGCACAGCACAGCAACAGGCTGTCGCATGAGAATGTGACTTGGCGCATTCCCTCGGGTTATGAAGCCCCTGCTTCACGTAACACCCATATTTGCCAAAGCCGCAAAGGTCTTTTGCCCCGCTTTCGGGTCCGCAGTCAGGATCGCCTCTTTGGCAAGCTCCACAGCATACCCGCGCAAAATCGCCGCCTCGGCTGTCTTGGCCACACAATAATTGCCATCCAACCCGGCAATGCGAAGTGACCCGACATTGAGCGTTTTAAGAAGTTGGTCCAATTCGCCGGTTTCAAAGGCATCCTGAACGCGTTTGACGATCATATGATCGGCCAATCCGCTAAAAGGTGCGGCAACCTCGGTTCCCGCTGACCCCGCGATGGCCTGCCCTTTCATCATCAAACGCGCCACAAGCTTTGTGGATGGGATGGACCATTCTTGCCGAAGGGCGATGATAGGATCCCCCTGTTTGCGTGCACGGGCAGAAGCAGACAGGACCGCCGCTTCAGCGTCAGACTTTGCCTGATTGTCATAGATGTCGCCGTCCCAAAAGACGGTTTGCAGATCAATAAGCAGCAAGGCGCGGTTGGGACGCGCTTCAACTTTCGGGCCATGACTTACATTCCCAATGCGCCTGATCCCATTGAAAATCCAAGCCAAAGCCAACAAGAGTAAAACAAGAATAAGCCAGAAGGTCATGATCCCCCGTCCTCCGCCAACATCTTCAACTTCCGCGCCAAAGCCGACGTCACTTCAAGCGTCACACTGATATCGCGGGCATCAAAATCAGCAGCCAACTCCGCAATAATACTCTTTTCCTGCGCCATCACCTTCTCGGTCAAGCGGCGCCCCTTTTCAGTCAGCGCAATCAATGGCGAGCTTTTGTGTCGTGGGTTTGCCACCTTACAGGTCAACCCCTCTACAAGCGTTTCATTGATCATCACCTGCACATATTGACGTTTGATCGAAAGATGGTGCGCAATGTCGGGAACAGAGAGCTGGCCATGTTGTAAAACCATTTCGAGAACGGCGCGCGTTCTGACCGTAAGGCCCGTGCCTGTAAGGCTTTTCTCAACAAGGGCCTCAGCCGCCTGCATCAGCGGACGAGACATCCAGATTACGCTGTATAAGTCATCAGAGTTCATAATGACAATATACATGTCATATTGACAGGCAGATTGTCAATACTGCGACATCAATCTTTGCGCCACATCTCAAGCTCAAACGAAAACCGCCCCGAAGTTTCCCTCGGGGCGGTTTTAGCGCGCTTCCAGTTCACGTTGCATCGCTTGTTCGCTGCCTTTCGCTTCGCTCAAACGCAAAAAACGATGACAGATGCATCAATGAAAACGGAAACGCTTTAAATATCTTAGCATTTACGCCGTGGGTTCCGGTTCCAAGTCCCCATCCCCAGACGGCTTCGCCTTGGGTTTGGTTTTCGGAATTGCGGTCACCGACGATGTGCCTTCATCCGAAGCATCATCTTCATCGTCGCCTTTATGCGGCGGTTGGCCGTCCATCACCCGCTGGATTTCAGCACCCGTTAGGGTTTCATATTCCAACAAGCCTTGGGCCAAACGTTCCCACTCGTCTCTGTTTTCAGACAAAATCTTAAACGCGGCTTCATACCCATCCTGGATAAAGCGCTTCACCTCTGCCTCAATCAGCTCTTTGGTGCTGGCAGAGACCGAGAAACCCGCGGTGTTGCCCGAATAGCCTTCGGCCGCTTCCGCGTAATCAATGTTGCCAACCTTATCCGACATGCCCCAGCGCATCACCATCGCACGCGCCAAGCCTGATGCCTGCTGAATATCACCCGCCGGCCCGTTCGAGACGTTTTCTTCGCCGTATTTGATGATCTCAGCGGCTTTGCCCGCCATCGTCATCGCCAGCTTTTCTTCGCATTCCGACCGGTGCCAGTTCAAACGGTCAATCTCGGGCAAAGACACAACCATACCAAGCGCACCACCGCGCGGAATGATCGTTGCCTTATAGACCGGATCACATTGCGGCAGCTTCAGGCCAACCACAGCGTGACCCGCTTCGTGATAGGCGGTCTTTTCTTTCTGGTCGTCCGTAAGAACCATCGAGCGACGTTCCGCGCCCATCATCACCTTGTCTTTGGCGTATTCGAAATCTTCCATCGTCACGAAACGGCGGCCAATGCGCGCTGCGGTCAATGCAGCCTCGTTCACAAGGTTCGCCAAATCCGCACCCGAGAAACCGGGGGTGCCGCGGGCAATAATGCGCATGTCGGCGTCGGGACCAAGCGGCACTTTGCGCGCATGCACGCCCAAAATCTTTTCACGACCTTTGATGTCTGGGTTTGGTACGGTGACCTGACGGTCAAAACGGCCGGGACGCAACAGCGCAGGGTCCAGCACGTCACGACGGTTGGTTGCGGCCAGAATGATCACACCTTCGTTGGCTTCAAAACCGTCCATCTCAACCAGCAATTGGTTCAGCGTCTGCTCACGTTCATCATTGCCACCGCCATAACCAGCTCCGCGCGAGCGGCCCACGGCGTCAATTTCATCAATAAATACGATGCACGGCGCGTTCTTTTTGGCTTGTTCAAACATGTCGCGCACGCGGCTTGCGCCCACACCCACAAACATTTCCACAAAATCCGACCCGGAAATGGTGAAGAAGGGCACGCCCGCCTCGCCCGCAATCGCACGCGCCAGCAAGGTTTTACCGGTACCCGGAGGGCCCACCAGCAAAGCGCCTTTGGGAATGGTGCCACCAAGTCGCGAGAATTTCTGCGGGTTGCGCAAAAACTCAACAATCTCTTCCAGCTCTTCCTTGGCCTCATCAATGCCCGCCACATCGTCAAAGGTCACACGACCCTCGCGTTCGGTCAGCATCTTGGCTTTGGATTTGCCAAACCCCATCGCGCCACCTTTGCCGCCACCTTGCATCCGGTTCATCATAAAGAACCAAAAGCCGATCAGCAGAATCACCGGCAACAGCAGGGTCATCAGGCTCATGATACCCGATTGCTGCTGCGGCTCGGCCTTCACCTCAACACCTTTGTCCAGCAGGCGATTGGTAATCGCAGCATCTCCCGGCACAATGGTTTGATAAAGTTTACCATCGGCCCCCTGATACGACAGCGTCTCGCCC
>DDMF01000001.1:4422-5041 GCA_002340515.1 Rhodobacteraceae bacterium UBA2553 | reverse complement strand
AACTGTTTGCACCTGTCCTGCCTCGACAGCAGCCACAAATTCAGAATAGCTTACGTTGGACGAAGCCATGCTGCTCTGCCCGTTTGAAAACAGGTTGAACAGGGTCAGGATCAGCAAAAACAGCACAATCCAAAAAGCGAAATTTCTCGCGTTGCCCAAGGGGGATCTCCTTTAATGCCTTTGACGCCGGGTCGATGAAGCGCCAGTCCTTAAAATAGGGATCATGCCGCTATGTTCAATGCGTTAAAAAGGACGCGGCGAAATCATTTTGCTCTGGGCGCGTTTCTAGCCGCCAAATGTTGCTTTCTTGGGCCATTGGGGCTGCAATCACGCAGGTTTGATGCCAAATGGCGGGGGTGACCATCAGGGTTTGGCGCGGAATACCGCCCGCGCGCCAGTCTTTCAGCTGGGAAATCCCCTCGCCCAAGGCGCGAATCTCTAGCGTTTTGTCCGTGTTCGCGGCGTCAGACCCCTTGATGCGCCAACGGCCATCCCACAGCGCGTTTGGCGCGCCCCTCAAATCCGCAACCGCCGACAATTCCCGCGTGACCCGCAGCCCGGTTTTGTGACGCCACAAAAAACAGCCGTGCAAGGTGGCCGCCTGCCCGTCCAGCGCTTC
>DDMF01000001.1:997-4368 GCA_002340515.1 Rhodobacteraceae bacterium UBA2553 | reverse complement strand
GGCCACAAGGCGGTCGCGCGTTTCCACCGGCAAATCCACCAGCCCCTTGGGGTCGATCACGACGTCCCCCGCCTCAACATGACACAGCGTTTTGGCCGCCACATGGGCCGCCTGTTCCAACACGGCGCGCGCCTCTGACATGGCCGTCGCTGTGGTGACCAAACGATCCGCCGTCAGCCCAAGATCTGCCAGATCCGCCATCGCCTGACGCATCTGCACCCGGTCAAATCTGGGATCGGAGTTTGAGGGATCCTCGCACCACGTGACATCGCGCGCCCGCAACAGATCCCGAAGCGCCTCGCGCCGATGTGTCAAAACCGGCCGCAGCCACCGCATGTCATTTGCACGCCAATCCGCGCGCATGCCCGACAACCCATCCACGCCAGACCCCCGCGCCAGCCGGAGCAAAAAGGTCTCGGCCTGATCGTCATGGGTGTGACCAAGGGCTACCGCATCGATCCCCAGCACATGTGCCTTTTGCGCCAGCAATCCATAGCGCGCCTGACGGGCGGCATCCTGCAGATTGCCCAGCCCGTCCCAATCATCCCAAGTGAGGATATGGTGATCCACGCCCAAACGGGCACAAAGCTTTGCGACCTCTTGCGCCTCAGCTTTCGCACCGTCTCGCAACCCGTGATCCACGGTCAGCGCGGTGATTTTTCTGCCTGTTTCTTGCGCCCACGCATGGGAGAGCATCAGAAGGGCGGTGGAATCGCTGCCCCCCGACACCGCAATGCCAAGATGAGCAATGTCACCTTCCGCCTTAGCCCGCGTTAAAAACGGTATCAGCGTCAGTTGCACCCCAACCGTCCACGCTCGGCTTCGGCGTCTGTCACAGTGGGATTGCCGGGAAAGCGTTTACCAACTTCGGACAGGGTTACGCAAGCCTCGGACGTTTGGCCCAAAGCGCCCAGCGATTGCCCCAAACGAAACAGCGCATCCGGCGCGGATGGCCCGTCCGGCGCGCCTGAAAAGGCATTCAGATAAGCGCGCGCTGCGGATTTAGTCTCGCCCGCCCCCACAAGGGCCTCGCCGCGTTGGAAATGCGCCTGCGCGGTCATCGGACCACCGGGATAGGCGTCGATAAAGGCCGCAAACATCCGGTCCGCTTCGGCAAAGTCACCGGCTTCAAGCGCCGCAGCTGCCGCCTCGAAATCAGCCTGTTCCCCCACCGCCAACTGACCGCCCGCGTCGGGTGTTGGGGAAGGTGTCACCGCAATCGGCACATCCGGCAGCGCGCCACCAAGAGTGGTGGTCTCGCCAAGGGTCGAAATATCGCCCCCCTCAAGCTCAACCAAACGAAATTCTAGGTTGGAAATCCGGTTGGTGCCATCTTTGACAATTTGGTTCAGCCGAAAATCAAGCTGTTCGGTTAGGCCGGTTAGGCGGGCAAGTTCGCCTTCGATGGCGGACAAGCGCTGGGTTGGGGATCCTGCACCGGTGTTGGTTGTGGCCCCGCCCGTTGTCGAAAGTTCCGTCTTAAGCTGTTGAATTTCCACATAGAGAAGGGATAATTCCTGGCGTACATCTGCCAAGGATTGCGCCCGATCCTGCGCAGGTGCGACCGCAGGCACCACCATGGCAATGGCCAATCCCAAAGCCGCCCCGATGAATTTTGCACGCATCACGCTCTCCTTCTGCGCCAGATCGGTTCTTCCGAAAAACCAGAAAACTAGTTTTCTAGTTTTCTAGTTTTCTCAGAAACCCGCTATTATGTTCAGCTTGTCAATCCGCTGGCCGCCAAAACAGTCACCGCGCGACGGTTGCGCGAATAACAGGTCTCATCCGAACAAATCTCAAGCGGGCGTTCTTTGCCATAGCTGACGGTTTGCAAGCGGTTCGGCGCCACACCGCGTTCAATCAAGAAATTCTGCACGGCGGACGCCCGGCGTGCGCCAAGGGCAAGGTTATATTCCCGCGTGCTCTGTTCATCCGCGTGACCTTCGACCACGGCGGTAAAGGCGGGGTTTTCCATCAGCCAAGCTGCCTGTTTGGTCAGCAAATCAATGCCTTCCGGGCTCAGCGATGATTGGTCCACCGCAAACAGCACGCGGTCGCCAATGGTTTGCTGGAAATAGGCAGGCGACGTGGGGTCCGACGCGCTGCCGGGTACAATCGCGCCAGCCCCCGTGTCTGCGCCAAATCCGTTGCCGGCATTCATGGGGCTTTTGGAACAGCCCGCAACCGCAAGCACACCAACAAGAACCGCTATAAGAGCATATGATTTCATGGTTTTCGTCCTGTATCCTGTCAGACGCAACCGCGCCTTTGTTAAACTCATTTCAAGCTCGTTTTTGCAAGCTTAGCAGATCGCGCGCGCCTTGGGAAATCCCACAAATCACATCGTAACATCCCGGCCCAAAGCCGCCCAGACGCCTTATTTCAACAGCGGAGACCACGCCGGATCCGAGGCCGGACCATCCGTCACAACCCGGCGCAGGTTGCGCCCTGAAATATCCACGGAATAAAGCGACGATGCGCCGTTGGCCCCTTGGCTTTCGCGGGTGAACATGATCACGCGTCCATTGGGGGCCCAGCTTGGCCCCTCGTCCAGAAACGACGCCGTCAGCAAACGCTCTTCTGATCCATCGGTGCGCATCACACCAATGTGAAAGCGGCCCGCGTTTTGCTTGGTGAACGCAATCAAATCGCCACGCGGCGACCAAACGGGGGTGCCATAACGCCCCGGCCCAAAGGAAATCCGCCGCGCTTCGCCACCATTTGCAGACATGATATAAAGCTGCTGCGTGCCGGACCGGTCGCTTTCAAAGACGATATATTGCCCGTCGGGGGAATAGCTTGGCGCGGTTTCAATCGACGGGGCCGAGGTCAAACGCTGCTCGCCGCCTCCAGTCACATTCATCGTGTAAATGTCAGTATTGCCGCCTGCCGACAATGAATAGACCACCCGCGTGCCATCGGGGGAAAAGCGCGGGGCAAAGGACATTTCGCCCTCTTTTGACGTCAACGCCCGGCGGCCCACGCTGGCCACATCCAAGACGTAAACCTGCGGGAAACCCGTCTCATAGCTTGTGTAAAGCACCTTGTCGCCCGTGGGCGAAAAGCGCGGCGCCAGCACCAGCGACGAACTGTCGGTCAAATACTGAACATTGGCCCCATCGAAATCCATGATGCCAAGACGTTTGCGGCGGGCGTTTTTCGGCCCACTTTCCGAGACAAACACCACGCGGCTGTCGAAATAGCCGCTTTCGCCGGTGATGCGCGAATAGACAATATCGGCCACTTTATGCGCCATGCGACGCCAAGACGACGCCGATCCGCCAAACTGAAGACCTTCGCCCAATTGCTGCCCGGAAAAGACGTCAAACACCCGGAATTTGACGGTCAGATTTCCGCCAGACTGGCTGACG
>DDMF01000001.1:0-961 GCA_002340515.1 Rhodobacteraceae bacterium UBA2553 | reverse complement strand
TCAGCGCTTGTGCATTGATCGCCCGCCAATCTTCATACGCCACCGGGCTTGCAAAACTGGTGATCGATGAGATGTAAGCAGAGCTGGGCACCTCGCGGAAAAGCCCCGTGCCAGCCAAATCCGCCGCCACAAGACGCGCGATATTGCCAGCATATTCGCCCGCACCGCCGCCATCGTCCTGAAACGCCGGGACCGCGAAGGGCAAAGGTTCAATCACCCCATCGGTGATCTCAATCCGCAACGGCCCTTCGGCCATCGCGGTGGGGGCAAACATCGGGGACAGGGCCGTCAGCCCCGCAAAAAGCGCATAACCCAAAAGCTGTTTCAGTCTCATTTGATCCTCATCTTATCCGGGTTGAAGGTCATCTCGATTTGGCGCCACTGGCCGTATTTCTCGGCAGGCAGATCATAGCCTGAACGCCCACAAATCAAAACCGCACGGCGCGCGGCCTGAAAGGCGGTGTTGGCGGCCCCTTGGCTGGGACCATCCCAGCTTTGCAGCACAACATTGGTTGGTTTGCCGTTTCGGTCCATATCCACCAGAACCACAACCGTGGTGCGCAGCGCGTCTGACGACGTGCTGCCCAGATTCCAGCATTGCTTGACCGCAAGGCGCAGCCCCTCTTTTTCGCCGCGCGACATGGGCGGGCCTTCGGGGATGTTTTGCTCTGCTACGTCCTGCGTGCCGCCAGCCACCGCGTCACTCACCGCGTTTGCCACCGCATTTGCAGCAGTGTTTGCAGGCGGCGTGGGCGTCTCGGGCGGTGTAGGTTCCGCCACAACAGGCGGTGTTGGCCGATTGGGGCGCGAGGCTGGCCGCACGGATTTCGTGGGCGCTGCAGTTTCTGTCGCCTCGGTTACAATCTCGGTGGTTGCCGCTTCTGGTGCGGTTGGGATCACCTCTTCGGGCGCAGCTGTGGTGGCCTCTGGCGACGGGGTTGGGGTCTCTACCACCTCGGGG
>DDMF01000004.1:32426-53403 GCA_002340515.1 Rhodobacteraceae bacterium UBA2553 | reverse complement strand
CACTAACTCTGTATCAAATAATTCTACTGAAACGATACAGATACCGTGATACAAATGGGTG
Organism: Rhodobacteraceae bacterium UBA2553; assembly: GCA_002340515.1. Taxonomy (GTDB): domain Bacteria; phylum Pseudomonadota; class Alphaproteobacteria; order Rhodobacterales; family Rhodobacteraceae; genus Aliiroseovarius. The sequence continues at coordinate 53,342 of DDMF01000004.1, read as the reverse complement.
TAACAATAGGGTAGTGATTCTCTAATTGTTACACCCGTTTTCTTTTCTCTAGACCCAACTGAAACAATCCGAGGAGCACATATGAAGCTGGGCTACAAAAGGGTGAGTTCAATCGACCAAAATCTAGATCGACAGGATTTGGGAAAGCTCGATAATCTCTTTGAAGAAAAACTTTCAGGCGCAACGGCAAAAGATCGTCCAGAATTACAAAGCATGATCGATTTTGCCCGTGATGGTGATGAAGTGATCGTATGGTCAATTGATCGGATGGCGCGTGATCTACGTGATCTTCAATCCATCATCCAAACCCTCAATGACAAAAACGTATCAATCACATTTCTAACCGAAAACCTGACATTCTCACCATCCAACAATGATCCTTTCGCAAAACTGCAACTTCATCTCATGGGGGCATTTGCAGAGTTCGAACGTTCCATCATTCGCAAGCGCCAAGCAGAAGGAATAGCCAAGGCAAAAGCAAAAGGTATCTACAAAGGTCGAAAACCAACCATCGATCCTGTGAAAGTCATGGAGTTGTACAATCAGGGCCTTGGTCCCACGAAAATCGCCAATGAGATGGGTATCAGTCGTGTCAGTGTATATCGTGCATTGAAGGCCAAAGAGAGTGCACACAAGCCCATCTGATGGCAATTAAGCATCCTGCGGTGCGTGGGTCGCATAACATCACCTATCAGCCTCACAAGCCGCTACAGCCGATCTAGAAAAACCCATGTTGGTGGTGTAGAACAAACCGTAGAACTTAATGCCCAATGAAACCAAATTCCCTTGATCAGTATTTCGATTTTTTACAGTAACTTATGAGATAGACCCACAAAAATATGCCCTCTTGAGGCACCATTTCTCCTAAACCCCACCCTCTTCTCGTATCCGTGTGTGCAGGCCGTATTTCTGTGATGTCTTATTGAATTTTCGCGCGACAGACGCGCCCAAATCAATGCCCAGATGGTCCGCCAGAAGATCCAAAGAAATGATTGCATCGGCCATTTCATCCGCCACATCTTGCAACGTGGCCGTGGAGCCTTTGATGCCGCGTTCCGCGCGCAGCATCTTTTTTACCGCTTCGGCCACCTCGCCAAACTCCCCCGCCACCTCAAGCGCACGAAACGCTGTGTCGGCTTGGTCATCGCCGGGCCATTCGGTACGGCGAATGGAATTGGCGTCGCGTAAATCCTGAAACCGCATGGCTGATCCTTCCCAAAATGCTTTGCGACCCTAGGGCTCGGACGGGGCTGATTGCAACTCGTCTCTGGTCTCACTCGGCCAAGGATGCTAATCCCTGTGCGATCTAATTTCAGCGAGAGGCGAAAAACGATGCCAGCTTACCGTTCCAGAACATCGACCCATGGTCGTAACATGGCGGGTGCCCGCGGATTGTGGCGTGCAACGGGGATGACAGATGATGATTTCGGCAAGCCGATCATTGCCATTGTCAATTCGTTCACTCAGTTTGTGCCGGGCCACGTGCACCTGAAAGACCTTGGTCAGATGGTTGCGCGCGAAGTGGAAGCGGCGGGTGGTGTTGCCAAGGAATTCAACACCATTGCGGTGGATGATGGCATCGCGATGGGCCATGACGGGATGCTGTATTCCCTGCCGTCGCGCGAAATTATCGCCGATAGCGTGGAATATATGGTCAACGCGCATTGCGCCGATGCGATGGTCTGCATCTCGAACTGCGATAAAATCACTCCCGGCATGATGATGGCCGCCATGCGCCTGAACATCCCGGTGATCTTTGTGTCTGGTGGTCCGATGGAAGCGGGCAAGATTGACCTTGCCGACCTTGATGTCAAAAAGATCGACCTCGTGGATGCGATGGTTGCTGCGGCAAGCGAAGATCTGACGGATGAGCAGGTTCAGCACATCGAAGAAAACGCCTGCCCCACCTGCGGGTCGTGCTCGGGCATGTTTACCGCCAACTCGATGAACTGTCTGGCCGAGGCGCTGGGCCTCGCACTGCCGGGCAACGGATCCACATTGGCGACCCACGCAGATCGCAAGCATCTGTTCCTTGAGGCGGGCCGTAAGATCGTTGAGATCACCAAACGCCACTATGTTGAGAACGAAAAAGGCCTGTTGCCGCGTGAAATCGCAACCTTTGAAGCGTTTGAGAACGCCATGTCGCTGGACATTGCGATGGGTGGGTCGACCAACACCGTCTTGCACCTGTTGGCGATTGCGCATGAAGGCGAAGTTGACTTCAACATGACACATATGGATCAGCTGAGCCGCAAGGTGCCCTGTCTGTGTAAAGTTGCCCCCAACACCGAGAATGTGCATATGGAAGATGTGCACCGAGCGGGCGGGATCTTCTCGATCTTGGGCGAACTGTCGCGTGCGGGTCTTTTGCACAATGACTGCGCGACCGTGCATTCAAGCTCCATGGGCGAGGCGATTGCCAAATGGGACATTAAGGTCGCCAACAATCCAGAGGCCGAAAGCCTGTTCAAAGCCGCCCCCGGTGGCGTGCGCACGGTTGAGGCGTTTTCGACCGAGAACCGGTTCAAAGAGCTGGATACCGACCGTGAAAATGGCGTGATCCGCTCAAAAGAACACGCGTTTAGTCAAGATGGCGGATTGGCCGTGCTCTTTGGCAACATCGCGCTGGAAGGTTGTATCGTAAAGACCGCAGGCGTGGATGCGAGCATCCTGAAGTTCACCGGAACGGCCTATGTTTGCGAAAGCCAGGACGCCGCCGTCAGCGATATCCTGACCGGCAAAGTCAAGGCAGGCGACGTGGTTGTGATCCGTTACGAAGGGCCACGTGGTGGACCGGGCATGCAGGAAATGCTCTATCCAACCAGCTATTTGAAATCCAAAGGTCTGGGCAAAGACTGTGCCCTTCTGACCGACGGTCGTTTCTCGGGTGGCACGTCCGGTCTGTCAATTGGCCACGCTTCGCCAGAGGCCGCTGAAGGCGGTGCGATTGGTCTGGTGGAGCAGGGCGATAAGATCATCATCGACATTCCAAACCGCACCATCCATCTGGATGTGTCCGATGACGATCTGGCCGCACGCCGGGTGGCACAAGACGCCAAAGGCTGGGTGCCTGCCAAGCCGCGCAAACGCAAAGTGTCCAAGGCGCTGAAGGCCTATGCGATGCTTGCGTCCTCTGCTGCCAAAGGTGCGGTGCGCGTGATCGACTGATTGCTGCGGTTTTAGAGTTTTGAAAGGGCGGGCAGGTTTCCCGTCCTTTTTCTTGCCAAAATACCTCACGGGGGTCTGGGGGTGTGAAACCCCCAGCGTGCTTCACCCGCAGTGGCGATCCACCATCCGCTGCACCATCGGCGCAAAATGCCAATAGTCGGGCGTCTCCATATCATCACGCTTTCCCGCCTCATCCAGATAGCGCACCGCGATGATTTGTTTGAGGTTAGGATTGGCTGCAAACTCCGCCACCTCCGCCTCATTCATCGGCCCACCCTGAAGCTCAAGCGTATGGGCAGATGCGGGCGATAGGCGCGCGAAATATTCGGGCTTGGTGGCGCAAAGATACCGTTTGGCCGCCACGTGATACCGCACGCAATCGGTGATCACGCTGGGAAAAAACTGCTCCAACACCTCAGCACCCGCATCCTCGTGGTGACGATCTTCGGTGTCATCAGGGTGGTAGGTTCCAAATTCGGATGTAAAATGACCAATGTCGTGCAGCAGTGCGCCGACAATGATCTCTTCGGACTGCCCGTTTTGCTCGGCGATGGTGGCGCCCTGCAGCATATGTTCAGCCATCGTTACAGGCTCGCCCAAATACTCCTCATCCCCACGGCGTTCAAAGATCCCACCGATAAATGCGACGATATTTTCAGGTGTCAACGCGTTGATATCGGGCTTCATTCTGCGGCCTCCTTTTGCGTGCGACGGGTCATCGCGTCATAGGTTGAACGCAGCCCGTCTTTGTCGGAATAACACCCCTGAAGCCACCGCGTACCCTCGCCGGAATACCCCTTGCGGGCATGCAAAACGCGGGTGTTGTCGACAATGAACCCCTCGCCAGGGTTCAGGCGGAAGGTCACCTCCATCGCTTCATCGTCAATGATTTCACCCAAGCGGCGATAGGCGGCGTAATAGTCGGCCATCTTGTCAAATGGCACGTCCGTCACAGCGGCCAAAGATCGGTTGTTGAAACGCATGCCGACCAGTTCACCGTCAGGGGCGAGTTCGATCATTGGGCGGCGGGACGTCAGGCAAACATCCTCTTCCCCCGCATATTCAAATCGCGCGCAGTGATCTGCCAGCACGTCGAAATATGCCTCATTTTCATCGCGCAATCGAAGAGCCGCGGCAAAGCCGTCCACCACCATATTCTCACCGCCCGCGGCCGAGCTTTGCAGGCAGTAAAGCACCTGAAGCGAGGGCACCGGATCACGGTAGGGATTATCGGTATGCGCCTGCAAACCCAGCCCGGTAAAGGCCAAATTGGTGGGGTTCACCTCGGTGCGCACCTCAAAATGCTTTCCGTAATTGGTCTCGCGCACAAAGCCAAACAGGTCGACGATCTTAAACAGCGCACCGTCCTCAATTGGGCCGTTTATCACTTTGCCAAAGCCGTACCTCGCGACCTTGTCCAACCAATCTTGCAAGGCCGCGCCGCGTTTCGACAGCTCTGCAAAATCACCAACCGGCACGTCACCCATCAAATCGCTGTTCCATGGCCGGATGCGCGGACCCAGCCAGCCGCGCTGGGTCGGCAAGGGCTGGTCATAGCAGTTTTCCATCAACCAGCTCAGATCAAAATGTACCGTTTTGCCCTCAGGTTCAAAACGGACCTCAAGTTGGTTGGCATTTATGCTGGCCGCACCAATTTTCGTACCCGCCGGAATGTCACGTAACGCAATCAAACGCTGGCCATTGCCCAACGCACGGGTGTCTTCGTCCCATGCGTTATCACGCAGCCAGATGGCGTGAAAGCGCGCTGATCTACCTGCGGTGGTCAGGGTGAGAAATTGCCCTTGCGGGCCGATCGAGACCTTGGGTGTGATGGTGGACATCTGGGGTTTCCTTGATTGGAGCCAAAGCGGAACGGAGTGTTTTCTGGTGACAGTGTCGCTTCATGTGTTCATAAGTTCAACAAAGAGGAATGGGGTCTGAGAGGTCGAATAATTTATGGCTGGATCGCTACTGGACAACCTTCCACTCGATTGGGTGCGCGCCTTTGAGGCCGCCGCCCGCAGTGGAAGCTTTACCGCCGCCGCGCGTGAAACCGGGCTAACGCAGGCCGCAATCAGCCAACGAATTGCCCAGTTGGAAGCGCGATTGGGTACGCAATTGTTTATCCGTCAAGCGCGCGGTGTTGTGGTCAGCGTCGAAGGCGAGGCGTGGTTGCCATATGTCAGCCATGGCCTTGCGACCCTGGATCATTCGGCCCAAGAGCTGTTTGGCATTCGGCGCCGCACGCTGAAACTATCTGCCAGTGCGTCGATGCTGACCCATTGGATTGCGCCACGATTGGCGGGGCTGTCATTGGGCAGGGATGTTCAGATTTCCTGCCAAACTCATGTGCTGGCCGCCGAAGATCTGCGCGAAGGGCCAATGGTGCGGGTGCGCTATGGCGCGGGGCGCGGTGATGAACCCTATAAGGTCCGCCTATTTGCTGAAGCTTTGTCACCGGTCTGTGCGCCAGATTTGCTGGGTCAAGGCCCGTGGCAGGAATTGCCTCGGTTGGCGATCTCCGGCCCGCGCGAAGGGTGGCAGGAATGGGCGGGTTTGACCGGTGATGCGCCGACCCCAGTGCCGCGCCTTCGGTTTGATACATTCACCGCAGGCGTCGGCGCTGCGCGGGCGGGCAATGGGGTACTTTTGGCGTCACTTCCTTTGGTGCAAGACGAGCTGGCCACAGGTCGTTTGTGCCGATTGTCCGAAGCCGAGCTGGCGCCCGCGCAGAGCTATTGGATGTTTGCCAGCGACCGAACCGTGACGCGCAAGCAATGGGATACACTGTGTCAGGCCCTTTACGACCCCGATGAAACTGCGACATTACCCTGACACCTGCATGGGCGATGCAATAACTGCATTGGACTTCTAAACCGGCATAGCGTTTCCGTTCCCCTGCGCACCCCGCCTTTGGGGGCTTAGGAAATGGAAAGACCATGAGCCAGCAAGAATTTCTCACCAGTGTTCAACACTTCATCGACAATGCAGTTTCCCACATCGACCTGACCGAGGGTTTGGCCGAGCGGATTTCCCAGTGTAACTCGACCTATTCAGTACGCTTTGGGGTGAAACTGCGCGGGCGGATTTTCAGTTTTCAAGGCTGGCGGTCGGTGCATAGCGAGCATATCGAACCGGTTAAAGGCGGCATTCGCTACGACCCCGATGCAAACCATGACGAGGTCGAAGCACTGGCGGCGTTGATGAGCCTGAAATGCGCCTTGGTGAACGTGCCGTTTGGCGGCTCAAAAGGTGCGCTGAAGATCAATCCAGCGGATTGGACTGAAGATGAGTTGGAGAAAATCACCCGCCGGTTCACCCAGGAACTTGCCCGTCGTGATCTGATCCATCCGGGTCGCAACGTGCCTGCGCCAGACATGGGCACGGGGGAACGCGAGATGGCTTGGATGGCGGATGAATTTCGCCGCTCGGGCCGTTCGGATGCCATCAACCAAGCCGCTTGTGTCACCGGAAAACCCGTCGCGCGTGGCGGTATCGAGGGTCGGGTCGAGGCGACAGGTCGTGGTCTGCAATATGCGTTGAAATCCTATCTCGCGCATCCTGACACTGCACCAGTGGCCGGGCAAAAAGATGTCGCGGGCCTAACTGTTGTTGTGCAGGGCTTCGGGAATGTGGGCTATCACGCAGCGAAGTTTCTGGAAGAAGATGGCGCGCGCATTGTTGGCATCGTCGAACATGATGTGGCGATTTTTGATGACGCAGGTCTGAATATCGAAGCCGTTGCCGCATTCCGTGCCGAAACTGGGTCTGTGGGCAACTTCCCCGGTGCAGAAACCATCCCGTCAGAGCAGGGATTGACCCATCGCGCCGCAGATATTCTGATCCCAGCGGCCAAGGAAAACGCAATCACAGCAGAGAATTGCGAAGACGTGAACTATGAGCTGATCGTCGAGGCGGCCAACGGCCCTGTCACCGCGGAAGCGGAAGAATGCCTGACCCGTCGTGGCATCGTTATTCTGCCCGATCTTTACGTGAATGCTGGCGGTGTTGTTGTCAGTTATTTTGAATGGGTGAAAAACATCACGCACCTGCCTTTTGGCCTGATGGACAAGCGTCAAAACATCATGTCGGGGTCGGCGGTAGTTTCGGCGTTGGAAGAGATTGCAGGGCGCCCATTGGCAGATGAACAAAGGACAAAAATTGCGCGCGACACGCGGGAAATTGACGTTGTTCGCTCGGGTTTGGAGGAGATCATGGTCCGTGCTTTTGACGAAATCATGGATCGTCAGAAAACCCTTGGGAACGTCACTTTACGCACCGCCGCATACGTGGTTACCATTGCGCGCATCGCGGAGTATTATCGCGCGATTGGATTGTAAGGACAGGCGCAAATGGATGTTCGGTGGCTCGAGGATTATCTGGCTCTGGTAGAGCTGCGAAACTTCACGCGGGCCGCCGAATTCCGCAATGTGTCGCAGGCTGCATTTTCGCGGCGCATTCAATCGCTTGAACAATGGTTGGGCACGGCGCTTGTTGTCAAAGGCGCCGTGCCCGTTCGTTTGACGGACGCGGGTGAACAGTTTCGCGAAAGCGCACGTATCGCGGTTGAGCGGCTGTTCGAGGCGCGATCCTCGATCCGGGCGGCGCAATTCGATGTGATGTCCCAGGTGCGGATTGCGATGCCAAATGTGCTGGCGCGGTCCGAGTTTAAGCGGGTGCTGGATATCATCGGCCAAAACGCCAATTGCTCGTTTTCGGTCATTGTCGGCACCACCAATGATGTGGTTGCGCGCTATTTGGCGGGGGATGCGGATATCCTGTTTGCCCATGATTGTGTGGCCATCCCGACCCACGACAATCTGGATCAACACGAACGACTGGTGGTGCGGCGCGACCGGTTTATGCCCTATGCCACACAGGATGCGAAGCTGCGCGAGGGGTTTGGCTTTCCGGGGAAGGCAAAGCATCCTTTTCCGATGGTCGCCTATTCGCATCGCGCCTATTTCGTCCGGCTGTTTGAACATGTGCTTGAACGTGCGGGCGCGCCGCTGCCGCATAAGGTTTGCGTGCAATGTGATATGTCGGATGTGTTGAAAGAGGTGATTGTGGCCGGGCACGGTGTGGGCTGGTTGCCGGAAAGCGCTGTGGATGCGCCAGCAAAAGAGTTGATCGCGCCGATTGGCGGACCAGAATGGCGGCTGGATGTGGACATCTGCGCCTTTCGCCCCCGTGCGCAATTGGGGCCAAAGATAGAAGCGATTTGGCAAGCGCTTGCCACCCGCGTGCCGCAGTTACAGAACGGCGAGGCTTGACCAGACTAGGCTTTTAACTGTGCCCGGGGTTCAGGCGGGCCTTTGGGAAAGGGCACCATACAGCTGTTTTCTTCGTCATAGAGTTTCCACCGCAGGCACTTTATCCCATCGATAAAGCCGATCTTTTCAGAGGTGATCAATCCGCGCGCCTCAAGATCATCATAAGCGGTCTTGATCTTGTAGCCCGGGATTTTGGCATTCAGATGGTGCAGGTCGTGATAGGCGATATTCATCATCGCAACATCAAAGGGGCGCCCCCAATCCAGTACGGATGAGCCTTCAAGTGCGGCGGTTTCCATATCAAGATCCGGCTTCACCCCCCAATGCACATGCTCAAAATTATGCAAGACATAGGGGATCAACCCGCCAAAAACACAGGCGATATAGACCGATCCCACCCAAACCGCGACGCCCGGCCAGCCCGCATAGGCCCAGACCGAAACGATGAGCCCAGCGAGCAAAAGATTGTGCAACACCAGATCCCCGATCCCCGTCTTCAATCCGTAAAGCGGTACCCGCCGCAAGAATGCATACAGGATAAACGGTCCCACAAGGATCAAGGTAACAGGGCTTCGATAAAGCTTGTATTTTGCGCGTGTCAGTGGTGGGGCGTCCGCCCATTCCTTCACTGTCATCACATAAATCTCAAACGTATCGCGTCGGTTCAGATCAGCCACATGGGTGTGGTGTTGAGTGTGTTTAAAACGGGTCGCCTGATAGGGGGTCATTGCGATGGGGGACAGCAACGTTCCCACATTGTCATTCATCCGACGGCTGGTGAAAAACGACCGATGCAGGCAATCATGTTGGATCATGTAAAGGCGCAAGCCCATGGTTGCGGCAAGCACCATTGCGGGCAGCAAGATCCAGAGGGTGCCAATCGCGGATAGCGCGGTCAGCAACCCAGCAAGATAAAGGGTGAAAGTGACGCTTAACTCCAGCCATGCGCGCCTATCATTTGCGCTGGCATATTGCCGTGAAATGGTGCGGATCGTGGTGTCATCACTGCCCATATACATCCCTCCTCCCACGTTTCTTGTTGGCCTTTCATAAAGGTTAACAGCAGGAGCAAATTTCAATCAACCCTTTGGTGGGGTGGCTGCAACAAACCGAATGCGATTAATCCCCCTTATTTGTAGGCATGCCATGTGATGCGGTTTGCGCGGTTGACCCCTTTGACATCCCGTAAAAACCTGACCAAAAACGACGTGAAATGTCGAATTTGATCAGACAACCCGTACCCGGTGTCTGTAATTGGGTCAGACGCGCGAGGAGAATTTCATGTCACTTTCCCTAGGGGTTGATACCGGGGGCACCTATACGGATGCCGTTCTGATCAAAGACGAAAAGACCGTCATCGCTACGGCCAAATCTCTGACCACACGTCATGACCTGGCGGAGGGGATCGGCAAAGCGGTTGAAGCAGTGTTGCGCGATGCAAAGGCTGACCCAGATCAGGTCTCGCTCGCCTCTTTATCAACCACACTGGCCACCAACGCCCTGATCGAGGGGCAGGGTGAGCGCGTGGGCCTGGTCTTGGTTGGCTTTTCTGAGGCGGACATGAAACGCCATGGGCTGACCGATGCGATGGCCGGGGACCCCCATATCCTTATCACAGGCGGCCACAATCACGCGGGAAACGAGGCGCACCCGCTGGACGAGGACGCTCTGCGTGATTGGCTTTCCCAGCATGGGGGCGATGTTTCCGGTTTTGCAGTCGCGGCGCAATTTGCCACCCGCAATACGGCCCATGAAAAGCGTGTGTCGGATGTGATCCACGAAATGGCCGGAAAACCGATCAGCTGCTCGCATCACTTGTCGTCCAAGCTGAATGGGCCAAAACGGGCGTTGACGGCGATTTTGAACGCTCGGCTGATCGGAATGATTGATCGGTTGATCACCCGCGCGCAAACGCGACTGAAGGAGCTGGGCGTACATGCGCCCCTGATGGTTGTGCGTGGCGATGGGGCGCTGATCTCGGCAGATTTTGCACTTGAGCGCCCGATTGAGACCATTCTCAGCGGCCCTGCGGCCAGCATCGTTGGCGCACGTTGGATGACGGGTGCCACGGATGCTTTGGTCAGCGACATCGGCGGCACGACTACGGATGTTGCGGTGCTGCGCGATGGACGCCCGGCGATTGACCCCGAAGGCGCGCGGGTTGGCCCGTTTCGCACGATGGTCGAGGCGGTGGCGATGCGCACGTCGGGTCTTGGCGGTGACAGCGAGGCGCATTTCCTGTCCGAAGGGTTGCAAAGCTCTGTCTCGCTGGGGCCGCGCCGGGTTTTGCCTGTGTCCCTGATCGCGATGGAGGCGCCAGATCTGGTGCATGAGGTGCTGGAAAAGCAACTGCGCAGCATAACATTGACCGAGCATTTTGCGCGTTTTGTCCGTGCCGTATCAGGGGCGCATCGCACTGGATTGCCCCCTCGTGACAGCGCGCTGCTGGAGCGGATTGGGGATAAAATTCACCCTTTGGGCGATGTTTTGGAAAACCGGCTGGAATATAATGCGCTGCGCCGTTTGGTGGATCGCGGCCTGGTGCAGGTGTCTGGCGTGACGCCCTCGGATGCCAGCCATGTTTTGGGAAATGCGGATGCCTGGGATGCCAAAGCCGCACATATGGCGCTGGAACTTTTCAGCCGTCAGCGCACCGGCGCCGGTAAGCGATTTTCTGAAACTGCCGAAGAGGTGGCGCAAATCATCGTGGATCAATTGACCCAGCAAACATCACTTGCGCTTTTGGAAACGGCTTTCGGAGAAGAGGCGGATGGCTTTGGCCTGCCCGCAGCTGATTTGGCCCGTCATGTCTTGACCCAACGGGGGCTCAGCCGCCATCGCGGATTGGTCAAACTGGACGCTGGGCTGAACCTGCCGGTGGTGGGGTTGGGGGCGTCGGCCCCCACCTATTACCCCGCAGTTGGGGCGCGGTTACATTGCGAGATGATCTTGCCGGAACATGCGGGCGTGGCCAACGCGATCGGGGCGGTGGTTGGCCGCGTCACGATCCGCGAAACAGGCACCATCACCAGCCCGTCTGAAGGCACGTTCCGGGTGCATCTGGACACTGGCCCCGAGGATTTCCGCAGCTCGGAAGATGCCTTGATGCGCCTGGAAGAGGTGTTGAAATCGAATGCGCAGAACGCGGCGGTTGCGGCCGGGGCCGAGGGTATTCGGGTGGTCGTTCAGCGTGACATCCGCACCGCGACAATTGAAGGCCAAGAGGTGTTTATTGATGCGGAAGTGGTAGCAGAAGCTTCAGGTCGCCCGCGTATTGCGGTGTGAAACGATAGGCTTTTGGCGTGGATTGCATGCACGCGCTGCACCGAGAGCGGGTAAACGCGCTGGAATGTCTGAAATGCAAGCCGTGTAGACGTTTTTGAATATGCTGCGGCTTTGCCAAAAATGCTTGGTTGCCTTGTGCGGGCTGGACAAATTATCCGTATCGCATATGCGTCAGAGAAGCAGTGTTTTCCCGTTGGCTGGGGTTGGTTCGGCCTGCGTCATTGAATTGTCGACCCGGTTGGTCAACGGGCAAGCCGGGTGCGTAAAGGAGGGAGCATGTCAGATTTGTTAAGCGGCATGTCTCAGGCCTTCTGGATGTTGCTGACTTTGGATGCGGATTTGGTGGAAATCACGCTGCGGTCATTGCGCGTGACGCTGACCGCTTTGGTGATTGCCTCGGCCATTGCGCTGCCGCTTGGGGCGCTGCTGGCCGTGCGCCGGTTTCGCGCGCGGCGCTTTACCATCGCGATGCTCAATGCGTTGATGGGCCTTCCCCCGGTGGTCGTGGGGCTTGTGGTCTATGTATTTCTTAGCCGCTCTGGCCCGTTGGGGGTTATGGGGCTTTTGTTCACGCCGACTGCCATGGTGATTGCACAGGTGATCATCATCGTGCCGCTGATTGCCTCTATTGCCCATCAGGCTTTGCGCGAATTGTGGTCAGATTATCATGACCTGCTGATTTCCCTCAATACGACCCAATTCCAACGGGTACAGGCCCTTATTTGGGATGGGCGGCGCGCGTTGTTAACTGCCGCACTCGCGGGGTTTGGGCGTGCTATTGGCGAGGTTGGCGCGATCATGGTGGTTGGCGGCAATATCGACCACCACACCCGCGTGCTGACCACCGCAATTGCACTTGAAACGGGCAAGGGCGATTTTGCCTTGGCGCTGGGCTTGGGCTTTGTGCTGATCTTCATGGCCATTGCCGTTAATTTCGCGATCCATGTTATTGGCCGCACAGAACGCGAGGGCCGGTGGTGAGCAATCTTTTCCCTGTTGTCCTTTCTGGTGCGATGCTGCGCCGTGGCCAAAAAATGCTGATTGGCCCCGTGGATCTGACCCTGCAGGCGGGCGGGGTCACGGTTGTCATTGGCCCAAATGGCGCCGGAAAAACGTCGTTCCTGCGAATGCTTCACGGGATTGCACGCCTTGGCGCCGGTTCGATCACATGGTCCTGTGACCCGTTGGAGGCTCGCCAAAAACAGGCCTTTGTGTTTCAGCATCCGGTGATGATGCGTCGCTCGGTGTTGGGAAATTTGATCTATCCGTTGCGACTGGCGAAAATGGCGCGCCCCAAGGCGCGTGCTCTCGCAATCAAGGCTGCCCAAGACATTGGGCTGGGGGATGCCTTGGATCGCCCCGCGCCGTTTTTGTCTGGTGGCGAGCGTCAAAAGCTTGCCTTGGCACGCGCGCTGATCACGAAACCGGATTTGCTGTTTCTGGACGAGCCCTGTGCCTCGCTGGATGGTCGCGCGACGCGCGAAATCGAAGAGATCCTGACCCGTGCCGCCGCCGCCGGTACACGGTTGATCATGTCGACCCACGATATGGGGCAGGCCCGCCGCCTGGCCACGGAAACCTTGTTTCTTCTAAACGGAAACATCCACGAACACGGCCCAGCATCAACGTTTTTTGAGGGACCTGAAACGGCGCAGGCCTGTGCGTTTTTAAAAGGAGATATTGTCGAATGAAACAGATCCTGTGGGGGCTTTTCGCCTCGGTTCTTTTGTCAGGTATGGCTGTTGCGGATGAGATGAAAATGGCCGTAACCACGTCGTTTCACAACTCTGGTCTGGCCGATATCCTGTTGCCACAGATTAAGGCGGATACGGGTATTGATCTGCAGTTGCTGGTGGTGGGCACCGGGCAGGCGATCAAGCTGGGCGAAGCGGGCGATGTGGATGCGATATTGGTGCATTCCAAAAAGGCTGAAGAAAAGTTCCTCAAAGGGGGTTTTGGCACCCATCGCCGTGAGATCATGTATAATGATTTTGTGTTCATAGGCCCAAAAACAGACAGCGCCAAATTGGGTGACGCCAGCAATGCGGCCGCGGCCCTAAAGGCGATTGCAGACACCCAATCCCCTTTTGTCAGTCGCGGCGATGACAGCGGCACCCACAAGAAAGAACTGTCGTTGTGGGCAAGTGCTGATGTGACGCCAGAAGGAGATTGGTACAAAGCGGTGGGGGCCGGTATGGGGGCCGCACTTAACACCGCATCCGGGATGGACGCCTATATCATGTCTGACCGTGCGAGCTGGCTCAATTTTGGCAATAAGGGCGATCTGGCGCTGCTCTATTCCGGGGATCCGGTTTTGTTCAACCAATATGCGTTTCTGCCCGTAAACCCAGACATGCACCCGCATGTAAGGGCTGATCTGGCAGCGAAGCTGGAGGCGTGGTTGGTGTCAGACGCAGCCAAAGATCTGATCAATGCCTATAAGATCAACGGTGAAACCCTGTTTGTGTTTAACGCGGAGTAAAAGGCTTACTGGAGCGCCCTGGGGGGCCAAGCCTCCTTGCTTAAGAAAGCGCGACGTAGATTGCGCACTTGAGACAAGATGTTTCACCTCTCGCTCTTGACGCTCTGAACAGTATGAAATATGTGATGAATTCACTGGGCGGGCGTTGTGTAGTGGTAAGACCTTAGCCTTCCAAGCTAATGACGCGGGTTCGATTCCCGCCGCCCGCTCCAGATTTTCTTCCTTTTTCGTGAAATGAATTCTTTCCCCTTTTAAGGGTGGGGGAGTGACGTCGTTTTTTTGGGAAATTGGTATAAAAAATCCGCCCACCAGACAAGTCCAATGGGCGGATTTTGTTGACTTACTTTGCTGATATCATGCGGCTTTTGTGGCCATTTCGCGTGCTTCATCACGTTTGAAAAACACGTAATACAGCACCGGCGCAGCCACCAAAGTCAGCAGTGATGCAAAGGCCAATCCCCCCATGATCGTCACCGACATCGACACGAAAAACGCGTCTGACAAAAGTGGGATCATGCCAAGGATCGTGGTGATTGCGGCCAATGCAACCGGACGCACACGCGAAGCGGACGCATCAATGATGGCCTTGCGCAATTCCACACCTTCTTCGCGGACCAGATCAATCTCTTCGACCAGAACAATGCCGTTTTTGATCAACATGCCCGACAGGCTGAGCAACCCAAGAAGCGCGGTAAAGGTAAAGGGCAGGCCGGTGCCAAGCAGGCCGATGACAACGCCATTCACGGACATTGGCACCAGCAACCAGATGATCAGTGGTTGGCGCACAGCGTTGAACAGCAGGATTGAGATCATGACCATGACCAACAAGCTGACAGGAAGCTGTTTTCCCAGGCTTTCGTTGGCCTCGGACGCGCTTTCAAACTCGCCGCCCCATTCCATCGAATAGCCGGGTGGCAGGTCCATCGCCTCTACGGCCGCGCGCACTTCGGAATGCACAAATGCCGCGGTTTTATCCGCTGGGATCGAAGCCCCGACCGCAATGGTTGGGACGCGGTTCCAACGTTTGAACAGCGTGTTTTCAACAGTGTATTCAAACCCATCGGTGACTTGCTCAATCGGCATATGGCTACCGGAAATCGGGGAATAAATCAGCTGATCATTCAGGCTGTATTCGCGATCACGCGGGCTGCGCAAAATAATGGGAATTTGTCGTTCCCGTTCGCGGTATACGCCCGCCCGGATCCCATCCGTTGAAAACAGAAGGCTGCTCGCGATCGCATCACGCGTAATGCCAGCGGACTGGGCGCGGTTGGTGGCATAGATCGGCACAACCGACAATTCCTGTTCGCGCCAATCGGCTTGAATGTTGATCAGGTTGCCAGACGCCCCGTTCATAACCGCACTGACGTCATCCGCCAATTGCCGCAGGACCTTAGGATCGCTGCCAGAGAGGCGCACCTGAATGGGCGTCCCGCTTGGCGGGCCAAAGACCAACCGTTCGGCCCGGAATTCCGCCTCGGGGAAGCTTTCGCCACCAAAGGTTTCTAGCCGTTTACGCAGCGCCGGAATTTCGTCGATGGTTTCCGTTCGGATGATCAGGTGTCCATAGGCTGGGTTGGCCTGCCCCGCGTCATAGGTCAGCATGAAACGCGTGGCGCCTTGGCCCGCATAGGCCGCGACAGACAGCACCTCTTCCTGCTCTAGCAACCAGCTTTCCATGACCTTCAGATCGTCGGACGTCTTGGTGATCGGCGTGCCTTGTGGCAGCTGATACCTGACGAAAAACAGCGGTGTGTTTGAATTCGGGAAAAACTGTTGTTTGACGGTCCCAAAGCCCGCGAAACAGACCACGGTGATGGCAATCATCCCTGCAATCACAGGCCAGCGCAGGGTCAGCGCCCAATCCAGCATCTTTTTGTAGAACACAAAGAAGCGACCGGTATAGGCGTCATCTGCGGACTGGTTGTCGTGCTTAAACAGGTGATGGCCCAAGAACGGTGTGACCGTCAGCGCAAGAACCCAGCTGAGCATCAAGGAAATGCCAATCACGGCAAACAGCGAGAAAAGAAACTCGCCGGTGCTGTCAGGGGAAAGACCGATCCCGGCAAAGGCCATGATCCCAATGACCGTAGCACCCAAGAGTGGGATTTGGGTTTTCTTTGCCGCGTCATCCGCCGCCTGTCGCGAGTTGCGCCCGCGCAGCATTGAGATTTGCATGCCTTCCGCCACAACAATGGCGTTGTCCACCAACATCCCCATCGCAATGATCAAGGCACCCAGCGAAATCCGCTCCATTTCAATCGAGAAGAGCCACATGAACAAAAGTGTGCCCACAACGGTCAACAACAGTGTGGTGCCAATGACAATCGCAGCACGCCACCCCATGAAAAGCCCAAGCACGATAATCACGATACCCACAGACATGGCAAGGTTGACCAGAAAATCGTTGGACGCTTTTTCAACAACGATGTGCTGCTGATAAACAGGTTGAAGCTCCACCCCGTAAGGGATGTCTTGTGATAGTTCGGCAAGGCGATCATCAACCCGATGGCCCACTTTGACAATGTCTTCGGTTTCCAGACCCGCAATCGCAAGGGTAAAGGCGTCTTGACCGTTATAGCGAATGATTTGGCGCGGGTTCTCGACACGCGCGCGGGTCACAGAGGCAAAATCCACAAGGTTCAACAGGTTGCCATTCAACCCAACACTCAGTTCGGCAATGGCGGATACGGTGTCGGACCCTTCGGGTGCCTTGATTTGAACGCGGCTTTCCCCGCTGTCAATTTCACCTGCGGACACAACCGAGTTTGCAGTCGACAGCGCGTTGGCGATGGCATTGGGCGGAATACCCTGATTGACGGTGAGCGTCAGGTCAGGTTCGATAAAGATTGCCTCTTCGGGCAGGCCCATCAGATCGACATCCGCAACCCCATCCACAACCAGCAACTCTCGGCGCAGGAAGGTGCCAAGATCATGTAATTCAGCGTCGGAAAAACCGGGGGCTGTGACGGCATAATAAAGGCCAAACACATCGCCGAAACTGTCGTTGACCATCGGCGTTTGAACACCCTGCGGCAAATCCCGTGCCGCATCGCGCACGCGGGCGCGCAGGCGGGTCCAGATGTCGGGCAGCGCTTCGGCCGGATAGGTTGATTTAATCTCAACATCAATTTGCGATATGCCGGGTTGGTTGATGGATGTGATCTTTTTAATCTCTTCCATCTTTTGGATGGCGCTTTCCAGCGGTTCCGACACTTCGGTCGCCACCTGTTCAGCAGAGGCGCCGGGATATTGCGTGATCACCACGGATTGTTTGATGGTAAAGGCTGGATCCTCTAACCGACCCAGATTGAAAAAGCCCCAGATGCCGCCGAGCAGCATGGTGAGGACCAAAAGCCATGTATACAGCGGCTTTTCGATAGACGCGCGTGCGATATTCACCATTGGAAAACGCTCCTAGTTGGCAAAGCCGGTGAAGGGGCGCACGGTTTGACCGTCCGTGACCCGATTGGCACCAGCTGCCACAATTTGTTGTCCCGGGGCGAGGCCGGACAGAACCACGAAGTCGCCGTTCTCAGCGGGTTCCACCTCGACTGGCGCGACTTTGATCACGCCTTTACTGTCTTCAGTTTCCTCATAGACGCGAACCGATACGCTGCCATCTGCGCTTGTCGCAATGGCGGTCACGGGAACGATGATTTCTTTTCTGTCTAGGCTGGCATGGGTCAGAACATCCACCGAGGATCCGGGCAACACCACCAGATCGCTGGGGGTCTCCATGCCAAGTGTCAGGCGATAGGTTTGCCCCGCGGCAGAGGCCTCTGCGTTAAATTCGCGGATCTCAAGCAGATAGGTGTTGTCGCTGGATGGAAAGCGCGCGGTGATGGTGACCGGGCCGCCTTGCCCTGCGGTCTGAAACAAGACCTCGGGCACGTCGATATCAATGCGAATTTCGCTCATGTCATGCAGGCGCACGACGGGCTTTCCAGCACCGATGGTGACAAAATTTCCGACGTTCCGGGTGGCGACCAATGCATCAAAGGGGGCCGATAGCGTCGTGTGCTCCAGATCAAATTCAGCTTTGCGCACGGCAATATCCGCCAGACTGGCCTGAGTGGTGGCATCGTCCAGCTTGACCTGACTGACAGTTTGACCTTGCAGCTTGGTCAGTCGCGTCAGCGTGCGGTCGGCCTGATCCTTTTGCAATTGCGCTTGTTCCAACGCAAGCGAGTATTGTTCTTGGTCCAACTGCGCGATCAATGCGCCCATAGGAATCACATCACCCTCAATGACAGGAAAGTCGACCAACTGGCCACCAACCTGAAACGCCAGATCGACGGTTTGACGGGCAACAACTTTGCCATAAAAAATCCGGTCGAGACTGGCAGAGGTGTCCGCGACGGTCATGAGTTTGACGGGTTTAATGGTGTCTTGGGCCAGAACAGGGGACAAGCTGACGATCATGGTCAGCGCGGTTGCGGCCAAAATGGGTTTCATAAGGGTCATTGTGTGGCTCTCGTAATTTCGGGTTGGTCCGGGTTTTGCAGGGCCAATTGAATATTGGCATGAATTTTGGTGCCGATATCGGCATAGCTTTTTAGTTCGTCATCGGTGAGATGCAGGATGTCTTGCAACAAAGTGCGTGACAGCCGCACAATTTCGGCGCGGTGGTTTGCGCCTTTTTCAGTCAAGACCAAGAGCCAGGCGCGCCGGTCATTTGGATCACGTTGGCGCGAGACAAACCCCGCGCGCTCTAGCTGATCCGCTGCGGCGGTCATGGTCGAGGGCAGGGTGTTTGTGTCCCTCGCGAGCTGCCCCAAGCGTTTAGGTTGATCCAGCCGGATCAACAGGCTGCGTTCAAATTTGGTCAGCCCGTCATCAATGACATTGCATTCGACCTGCATCTCCAGAAAGGAATGCAGCGCAATTGCCCCCATAATGGCCCGCAATTCGGGTTCAATATTCGGTGCGGCGGTTTGCAGGTAAAGAGGGTCGTCATTGCAATTGGACATGGTGTTCCTTTGGTGTGGAATCGCGACTTGCTGTACATAGTTCAAAAAATGAAATATCCAAGCAGAAAAGTAATTTTGGTCAACTTTCCCCTTGAAAGTGCAGGAAAAAGACGTTCCTCTTGCCAAAAGCGACCTTTTATATTCGTAAGGTCAACCTAAAGATGCTGACCTTATCAAATGGTCAAAATGGTTAAGAAAATAAGGTTTTTTCGCGAGTTAGTTGGTGGGGAGAGGGTGTCAATTTCATGAATTGGTAAATTAATATTACCACTTTGTGAAATTATCATTTGAATTCTTGTTTCAACTCCGTAGTAATGTCCGTGGCAACGTAGGTGACCCTGGGAGAGATGTGGGCCGCCATCGTCTGACAACAAGAGAACTGAAAAACTCGGAGGAGAAATTTTTATGATGGAACGCCGTAAGTTTCTGACGGGCGCTGCACTTGGTGCAGGCGCAACCGCATTGGCGACACCCGCACTTGCCCAGGGCGGTAAGACCCTGACAATCGTATCGACATGGCCGCGTGACTTCCCGGGTTTGGGGATTTCTGCCCAACGCCTTGCAGATCGCATTGCGCAGCTGTCTGACGGTCACTTCAAAGTGGAATACTTCGCGGCTGGCGAACGCGTTGGTGCGTTTGACTCGTTTGACGAAGTCGCATCCGGCAACAGCCAAGCCTATATCGCAGCTGATTATTACTGGGCTGGTAAGCACCCTGCGTTCAACTATTTCACCTCGGTTCCGTTTGGCATGTCCAACCCCGAGTGGAACGCCTGGATCAAATTCGGCGGCGGCCAAGAGCTGTGGGACGAAGTGTCTGGCGAGTTTGGCCTGAAAGCCTTCACTTGTGGCGCAACCGGTACCCAAGCGGGCGGTTGGTTCAACAAAGAAATCGAAAGCGCAGATGACCTGAAAGGTCTGAAAATGCGTATTCCTGGCCTTGGCGGTCAGGTTATGTCGAAACTGGGCGCATCCACCGTGTCGCTGCCAGGCTCGCAAATCTATGAAAACCTTGTGTCTGGCTCGATTGACGCAACCGAATGGGTTGGTCCGTACAACGATTACTTCATGAAGTTCTACGAAGCGGCCAAATACTACTATACCGCTGGTATGCACGAGCCAGGTGGCGGTCTTGCCTTTGGCATGAACAAATCTTGGTACGAAGGTCTGACCGACTGGGAAAAAGCTGTGATCGAAGCCGCTTGTATGGAAGAGAACGCAGCCGCCTACGAAGAAAACATCGCGAAGAATGGCGAGTATCTGGCCAAGCTTGTTGACGAGCAGGGCGTTCAGGTGCGTGCGTTTAACGACGATGTTTGGGACAGCTTTGGTGAAGCCGCCGAAGAAGTGTTCTCTGACGTTCGCGACCACTCGGACCTTGCCGCGCGTGTGAACGACAACTTCCAGTCCAAGCTGCGCGAAATGGGTTCAATGATGAACCAGTTCGAAATCGGCTATGTCAACCAGCGTAACCGTGTGCTGGGTCTGTCGTAAGCGACTGATGTCATAACAAAACCAGAGCGGGGCTTTTTTGGCCCCGCTCTTTTACAAGCGCCCCTGGGATATCACCGGGTGCGGCGCTTATGGGGAAGCAAATGCCAAGCGATTTTGCAGATATTCAACAAACCGGTGAACCCGCCGTTCCCGCCCGCCTTTTTGGCTGGGGGATGCTGGCCGTGCTGTTTGCCTATATGGTTAACAACGCCCTTGTGGTTGGGTTCGGAATGCCGGGCGT
>DDMF01000004.1:21358-32387 GCA_002340515.1 Rhodobacteraceae bacterium UBA2553 | reverse complement strand
GCGCCGCAAGCGGGGCCGCTTGGGTGAATGCCGGGGTCTACGCCGCAAGCATCGCCGTTGCGGTGCTGTTTGTGTTGCGCACGCCAAACAACGCGCTGCGGTGGGACGCGATGTCGATCCACAAGTTCAACACTTATATCATCCGCGCCGCCTTCTGGACGGTCTTGTTTGTCGGGATCGCCGACAGTGCCATTGCCTTTATGCGTGTCGAGGGGATCCTGAATGCATTTATGGCCGAAGACACCGCCAAACTCTTTAGCAAAGCGCGCTGGGTTGGGCCCTATATCCACATTCCGCTGGTTATCGCTGGTTTCGTGGTCGCAGCATTCACCCGCACGCTGGGCTTTACTTGGCTGGCGCTGATGATTGTTGCCGCAGAGCTCTTGATTGTGATCTCGCGCTTTGTCTTTTCTTATGAGCAGGCCTTGATGGGCGACCTTGTCCGCTACTGGTACGCGGCACTGTTTCTGTTTGCTTCCGCCTATACACTTTTTGAAGAAGGCCACGTGCGCGTGGACGTTCTATACGCAGGCTTTGGCCGCACCACCCGTGGCTTTGTGAATGCGTTCGGCGCCATCGCGCTGGGCATGAGCACCGTTTGGGTGATCCTGATTGTCGGCCTGAATGGCAAAACTGCCATCATCAACAGCCCGATCGTCAACTTTGAAATCTCGCAAGCGGGCGGCGTGGGCATGTTCATCAAGTATCAGATGGCGGCATTTCTTGCGGTGTTTGCCACAACAATGTTGATCCAATTCGTTAGCTATTTCCTCGAGGCCGTGGCCGACAAACGTGACGAACCGGGCCATCGTGAAATTGCCCCGGCGGCACACTAACAGGATATCAGATCATGGAACTCTATTTCCTCGCCCTTCTCATCCTGATTATGGCCATGTCCCTTGGGTCCGGCTTTCCGGTGGCCTTTGCGCTGCCCGGTGCGGCCATCATCACCATCGGGGTCGCGGCTGGCGCAGGCTATATGTTTACCGGCTCGACCGATGCCTATTTCCATTCCGGTGGACCAAGCCAATGGCTGTCAGCTGGTGTGACCAACCTTAGGGGCGTCTATTGGGAGGTGGAGCGAGATACGCTGATCGCCATCCCGTTGTTCATCTTCATGGGCATCATGTTGCAACGCTCTAAAATTGCCGAAGACCTTCTGGTCACAATGGCACAGCTGTTTGGCCCAGTGCCAGGCGGTTTGGGCATCTCGGTTGTCTTTGTGGGCGCGCTTTTGGCGGCAACCACGGGGATCGTGGGGGCAACTGTTGTGGCGATGGGTCTGATTTCATTGCCTGCGATGCTGCGCAACAATTATTCGTCATCTTTGGCGACCGGCACCATCGCGGCCTCTGGCACCTTGGGGCAAATCATCCCACCGTCGATTGTGTTGATTATTTTGGCGGACCAGTTGGCGTCAGCCACGGACCAAGCGTCCACCGCGCGGAAAATCCTGCACAAAGACGCAACGGGCGAGCTGTCGATGCCATCGGTGTTCGACGTGGCATCCACATCAGCAGGCGAGATGTTCCTTGGGGCGTTTATCCCCGGCATGGTTCTTGTCGGGCTCTATATGCTCTACATTCTGGTCTTTGCGATCCTGCGCCCGAAACACGCGCCAGCGGTGCCGTATGAGGGCAAATATGACGCGGGTTTCCTGCGCAATGTTGCCATCACTCTGGTGCCGCCACTTGCGCTGATCTTTCTGGTGCTTGGCTCCATTATCGCGGGTATCGCAACGGTGAACCAAGCGGGTGCGATTGGGGCCGCAGGCGCGATGATCATGGCCGGGTATCGGTTGCCGACGGGTGGTAAGGGGCTTTATTACCCTGCGCTTTTGGCAATTGTGGCGATGGGTCTGATTGCTTTTGCGTTGACCAACTTTGACATGAACATCAAAGCGGTCGACAGCGGGACGGATCGACTTGGAATCGCGATCGGGGCGATCGCGACCGTGATGCTGCTGGTGGCGCTGATTTGGTCTGGCGCACGGATCTTTAAGATCGATGGCACGCTTCAGGGAGTGATGCTGGAAACAGCCAAAACAACCTCGCTGGTGTTTATCATCCTGTTGGGCGCCGCCATGTTGACCGCAGCTTTCCGCGCCTTTGGGGGCGAAGAGTTGGTGAAGGAATTCCTGCTGGGGCTGCCCGGTGGGTTCTGGATGCAGTTCATCATCGTGATGTTGGTGATCTTCATCTTGGGCTTCTTTCTGGATTTCATCGAAATTGCGGTTGTGGTTGTGCCGATTGTGGCACCGATCTTGCTGGCGGATCCATCCGCCAATATCACCGCGGTTTGGCTGGGTGTGATGATTGGTTTGAACATTCAAACCAGCTTCCTCACGCCACCGTTTGGCTTTGCACTCTTTTACCTGCGCGGCGTGGCACCCGCCGTGGTGAAAACCGTACAGATGTATAAGGGCGTGATTGCGTTCATCTTGTTGCAAATCTCGGCCCTGATCATCGTGGGTGCCTATCCACCCTTGGTGAACTATCTGCCGAACCGGGTTAGTTTCCTGTCGGAAAGCAGCCCGCCGCCACGTAACCCCAAGCTGCAACTGTGTCTTGAGGATTATGTTGGTCAGCAATTGTCGCAAAGCACCGCAACAGCGGATGCGATGAAGGTTGCGCGCGGATTGGATCTGTCTTCCCTGCCCAAAGGTCTGATCAAAGACCTTAGCCGCGGGATGGATCAGGCCGATACTGCGATGGCCAAACTGACCGAGGCCTTTGCCTCCGCCGCCGCGGTTGAGGCCGCTGCGCCAGCCTATCGCCCAATGCATGGTGTGGTCCGCGGGATCGAAAAGCAAATCCGCAACCGTGGCACGCATGTCGAAGAGCTTGAAAAGCTGATCAGCCGTCTGCGTGATGAAAGCGAAGCGGCCGAACGGGCGAAGCTCGAAGCGGAACTGGCGGCCTATGAGGCGGAAATTGCCGCGCTCAAGGCAGAGATTCCCGCAGCTTGGAAAGATCAGCATGCGACCTTCCTTAAGCTGACGCAGGCTGAGAATAAGGCGCGGGCGGCTTATCGTCGTGCGGCTGATGCGGCTTATGAAGCCCCGCAATCTGTGCTTGCGGTGCTGGACGGAAATGCCGATTTCGCAGCACTCGAAGGGGCGCTGCGGGATATGCGAACCACCATTGAGACCACGGCAGAATCAGAGGCAGAAGGGCTTGTGAACGAGCTCAGCAGAGCCTTTGGTGCAGTTGAAGGTGCGGATGACGTGAAGAAAGCCCTGCAAAATGCGCGCAAGGCGCTGAAGTCGAGAACGCCGGATCGCGCCAAATCTTTGGTTGAGTACGAAAAAGCCATAACAGCTTTTGAGGGTCAGATGGCGTGGCGTGCGAAGGCGGATAGCGATCTTCGCGCGGGTCTGACCACATATGTGGAGGCGTTAAAAGGGACGCTTGGGGTGCGCTTACAGAACCGGTTCACCCGAGATCAGGCGCTAGAGATGGCCTCGTGTACGGCTTATCACAGGGATATTTCCCTTAACTTCTAACATCTTACCCAACGTAAACCTTAAGGGCCGGGCATTTGTCCGGCCCTTTTTTTGCGCGCAACATTGTCGTTATCGCATGGGCATGTGTCGTAATAATGTTACCGCTAGTCGGTTACAGCCCTTGTCATGCCCGCCCATCTGGGCAAAGCTTTGTGCGGAACAAAAGAAATAATGACGGGCCGAATGGCCTGACCAATGGGAGCTCCACATGTCAAAAGAACTTGAATACCTGTCCAAACGCGTTGCTGCGAACAAATTGTCACGCCGTGATTTTCTGGGCCGTGCGTCTGCGTTGGGTGTGTCTGCTGCGGCCGCCAACACAATGCTGGCCGGTGCGGCCCATGCCGCTGGCCCCGTAAAAGGTGGCACGCTAAAGATCGGTATGAACGGTGGCGCAAGCACCGATACGTTGGATCCTGGTCTGGTCGCATCGCAAGCCAACCAAGGCGTTCTGCGCCATTGGGGTGATACGCTGGTAACCGCTTCGCCGACCGGCGAGCTGGACATGCGTCTGGCCGAAAGCATCGACAGCTCACCCGATGCGAAGGTCTGGCATTTCAACATGCGTCAGGGCGTTGAATTCCATAACGGCAAAACAATGACCGCCGAAGATGCGATGAAAACCATCGAGCGCCACTCGAACGAAGAATCGAAGTCGGGTGCTCTGGGGATCGTAAAAGGCATCGAATCGATGTCTGTCAGCGGCAACACATTGTCGGTGACGTTGGACACACCAAACGCTGACCTTCCTTACCTTTTGGCAGATTATCACCTTGTGATTCAGCCAAATGGCGGCATGGATGATCCAAATGCAGGGATCGGCACCGGCCCTTACACGGTTGAAGTGAATGAGCCCGGCGTGCGCCACGGCTTTAAGAAATTTGCAAATCACTGGGACGACAGCGTAGGCCATGCGGCTGAAACCGAACTGTTGATCCTGAACGACGCAACGGCCCGTATGGCGGCGTTGCAGTCGGGTCAGGTTCACATGGTGAACTCGGTTGAACCAAAAGTTGCGGCCCTTTTGGATCGTGCTCCGGGCATCTCGGTGAAAAACGCATCTGGCCGTGGCCATTATGTGTTCATTATGCACACCGACACCGCGCCGTTTGACAACAAAGACCTGCGTTTGGCGCTGAAATACGCGATCAACCGTCAGGAAATGGTCGATAAGATCCTCAAAGGCTATGGCGGTATTGGCAACGACATGCCGATCAATGCCTCTTACCCGCTGTTTGATGAAACCATCCCACAGCGCGAGCATGATCTTGCGAAAGCGGCAGAGCACTATAAAGCCTCCGGCCATGACGGAAGCCCGATCATTCTGCGCGTTGCAGATACGGCGTTCCCAGGTGCGGTTGATGCAGCCCAACTGTTCCAGCAAAGCGCCGCCGCTGCCGGTATCCCATTGGAGATCAAGCGCGAGCCTAATGATGGTTACTGGTCAGAAGTTTGGAACAAGCAACCGTTCTGTGCTTCTTATTGGGGTGGCCGTCCGGTGCAGGATCAGATGTATTCGACCGCTTATCTGTCGACCGCAGACTGGAACGACACCCGGTTCAACAATGCCGAGTTTGACAACCTTCTTGGTCAAGCCAAAGCGGAACTGGACCCAGCGAAACGTAAAGCGCTCTACAGCCAAATGGGTCACATCGTGCGTGACGAAGGCGGTCTGATTTGCCCGATGTTCAACGACTTTGTTGATGCGGTCAGCGATAAGGTTGGCGGGTTTGAACCCGATCCCAACGGGGAACTGATGGCGAACTTCGCCAGCTCACGCTGCTGGTTGGCGTAAGGCCAAACCATGCATCCTGTCTTAAAACTTATTGCCCAGCGATTAGCGCTGGGCATCCTTCTGCTCCTTGCCGCATCCCTGCTGATTTTCGCTGGTACGCAGATCCTTCCTGGTGATGTGGCGCAATCCATTCTTGGTCAATCGGCAACCCCAGAAGCCCTTGCCAACCTGCGCGCAGAGCTTGGGTTGAATGAACCCGCCATGAGCCGCTATTTCAGCTGGCTTGCGGGGGCGGTTCAAGGCGACTTGGGCACGGCCCTGACCAATGGACAAGAAATTTCCAAATCCTTGGGCGGACGGTTGAAAAACACCCTGTTCCTTGCGTTTTGGGCGGCTGTTGTGGCCGTGCCGCTGGCGATTTTCCTGGGCCTTCTTGCGGTGCGCTACCGCGAGCGGTGGCCGGACAAATTGATATCAGCGGTCACGCTGGCATCAATTTCTGTCCCGGAATTCCTGATCGGTTACGTGCTGATGTATGTCATCGGCGTGAAGCTGGGCTGGGCCCCTACGGTGGCAACCGTTTATGATTCAATGAGTTTTCTTGAAAAGCTGAATGCAATCACCCTGCCTGTGGCGGTTCTGACCATGGTGGTGCTGGCACATATGATGCGCATGACCCGTGCGGCCATTCTGAACGTGATGCAATCAGCCTATATCGAAACAGCCGAACTTAAGGGCCTGTCCAGTTTTCAGGTGATCGCCCGCCACGCGTTCCCTAATGCGATCGCCCCTGTGGTGAATGTGGTGATGCTGAACCTGGCTTATCTTGTTGTGGGGGTTGTCGTCGTCGAGGTGGTCTTTGTGTATCCCGGCATGGGGCAATATCTTGTGGACCACGTCTCAAAACGTGATGTGCCGGTGGTGCAGGCCTGCGGTCTGATTTTCGCCGCTGTTTATATCGGTCTGAACATGGTCGCTGACATCGTGTCGATCCTTGCAAATCCACGCCTGAGGCACCCGAAATGATGAGAATTCCCCCCGCGGCCATGATTGGCCTGTTTTTCACCGGGCTCTACTTCTTTGTGGCAATTTTTGCACCTTGGATTGCGCCTTATTCTATGACCGAGGCCGTTGGCGATGTCTGGGAACCTGCCTCTGCAAAGCATTGGTTGGGCACGGATAACATTGGCCGGGATCTGTTAACGCGGATGATTTACGGTGGTCGTACGACGATCTTTATCGCCACCGCCGCCACAATCCTAAGCTTTACCCTTGGGTCGATCCTTGGTTTGACCGCTGCCGTGATCGGCGGATGGGTTGACCAGGCAATGAGCCGCTTTGTTGACCTGATCATGTCGATCCCAACCCTGATCTTTGCACTGGTTGTTCTGTCGGTGATGCCTGTCACATTGCCGATCCTGATCCTCGTGATGGGGCTTTTGGATTCGACACGCGTTTACCGCCTGGCGCGGGCCGTTGCGGTGGACATCAACGTGATGGATTTTGTCGAGGCCGCCAAGCTGCGCGGTGAAGGCAACCGTTGGGTGATTTTCCGTGAAATCCTGCCCAATGCGCTGTCGCCTTTGGTCGCTGAAATGGGGCTGCGCTTTATCTTCGCGGTGCTCTTTGTGTCGACCCTGTCGTTCCTTGGTCTTGGCGTGCAACCCCCGAATGCTGATTGGGGTGGTATCGTGAAGGAAAACAAAGACGGCATCGTCTATGGCATTCCTGCGGCGCTTGTGCCTGCCATCGCCATTGCCACGCTTTCAATCTCCGTGAACCTCGTTGCGGACTGGGTGCTGAACCGCACCACCAGCCTGAAAGGGGGCCGCGGATGACCGATGCACTTCTGAAAGTCAAGAACCTGAAAATCGGCGCGCGGATTTATCCGCCCGGCGAAAAACCCAAAGACATCGACATTGTGCATGGTGTCAGCTTTGAACTGGAAAAGGGCAAAGTGCTGGGTTTAATCGGCGAATCCGGTGCAGGGAAATCCACCATCGGGCTGGCCGCAATGGCCTATGGTCGGGGCGGGGTTGAGCTGACCGGCGGCGAAGTTTGGGTGAACGGTCGTGAAATCCTGCACACCTCGCGCGCGGATCTGCGTCATCTTCGAGGCCTTGAAGTGACCTATGTCAGCCAATCGGCTGCTGCCAGTTTCAACCCGGCCAAAAAGATCATGGAACAGGTGATTGAGGCGTCGGTTCACGCGGGCAAGTTCTCGAAAAAGGACGCTGAAGCGCGGGCCCGTGACTTGTTTGATAAGCTCGGCCTGCCGGATCCGGACAATATCGGCGATCGCTATCCGCACCAGGTTTCCGGCGGTCAGCTCCAGCGTTGCATGACAGCGCTGGCGCTTTGCCCGGAACCTGATTTGGTGGTGTTTGATGAGCCCACCACAGCGCTTGATGTGACCACGCAGATCGACGTGCTGATGGCGATCAAAGCCGCCATTCGGGACACCGGCGTTGGTGCGCTTTACATTACCCACGATCTTGCGGTTGTGGCCCAGGTCTCGGATGAGATTATGGTGCTGCGCATGGGTGATATGGTGGAACATGGCACCACCGATCAGATCATCAACAACCCGCGCGAAGACTACACGCGTGACCTGGTATCTGTGCGTTCAAAACAGCACGAGGGGCAAGCCCCCACCGACAATCCGATCCTGCGGGTCGAAAATGTAACCGCGCGTTATAAAGGCACCAATTTTGATGTTCTGCATGACGTGGTGATGGAGCTTCACCCGGGACAAACCCTTGCGGTTGTTGGGGAAAGTGGTTCGGGTAAATCCACCACCGCGCGGGTGATCACCGGCCTTTTGCCGCCTCGAGATGGGAAGATTACCTTTGATGGGCGCGAGCTGTCAGCGGATCTGAACGGGCGTACTCGCGAAGATCTGCGCGAGCTGCAGATGATCTATCAGATGGCGGATGTGGCGATGAACCCGCGCCAAACCGTCGGCACCATCATCGGCCGCCCGCTAGAGTTTTACTTCGGCATGAAGGGCGCGGAAAAACGCAATCGTATCATTGAGCTTTTGGACGAGATTGAGTTGGGCGAGGGCTTTATTGACCGCTATCCCGCTGAGCTGTCCGGTGGGCAAAAACAACGTGTGTGTATTGCCCGCGCGCTGGCCGCCAAACCCAAAGTAATCATCTGTGACGAGGTCACCTCGGCACTGGATCCTCTGGTCGCTGACGACATCCTCAAGCTTCTGGAAAACCTCCAGAAAATCGAAGATGTGGCCTATCTGTTCATCACCCACGATCTCGCCACCGTCTCCGCCATCGCGGACAGTATCGCGGTGATGTATCAGGGCAAAGTGGTGCGCTATGGCCCCAAAGCCGAGGTGCTGTCACCACCATTTGATGATTATACCGATCTCCTGCTCAGCTCAGTACCCGAAATGCGCCTTGGCTGGTTGGAAGAGGTGATTGCAAACCGGAAAATGGAAAGCGCCGGCAATTAACCGGCC
The DNA here is from genome assembly GCA_002340515.1 of Rhodobacteraceae bacterium UBA2553. Taxonomy (GTDB): domain Bacteria; phylum Pseudomonadota; class Alphaproteobacteria; order Rhodobacterales; family Rhodobacteraceae; genus Aliiroseovarius. Next base: position 23,669 of record DDMF01000004.1, on the reverse strand, counting down.
AGCGGATCGCGCCTTCCTCTTTCTAAAAATATCCCCGCCGGAGGCATCCCACAGGTGCCTTCGGCGTTTCGTTTGAAATGGTCAAAAACCGACAGGAATTGACGCGCGCGTGCATAATTCTGTAATGCGGTGCGCCTAACCTGTCTGAAACAGCACTGCGCAATTTGGAAAGGCGCTTCTCATGGACAAAAAACTGCTTCTTATCATTGTTGACGGCGTGCCATGGCGCAATTTTCGCCGGTTGTTTGGCAATCTTGAAGGCTGGGTACAATCGGGTGAGGCGCAGCTTTTCAAAATGCGCGCGGTGCTGCCCTCAACCTCAGCCAGCTGTTACGCTTCGATCCATTCTGGGGTCACGCCGCAGGAACATGGCTGTACCGGCAACAACAATGTCTTTCGCATTGCACAGGACGATATCTTTAGCCAAACGCGCAAAGCGGGTGGCACCACCGGGGCCGTCACCCATTCTTTTTGGTCTGAATTTTTCAACCGCGCGCCTTTTGATGTGGTGCGCGACATCGAATATGATGAGCCGGAAAGTGACACGATCAACCATGGCCGGTTCCACACGATGACCGGCTATAACCTGATCAACCAGACGACCCCTGCGGACACCGATCTTTTTGCCACGCTGACCATGTTATGTGAACGGTTTTCGCTGAATTACGGTATCCTGCACACCTGTACGCTCGACAGTATGGGGCATCGGTTTGGGCATGAAACCCACGAAATGGACCATGGTTGTTTTGCGATGGACGAACAGCTGGCGCCCTTTATTCGCCGTTGGCGCGATATGGGGTATGAGGTGATCGTCACCGCAGATCATGGTCAAACGGACCGCGGCCATCACGGCGGGCACGAAGATTTGCAGCAGGACGTGGCGCTTTATTACTTTGGGGACGGCGAAGTGACGGATGAAACCGAAGTTCTGTGCCAAACCCAACTGGCCCCAACCATCCTGTCCCTTTTGGGCGCCCCGGTCGCGGACACGATGAAGGGGAAGGCATTCTTGAAATGAACGATGCGCCAACATGGGTGATAGATCCGCCGTCCCAACCCAGCCTGCCGGTTGTGGGGGAGCGGGGGCGATTTCCCGTGCGTCGTATCTTTTGTGTGGGGCGCAATTATGCGGCCCATGCGCGTGAAATGGGTCATGACCCGGATCGCGAGCCGCCGTTTTTCTTTACCAAACCCGCGGATGCATTGGTGCCAGATGGCGCGACGATCGCTTACCCGCCCGCCACAGAGAGCCTTCATTTTGAAGCAGAGCTGGTGGTGGCCATTGGGGAAGGCGGGGTTGAAATCGATGCTGCTCACGCGTTGGATCATGTGTTTGGCTATGCCATTGGCAACGACCTGACCCGTCGGGACGTGCAAGCCGCTGCGAAAAAACTGGGCCGCCCTTGGGATATGGCCAAAGGGTTCGACCGCTCTGCGCCATGCGGGCCTTTGCACGGTGCCGCTGATATTGGCCACCTGAGCCACGGGAAATTCACCCTGTCCGTGAATGGAGTGGTGCTCCAAGACGCCGACCTTGCTGACATGATTTGGTCGGTGCCCGAGGTGATCTCTCACCTCTCGTCCTTGGTCGAATTACAGCCGGGTGATTTGATCATGACCGGCACGCCTGCAGGCGTTGGCGCCTTGGAAAAAGGTGATTCATGTGTGGTGGAAATCGCCACTTTGGGACGGCTCACCACCCACATCGCGGTTTCCTAATCGCCCACTTCTTTCTCAACTAAACTTTTTTCGCCTGTTATTTCAACAGGTCAGCGGGTTTTTCTGCGTTGCGGCCAAATTTTACTATTTGGTAAAAAATAAACCTGTGCCATGCTGAAAAGAAAATGAACCAACAGAGAGAAAAGGGAGGCTCCCTTGACCAATTCCCAGTCAACGCCAGGAATTGTACCTAACCGCCTTAGTGGCGACGCTTATGGGGACAATTTTTCAGACCTGCATCCACCGCTGAATGACCACGAAGCCTTGGTGGCCGCAGACCGATGCTATTTCTGCCACGACGCGCCTTGCATGGAGGCCTGTCCAACCACAATCGACATCCCGCTGTTCATTCGCCAGATCGCAACCGGCACGCCGGAAGCCGCGGCAAAAACGATCCTGAACCAGAATATTCTGGGTGGGATGTGCGCGCGGGTGTGCCCCACGGAAACGCTGTGTGAAGAGGTTTGCGTGCGCGAAACCGCCGAAGGCAAACCTGTGGTGATTGGCGAGCTGCAACGCTATGCGACCGACAAAGTGATGGGCGCTCATCCCTTTACGCGCGCCGCCAGCACAGGGAAATCTGTGGCCGTTG
>DDMF01000004.1:7073-21341 GCA_002340515.1 Rhodobacteraceae bacterium UBA2553 | reverse complement strand
TTGGCGCGGGGCCCGCTGGGCTGTCTGCGGCACACCGTTTGGCGATGCATGGCCATGACGTGGTGATTTATGATGCACGCCCCAAGGCGGGCGGCCTGAACGAATTTGGCATCGCGTCTTATAAATCCACCAATGATTTTGCTGCGCGCGAAGTGGAATGGCTGCTGTCCATTGGCGGGATCACCGTCAAGCTCGGCCAAGCCCTTGGTAATGGGCTGACGCTCGATAAATTGTCTGCCGACCATGATGCGGTCTTTCTTGGCATGGGCCTTGCGGGCGTGAATGCGCTTGGCGTCGAGGGTGATGACAAGGACGGCGTTTTGGACGCGGTCGATTTCATTTCAGATTTGCGGCAAGCCGCAGACCTGTCCACGCTCCCGGTGGGTCGTCATGTTGTCGTCATTGGCGGCGGCATGACGGCGGTTGACGCGGCCGTTCAGGCCAAGCTGCTGGGTGCCGAAGATGTGGCGCTGGTCTATCGCCGTGGGCGCGACCGGATGGGGGCCTCACAGTTTGAACAGGATCTGGCGGCCTCGAAAGGCGTGCGGATCATCACCCATGCCAGCCCAAAAGCGGTGCATGGCAATGGGGCCGTGCGCGAGGTTGAATTCGCTTACACTGCAGATGGTGCGGACGGTCTGGTGGAAACCGGCGAGACCTTTCGCCTTCAGGCTGATCAAGTGTTCAAGGCCATTGGCCAGACGCTTGGCGACGGGCAGGGATTGGAACTTGAAGGGCGTAAAATCTCGATCAGCATGAATGGTCGCACATCGCGTGCGGGCGTCTGGGCCGGGGGCGATTGTGCCAGCGGTGGCGATGATTTGACCGTGACNNNNCCGTGACGGCGGTGGCCGAAGGGCGCGATGCCGCAGAAGACATCCACGCAACATTGATGGGGGAGGGTTAAGCCATGAAAGATCTGTTGAACGGAACCCGCTACGGCGCCGATTTGCACAGCACATTTCTGGGTATCGAAAGCCCAAACCCCTTTTGGCTGGCCTCGGCCCCGCCAACTGACAAAGAGGTCAACGTGCGCCGCGCCTATGAGGCCGGTTGGGGCGGTGTCGTATGGAAAACACTCGGCGAAGCGGGCCCGCCTGTGGTCAACGTCTCTGGCCCTCGGTATGGGGCAATCTTTGGCGCGGATCGCCGATTGCTGGGTTTAAACAACATTGAGCTGATCACGGATCGGCCTTTGGAAGTGAACCTTGAGGAGATCACCCGCGTGAAACGGGATTATCCTGACCGCGCGCTGATTGTGTCCTTGATGGTGCCTTGCGAAGAAGAGCCTTGGCGCAAGATCCTCAAGGAAGTTGAACTGACCGGCGCTGACGGTGTTGAGCTGAACTTTGGTTGTCCGCACGGGATGGCCGAGCGTGGCATGGGGGCCGCCGTTGGGCAGGTTCCTGAGTATATTGAAATGGTCACCGGCTGGGTGAAAAAGCATTCGAACCTGCCGTGTATCGTCAAGCTGACGCCGAATATCTCTAACATCCTGATGCCCGCGCAAGCGGCGATGCGGGGTGGCGCGGATGCGGTGAGTTTGATCAACACCATCAACTCGATCACCTCGGTGAACCTTGATGCGATGTCGCCTGAACCGATGATTGATGGCATGGGCACACATGGCGGCTATTGCGGCCCGGCGGTGAAACCGATTGCCATGAATATGGTTGCGGAAATTGCCCGGTCACAAGACACCAAAGGTCTGCCCATTTCGGCGATTGGCGGCGTGACCACCTGGCGGGATGCGGCGGAGTTTATGGCGCTTGGGGCGGGCAATGTTCAGGTCTGCACCGCCGCGATGACCTATGGGTTTAAAGTGGTGCAAGAGATGATCTCGGGTCTTAGCCAATGGATGGACGAAAAGGGCTATGAAAGCACCTCGGATTTCATCGGGTTGGCCGCGCCCAAGGTTACGGACTGGCAGCATCTGAACCTTGATTTCGTCACCAAAGCTGAGATTAATCAGGATGATTGCATCAAATGCGGGCGCTGTTTTGCCGCCTGCGAAGACACCAGTCACCAAGCGATTGAAATGTCCGAGGATCGCGTGTTCACGGTGAAAGACGATGAATGTGTGGCCTGTAATCTTTGCGTGAATGTCTGCCCGGTCGAAGGCTGTATCACCATGCGCCAATTGGATGTGGGCGAGGTGGATGAGCGCACCGGAATGAAAGTGCCTGCCGACAAACGCACATGGCTGGAACATCCCAATAATCCATCAGCGGATCCCAATACCTGCATCATTCGTGGGCAGTGATGGAAGGGATGCTTGGGTGCGACAAAATAGGTTGCAATCAAGGGTTACAATGCTTGACTGACCTCGGCGCTGTGCTAGCGTCGAGGTTGACCAAACGGTAAAAATACACCGTCTTATGTATGACGCCAGATCCCGGCCAACCGGGGCAAGAGCGAGAAACCAACAGGGAGCCAGGGGCCAGATGCCCCCAGCTGTTGACCGTGCCCCGCGCGGCGACCCACATGCTGTACCTGCCTGTTGCCAGATGACCACGCGCGCTTGCGCTGTGACAGGGAGAGAACCATGGCCGCACCCGGCGAAAACATGAAAATCAATGGCGACCGTCTTTGGGACAGTCTGATGGATATGGCCAAAATCGGCCCCGGCGTGGCGGGTGGTAACAATCGCCAGACGCTGACGGACGAAGACGGCGAAGGCCGTAAATTGTTTCAGGATTGGTGCGAGGCGGCAGGCATGTCGATGGGTGTGGACACCATGGGCAATATGTTTGCCACGCGGGCGGGCGAAGACCCAGATGCGTTGCCGGTCTATGTGGGCTCTCACCTTGATACACAGCCCACCGGCGGCAAATATGATGGTGTGCTTGGGGTGCTGGGCGGGCTAGAGCTGATCCGCACCATGAACGACCTTGGCGTGAAGACCAAACATCCCATTGTGGTCACCAACTGGACCAACGAAGAGGGCACGCGCTATGCGCCTGCGATGCTGTCCTCGGGTGTATTTGCCGGCATTCACACCGAAGATTGGGCCAAAGACCGCGAAGATGCCGAAGGGCTGAAATTCGGCGATGAGCTGAAACGCATCGGTTGGGAAGGCAATGAGCCTGTTGGCGCACGCAAAATGCACGCGATGTTTGAATTGCATATTGAACAAGGCCCAATTCTGGAAGCTGAAGGCAAAGACATTGGCGTCGTCACCCATGGTCAGGGGCTTTCCTGGACCGAAGTGATCATCGAAGGCAAAGACAGCCACACCGGGTCCACCCCGATGCCAATGCGCAAAAACGCAGGTCTGGGCATGGCGAAAGTGCTGGAAAAAGTGGATGAGATTGCATGGTCCCATGCTCCCCACGCGGTGGGTGCTGCTGGCCATATCGACGTCTATCCAAACTCGCGCAATGTGATCCCCGGCAAGGTGGTGTTCACCGTCGATTTCCGCTCGCCCACGCTTTCGGTGATCGAGGATATGGAAGCGCGCTTGCGTGTGGAAGGTCAGAAAATTGCCGACGATATGGGGCTGACGATCAGCTTTGAAAAGGTGGGTGGATTTGATCCGGTGACCTTTGACGAGACCTGCGTGAGCGCCGTGCGCAATGCCGCTGTGCGCCTTGGTTATTCGCACCGCGACCTGATTTCAGGTGCCGGGCATGATGCCTGCTGGATCAACCAAGTCGCCCCCACCGCGATGATCATGTGCCCCTGCGTGGATGGTCTTTCGCACAATGAGGCGGAAGAGATCAGCAAGGAATGGGCGACTGCGGGCACGGATGTATTGCTGCACGCGGTGTTGGAAACAGCGGAGATTGTGGAGTGAGGCTACCTGAAGGTGTTCATACTCTTGAAGGCTCAACCCTGTCTGAAATTTGCGCAGATGGGTGCATCGTTTTCGACCGTTCAGAGCATTGGGTAGAGTTCGGTGTTCGCTGGGCTGACGGAGAACTAGCAGAAGATGTGTTAGTTGTTGACACTGACGGCTATTACGATGGCCCCGATCAAATTGAGTTTTCTGGGCAGAAGTACAGCTTAGAGTTTGGGGAGGATCTTTTGAAAGATGCTCTGGTGTCTTTCAATAACACCTCAACTAAAAACCGACCTTCTGCTGAGATTTTCTTGCGCTACATGATTGAATTTGACGCTGCCTTGGAGCCTCGTACAGAGCGTGTCGGTGGCAAATGGGTATGGGGTGGTATGCGCGGTCGCCCTGAGAAACGAGAACCAAAAGACTTCCATAAACGTTGGAGAATACTATGACCACAGTCATCAAAAACGGCACCATCGTGACCGCTGACCTGACCTATAAATCCGACGTGCTTGTGGACGGCGGTAAGATTATCGAGATCGGTCCAAACCTTAAGGGCGACAAGGAACTTGACGCCACGGGCTGTTTCGTCATGCCCGGCGGGATCGACCCGCACACCCATTTGGAAATGCCGTTTATGGGCACTTACTCTTCGGATGACTTCGAGTCTGGCACGCGCGCTGGGCTGGCGGGTGGCACCACGATGGTGGTGGATTTTGCCCTTCCGAACCAAGGTGAAAGCCTGCTGGATGCGCTGAAGCGGTGGGACAATAAATCAACCCGCGCGAACTGTGATTACTCGTTCCACATGGCGATCACATGGTGGGGCGAACAGGTTTGGAATGACATGGAAGAGGTCGTGAACAAACGCGGCATCAACACGTTCAAACACTTCCTCGCCTATAAAGGCGCGTTGATGGTGAATGATGATGAGCTGTTCCATTCATTCACCCGCTGTGCCGACCTTGGGGCCACCCCGATGGTGCACGCCGAAAACGGGGACGTGGTGGCGGAGCTGTCCGCGCGTCTGTTGGCCGAGGGCAACAATGGCCCCGAAGCCCACGCCTATTCGCGTCCCCCACAGGTCGAAGGTGAGGCCACCAACCGCGCGATCATGATTGCCGATATGGCCGGTGCGCCTTTGTATGTGGTGCATACATCCTGCGAAGACAGCCACGAGGCCATTCGCCGCGCACGGATGCAAGGCAAACGCGTTTGGGGCGAGCCGCTGATCCAGCATCTGACCTTGGACGAGTCGGAGTATTTCAACAAAGATTGGGACCATGCCGCGCGCCGTGTCATGTCACCGCCGTTCCGCAACAAATTGCACCAAGACAGCCTGTGGGCGGGTCTGCAATCGGGGTCTTTGTCCGTGGTGGCCACCGATCACTGCGCGTTTACAACCGAACAGAAGCGTTACGGTGTTGGGGATTTCACCAAGATCCCCAATGGCACCGGCGGGCTTGAGGATCGCATGCCGATGCTCTGGACCCACGGGGTTGGCACCGGGCGTCTGACACCCAATGAATTCGTCGCCGTGACCTCAACCAACATCGCGAAAATCCTGAACTGCTACCCACAAAAAGGGGCTGTTTTGGTAGGGGCAGATGCGGATCTGGTGGTTTGGGATCCTGAGAAGGAAAAGACCATTGCCGCCGACAGCCAGCAATCGTCGATTGATTACAATGTGTTCGAGGGCAAGCATGTGAAAGGCCTGCCGCGCTTTACCCTGACACGCGGTCAAGTGGCTGTGCATGACGGGGAAATCCGCTGTGAGGAAGGGCATGGTCAGTTTGTGGAACGGTCGCCAAACGCCACCGTGAACCGCGCGCTTACGCAATGGAAAGACCTGACGGCACCGCGACCCGTTGAACGGTCTGGCATTCCGGCAAGCGGGGTTTGACGTGAACGATATTGTCATCCAAGCCAAAAACCTCGACCTGACGTTTGAAACCAATGATGGCCCGATCCATGCGCTGAAGGGCGTGGATCTGGAGATCAACAAAGGCGATTTTGTCAGCTTCATTGGCCCGTCGGGTTGTGGCAAAACCACCTTTCTCAGGGTGATCGCGGCGCTTGAACATCCCACTGGCGGCGAGATCACCGTGAACGGCATGTCGCCCGATGAGGCCCGCCAAAACCGTGCCTATGGCTATGTGTTTCAGGCGGCGGGATTGTATCCGTGGCGGACCATTGGCGGCAACATCAAACTGCCGCTGGAGATCATGGGCTATTCCAAAGCGGAACAGAAAGCGAAGGTCGAAAAGGTGCTCGATCTCGTGGATTTGGCGGGCTTTGATAAGAAGTTCCCGTGGCAACTCTCTGGCGGGATGCAGCAACGGGCCAGCATCGCGCGCGCGCTTGCGTTTGACGCTGATATCCTCTTGATGGACGAACCTTTTGGGGCGCTGGATGAGATTGTGCGCGATCACCTGAATGAGCAGCTTTTAAAGCTCTGGGCGCGCACGGAAAAGACCATTGGCTTTGTGACCCATTCCATCCCCGAGGCGGTGTATCTATCGACCAAAATCGTCGTCATGTCCCCCCGTCCGGGCCAGATTTACGATGTGATAGAAAGCACTTTGCCCAAAGACCGCCCGCTGGATATTCGCGATACGCAGGAGTTTTTGGACATCGCGCACCGTGTGCGGGAAGGGCTGCGCGCGGGGCATGCCTATGACTGAGCGGCGCATGATGAAATCGGTCGTGCCGATCCTGACTGTGGTCGTGGCGATCATGGTTCTTTGGTATGCAGCGGCGATTGGCATGAACGCCAAATGGGCGCGGGATCAGGCGACGCGGGCAGACGTCACATTGACCACGCCTGAACTGATTGCAGATACCTGGAGTCAAGAACGCCCGGTCCTGCCGGTCCCACATCAGGTGGCGTCTGAGCTGTGGAAAACCACCGGGGCCATGGCCCTAAAGGGGCGCGCCTTTTCCAAACGTTCGCTGATTTTTCACGGTTGGATCACGCTTTCCGCCACCCTGTTGGGGTTTGTTTTCGGGACCGGCGCTGGCATTCTTTTGGCCGTCGGCATTGTGCACAACAAAGCGATGGATATGAGTGTGATGCCCTGGGCGATCGCCTCGCAAACCATCCCCATTCTGGCGATTGCGCCGATGATCATTGTGGTGCTGAACTCGGTTGGCATTCAGGGGTTGGTGCCCAAGGCGTTCATCTCAGCTTACCTTTCGTTTTTCCCTGTGGTGGTGGGCATGGTCAAGGGGCTGCGCAGCCCGGATGGAATGCAGCTCGACCTTCTGAAAACCTATTCCGCAAGCGGAGGGGAGACGTTTTGGAAGCTGCGCCTGCCATCTTCAATGCCCTATCTTTTCACCGCGCTGAAGGTCGGCATGGCCGCGTCTTTGGTCGGTGCGATTGTTGGCGAACTGCCAACAGGCGCGATCCGCGGACTTGGTGCGCGCATGCTGACAGGCAGTTATTATGGGCAAACCATTCAAATCTGGTCCGCCCTGTTTGCGGCGGCCATTCTGGCGGCCAGCCTTGTGGGCATCATCAGTTTGATTGAACGCCGAATGCTGAAACGCATGGGGGTAAAGCCATGATCTGGGTGCTGATTGCCATCGCCTTTTGGGCGTTCACATGGTGGTTGAATGGCCGCATCGCGAATTCTCCGGCCGCAGGCACGCGTTGGGCGAAACTGGTTGTGCCGGTGATCTTTGGCGTGACGGTCTTGGTGGTGTGGGAAGCTTTGGTGCGGGGTCTTAACGTCCCGCCCGTGATCTTGCCTCCGCCCACGGCTATCGGGGCCAAGGTCGCAAGCTCGCTTGATGTTTTGTGGGTCGACTTTGTGCAGACCTTTATGAAAGGCGCGTTGACGGGGTATTTGATGGGATGCGGTGGGGCCATTGCCACCGCGATCCTGATCGACCGATCCCCATTTTTGCAACGGGGCCTGCTGCCCGTCGGCAATTTCATCGCGGCCCTGCCGATCATCGGCACCGCGCCCATCCTTGTGATGTGGTTCGGGTTTGATTGGCATTCCAAAGCGGCTGTTGTGGTTGTCATGGTGTTTTTCCCCATGCTGGTGAACACTGTGCAAGGCCTTGCTGACACCGACAGCATGCAACGCGATTTGATGAAAACCTACTCGGCCAACTATTGGCAAACTCTACTGTCCCTTCGCCTGCCCGCCGCGATGCCTGCCATTTTCAACGGGCTGAAGGTGGCAACAACCTTGGCGCTGATCGGCGCGATTGTGGCAGAGTTCTTTGGCTCGCCGATCAAAGGCATGGGCTTTCGCATCTCAACCGAAGTGGGGCGTCTGGGCCTTGATATGGTCTGGGCCGAAATCACAATCGCGGCCATTGCCGGATCGGCATTTTATGGCATTGTGGCAGTAATAGAAAAGGGGGTCACATTCTGGCACCCCTCACAAAGAGGCTGAGCAAAACAAATAACAGCCGATAACCAACTGGGAGAAATGAAATGCTGAACTACACGAAAGGCGCGCTGGCCGCGTTTGCGATGGGTGCGATGTCCACCGGGGCAATGGCCGCTGATGACGTGACCCTGCAATTGAAATGGGTCACGCAGGCGCAGTTTGCCGGCTATTATGTGGCGCTGGAAAACGGGTTTTACTCGGACGAGGATCTGAATGTGACGATCAAGCCGGGCGGCCCCGATGTGGCGCCGGTTCAGGTGTTGATGGGCGGCGGGGCTGATGTGATGGTCGACTGGATGCCATCGGCCTTGGCTGCCCGCGAACAGGGCGCGCCGGTGGTGAACATCGCGCAACCCTTTAAGTCGTCCGGCATGATGTTGACCTGTCGCAAAGACACCGGCATCACCAGCCCCTCTGAGTTCCCCGGCAAGACGCTTGGCGTTTGGTTCTTTGGCAACGAATACCCCTTCCTCAGCTGGATGTCTTCGCTTGGTATCAGCACAGAGGGTGGTGATGGCGTTACGGTTCTGAAGCAAGGCTTCAACGTTGATCCGATCCTGCAAGGGCAAGCTGATTGCGTGTCGACCATGACCTATAACGAATATTGGCAGATCATTGATGCGGGCATCGGTGCTGACGATCTGGTGACGTTCAAATACGAAGAACAGGGCGTTGCAACGCTTGAGGACGGTCTTTACGTGCTCGAAGAAAAGCTGGGTGATGATGCGTTCAAAGACCAGATGGCCCGCTTTGTGCGCGCGTCGATGAAGGGCTGGAAATGGGCTGAGGAAAATCCTGCAGACGCAGCCATGATCGTGTTGGAATATGACGAAACCGGTGCGCAGACCGAAAAGCATCAGGTGCGGATGATGGGCGAGATCGCCAAACTGACCGCAGGTTCTGACGGATCCCTGAATGTTGCGGATTATGATCGCACGGTCGCCACGCTGATGGGTGGCGGTTCTGATCCGGTGATCACCAAGATGCCAGAGGGTGCCTATACCAGTGAAATCACCGATATGGCGATGATGAAATAAGTCCCTAACCTGCGGGTTAGAGGCCACCATAGACCAAAGGCCGCCCTGATCAGGGCGGCCTTTTTTACAGTTTGCTCAGGTGTTTCAAAAGCGAGTTCTTTGCACCGAGGATGTGTTGATGTGTCAACTCTGCCGCCGCATCCGCATCCCCCCGCTCGCAGGCGTCTTGAATGCGTAGATGTTCATCGTTGGCGCGGGCCATACCATTAGACAAGACCAATTGGGCGCGCAGGTAACGGTCAACGCGGTCAAGCGCACTTTCCACAGCCTCAAGGTGAAACGTCAAACCCGAGGCGTTATAAAGCGTGGCGTGAAATTTCCGGTTCAAATCGCCCCATTCCATCGGGTCATCCGACACAGCAAACGCATCACAAAAGGATCGCGCTTCGGCCAAGGCCTTTGGGGTCATTTTGGGGACGGAAATGCGAATAATATGCGGCTCTAATATAGCGCGATAGTCGAAAATCTCGCCTGCTTCACCTGCCGACAGCCCGGACACAACCGCGCCCTTATAGCGTTGGGATTTCACCAACCCATGCTCTTCAAGGCGCGAGATCGCCTCGCGCACAGGGATTCGCGACGTGTTGAACATTTTGGCGATTTCATCCTGGCGCAGTGGCGCGCCCTCTTCCAAATTACCCTCAATGATCGCCTTTTTCAACGCATCAAAAATGATCGAAGCGGCTGAAGCGGTTTTAGAAATATCAACTGATTTAAACTGCATAATCCCTCACTTTGCGATGAAACTAGCAGCAAATCAGGATAGAATGAAGGATTTTGAAAGAAAGATATTGAATATTGGATCCAATTTGAATATCAAGATCGCAATACCCCAGTGGGCGCATTGTGCCCAAGCATTATTTGCCCCTGTCCCGTAATGTATTGCGGACACGCCCCAAGGAGACCCCAATGTCCAATATCTTTTCCGGCACCATCCCCGCCCTGATGACCCCTTGCAAGGCCGACCGCAGCCCAGATTTTAAAGCTCTGGTGAAAAAGGGTCAGGAGCTGATCGCCGCAGGCATGTCTGCCGTGGTCTATTGCGGCTCTATGGGGGACTGGCCGCTGTTAACAGATGCCGAGCGGATGCAAGGTGTCGAGGCGCTTTGCGATGCGGGTATCCCGGTGATTGTCGGCACAGGTGCGGTAAATTCGCGCCTTGCAGCTGAGCACGCCGCCCATGCCCAAAAGGTGGGTGCAAAAGGCCTGATGGTGATCCCCCGCGTTTTGTCACGCGGGTCGTCAATGGCGGCGCAAAAGGCGCATTTCAAAGGGATCTTGGCGGCCGCGCCTGACCTGCCTGCGGTGATCTACAACTCGCCCTATTACGGTTTTGCCACCCGCGCGGATCTGTTTTTTGCCCTGCGTGCCGAGCATTCCAATCTGATCGGGTTCAAAGAATTTGGCGGCGCGGATGACCTGCGGTATGCGGCGGAAAACATCACCTCGCAGGACGATAGCGTGACCCTGATGATTGGCGTCGATACCACCGTGTACCACGGTTATGTGAACTGCGGCGCGGGCGGGGCGATCACCGGGATCGGTAACGCATTACCTAAAGAGGTGCTGCACCTCGTGGCGCTCTGTGAAAAGGCCGCAACGGGCCATGCCGAAGCGCGCGTGCGTGCCAAGGAATTGGAAGAAGCACTTGGCGTTTTGTCCTCGTTTGATGAGGGCGCGGATCTGGTGCTTTACTACAAGCATCTGATGGTGCTGAACGGCGACACCGAATACACGCTGCACTTCAATGAAACCGATGCGCTGACAGATGCGCAGCGCAACTATATCGAAGCTCAGTATCAGCTGTTCAAAGACTGGTATGCCAATTGGTCACGCCAAGGTGGGATCATCGCTGAATGCGCGTAATCGACAGCCATACCGCAGGCGAACCCACGCGTGTGGTGATCGAAGGCGGGCCGGACCTTGGGACTGGCCCGCTTGCGATGCGCGCGGCCCGGCTGTGGTCCGATCATCCAGATTTTGGCCCGTCGACCCTGTGTGAACCAAGGGGACATGACGCCATTGTTGGCGCTTTGCTCGTGCCGCCCTCGGATCCAGGTTGCGCCACCGGTGTGATCTTCTTCAACACGGTGGCCAATCTTGGCATGTGCGGTCATGCCACCATCGGCTTGGCAGCGGTGCTTTATCACCTGGGGCGAATCACACTTGGCGTGCACCGTTTTGAAACGCCTGTGGGTGTGGTCGAGGTTGATCTGATGTCTCCCAATCGCGTGCGCGTGGTGAATGTGGAAAGCTACCGCCACGCCAAAGATGTGACAGTGGATGTGCCTGGATTTGGCCCGGTGACCGGCGATGTGGCCTATGGCGGAAACTGGTTTTTCCTGACAAAATGCGACTCTATTCCGCTGGATTTTGACCGGCTTATGGAGCTGACCATGGCGAGCATTGCGATCCGTGATGCGCTGGTTGCGGCGGGGATCACCGGCGCGGATGGCGCCTATATCGACCATGTCGAACTGTTTGGTCCGGCGCACGGCAAGGCTGACAGCCGTAACTTTGTTCTTTGCCCCGGCGGCGCCTATGATCGCTCCCCCTGTGGGACAGGATCGTCGGCCAAGCTTGCCTGTTTGGCGGCAGATGGGATGCTGGAACCGGATGCGATCTGGGTTCAGGAAAGCATCATCGGAAGCACCTATGATCTGACTTACGTGCCTGGCGACACGGGCATCATCGTGACCATCGAAGGGGCGGCCTATGTCACCTCAGAAACCACATTGCTCTTTTCAGACAATGACCCTTATCGGGGTGGAATAAGAGCCTAAACTGGGGAATAGAGACTATTATGGACTTCAAAAACTATATTGCTGGCGCGTGGCACGAGACCACAGAGGGTGTGAACAACATCAACCCATCGGATATTTCTGATCTTGTTGGTGTCGCCGCAAAGGGCGGTGCGGCGGAGTTGGATCAGGCGATTTCCGCGGCGCATCAAGCGGCACCAGCTTGGGGCAAATCCACCCCGCAACAGCGCTTTGATGTCCTTGACTTTATCGGCTCTGAAATTCTGGCTCGCAAAGAAGAGCTGGGTCGGTTGCTGTCTCGGGAAGAGGGCAAAACCCTGCCCGAAGGCATCGGAGAAGCCGCGCGCGCCGGGCAGATTTTCAAGTTCTTCGCAGGCGAAACCCTGCGGCAAACCGGAGACCGTCTGGCATCTGTTCGCCCCGGCGTTGATGTTGATGTCACCCGGTTCCCGGTTGGTGTGATTGGCCTGATCACTCCTTGGAATTTCCCCATCGCGATCCCCGCATGGAAAATCGCCCCCGCGCTGGCCTATGGCAACGCGGTGGTGCTGAAGCCGGCTGAATTGGTGCCGGGATGTGCATGGGCGATTGCAGAGATCATCAGTCGTTCGGGCTTGCCAGAAGGCGTTTTTAACCTTGTCATGGGACGGGGATCTGAGATCGGACCAAAGATGATTGATGATCCGCGCGTGAATGCAATTTCATTCACCGGGTCGGTTCCGACCGGGCGTGGGATTGCGGCGGCTTGCGGGGCGAACCTTAAGAAGGTGCAGCTTGAGATGGGTGGCAAGAACCCGATGGTTGTGTTGGACGACGCTGATCTGGATGTGGCGGTGGATGCCTGTCTGAACGGCGCGTTTTTCTCGACCGGCCAGCGTTGTACTGCGTCATCGCGCCTGATTGTGACCGAAGGGATTCACGACAAGTTTGTGGGTGCATTGGCGGACGCTGCCGCCAATCTTAAGGTCGGAAATGCGCTTGAAACGGGGATCCAGATGGGCCCTGTGGTGGATGAAAAGCAGCTCGCGCAGGATCTGGAATATGTCTCTATTGCAGTCAAAGAAGGTGGTAAAGTGCTGGGCGGTGAGCGTCTTTGCCTCGCCAGCGAAGGCTTTTACATGTCCCCCGCGTTGATCTCTGAGACCACCAACGACATGCGGATCAACCGTGAAGAGGTGTTCGGCCCCGTCGCCAGTGTGATCCGTGTACGCGACTATGACGAAGCGCTGTCGGTGGCCAATGATACGGAGTTCGGCTTGTCATCGGGCATCTGCACCCAGTCGCTGAAACACGCCAGCCACTTCAAGGCAAATGCGCAGGCGGGTATGGTCATGGTGAACTTGCCCACCGCTGGTGTGGATTATCATGTACCCTTTGGCGGCACCAAAGGGTCCAGCTTTGGGTCGCGCGAACAAGGGGCTTATGCAGCTGAGTTCTATACAAGTGTGAAAACCGCTTATACGTTGCCCTAACATGATCGCAAAAAGGCGCTTCAGATGACGCAATCCCCCACGCATGACGTTCTTGTAATTGGCGCTGGTATTATTGGCATCAGCACCGCCCTTGCCCTTCAGGCGCAGGGGCGGCGGGTGACAGTCTGGGATCGTGTGGGGGTCGCAGAAGAGGCCTCTTCCGGAAATGCCGGGGCCTTTGCGTTCACAGAAATCGAACCGCTGGCTGCACCTGGTATCATGAAAAAGGCGCCCAAATGGTTGCTGGACCCTTTGGGCCCTTTGTCTATTCCTCCAGCTTATGCGCTGAAAATTGCGCCGTGGATGTTGCGGTTTTGGCGGGCCTCTTGGCGGGATCGGTATGATGCTGTGGTTCAGGCGCAATTGGATTTGATGCGCCATTGCGAGGCTGCGTTTGAACGGCAATTGGTGGCTGATGGGGATGCGGATCTGATCAATCGTGAAGGTCAATTGAGCGTCTATGAAGGCATGCGAGAGTATAACGCAGCGGCGCCAATATGGGCAAAACGCAAGGAATTGGGCATCCCGTGCGAGATCCTTCACGGCGCGGATGCAATTGCCGAAATTCAGCCAGGCCTGTCGCCGCGTTTCACCCATGCAGGGTACACGCCAGGCTGGTTCAACACCCGAGATCCCAAAACCTGGGCGCAGAATTTGGCGACGCGGTTTGTCGAAAAAGGTGGGGTGATTGACATCAAAACAGTCTCTAACCTCCAAAACAGAGACACATATGTGGATGTAACGCATGAAAGTGGTGTGGAGAGTGCAGCCCAGGTTGTGCTTGCGGCGGGGGCGTGGTCCCATCAT
>DDMF01000004.1:6652-7050 GCA_002340515.1 Rhodobacteraceae bacterium UBA2553 | reverse complement strand
CGCCACATTGGGCGACCGCTTGCCGCTGGAAACCGAGCGTGGGTACAACACGACATTCACCACTCGTAATCTGGACATCCGCACGCATATCACCTTTGCCTCACATGGGTTTGTCCTGTCGAAAAATCATGATGGCTACCGGGTGGGCGGGGCCGTGGAATTGGGCGGGCTTGACCTGCCGCCGAATTACAAGCGCGCAGAAATACTGTTGAAAAAGGCTGCGAAATTCATGCCGGGGCTCGACACCAAAGGAGGCACGCAATGGATGGGATATCGCCCGTCAATGCCCGACAGCCTTCCGGTGATTGGGGCATCCCCCAAGGCGCCGCGTGTGATCTATGCCTTTGGCCATGGTCACCTTGGCCTGACCCAATCGGCAGGCACCGGGGAGTTGGTGG
>DDMF01000004.1:6491-6627 GCA_002340515.1 Rhodobacteraceae bacterium UBA2553 | reverse complement strand
GGAGTTGGTGGCGAGCCTTGCCCAAGGGGTCGCGCCTGCGATCAATCTTGCGCCCTATTCCCCAACGCGTTTTTAAGGAACATCCCATGCGATCAACGAAAACCATCCATGTCGTGTCCTGCCACGCCGAAGGAGA
>DDMF01000004.1:328-6439 GCA_002340515.1 Rhodobacteraceae bacterium UBA2553 | reverse complement strand
GGTGGGGGATGTGATCGTGGGCGGTGTGATGCCGCCACCCGGGGACACCATCTGGGAACAACGCAATTGGATTGCCGAGGATGATACTTTGCGCCGGTTCGTATTGAACGAACCGCGCGGCGGTGTCTTTCGCCATGTGAACCTGTTGGTGCCGCCAAAACACCCCGAGGCGGATGCGGCGTGGATCATTATGGAGCCTGAAGACACGCCGCCGATGTCCGGGTCAAACTCGATCTGCGTGGCGACCGTGCTTTTGGACAGTGGCATCCTGCCGATGGTGGAGCCTGAAACGCATTTGGTGCTAGAGGCTCCCGGTGGCTTGGTGCGGGTGCGGGCGGAATGCAAAGACGGCAAAGCCGAACGCATCAACGTGCAGAATGTTGCGAGTTTCGCAGACAAGCTTGATGTGATGATTGAGGTTGAAGGGATCGGCAGCTTGCGTGTTGATACTGCCTTTGGAGGGGACAGTTTTGTGATTGTCGATGCGGCTGATCTTGGCTTTGCGCTGACCCCGGATGAGGCGGCGGATCTGGCGCGTACCGGGGCCAAAATCACCGACGCAGCAAATGAGCAACTTGGCTTTTCGCATCCGGTCACCGATTGGAAGCATATCTCGTTTTGTCAGATCGCCGGGCCGCTGATGCGTAAGGGCGATGTGCTGACCGGCAAAAACGCGGTGGCGATTAAACCGGGAAAAGTGGATCGTTCGCCCACCGGCACCGGTGTTTCCGCGCGCATGGCGATGCTGTTGGCGAAAGGCCAGATGGGCGTTAAGGACCGATATGTGGCGCGGTCGATCATCGACAGTGAATTTCAGGGGCGTATCGTGGCGGAGTTTGACCTAAACGGACGCGCTGCCATCACGCCCGAGATTTCGGGACGGGCTTGGATCACTGGCACCCATCAGCATATGCTCGACCCATCAGATCCATGGCCCGGCGGGTATCGTTTGTCAGACACTTGGGGCGCACAGTAACGGCGGCTAGTCTTTCAGCGCCTGCGCTTGAATGGCCATCACCCCCATCATGGTTTCCATCGCCTGAAACGCGCGCACATCTTCGCGGGCCAACACCGCATCCATCACGGCGATATGCCCCTCGCCCAACCGTTTCATGCTGTCGCGCGAAAAATAGCGATACCAAAACCGGCGCGCGTGGGTTTGTAACGGGCCAAGAATGTTGTTCAGATATTGGTTTTCGCAAGCGGATGTCATGGCCTGATCAAAGGCTTTGTCGGCCTTTAGATAAAGTTCTGCATTCAAGTCTGGCAGGCTGTCGCGCATCATCTCTTTGCTGATCCGCACGTCTTCCAATTGGCGCGGAGTGGCAAAGCGGGCGGCGGCGCGGGCAAGGCGGGGTTCCAACACTTTGCGCAGCTCGATCACCTTGGAACAATCTTCGGCGCGGATGTCTGCGATTTTGATGCCAGAACGTGGGCGGACCTCAATCAATCCTTCCCAAGACAGGCGTTGCATGGCCTCGCGCAGGGGGGTGCGGCTCATTTTTGTGACCTCAATCAACTTGCGCTCCGAGATGATGGATCCGGGTTCAAGTTGCAGGGTGACAATGCGTTCTTCGATGGCAAGATAGGCTTGCGTCGCGAGATTGGGGGGCTGTGTCATGGGCGACTCGCTGAACTGATTTGACACTTATATATCAGTGAGCGGCCAGTTCGGGAAGATGTTTACCTTTGGTCAAGCGAGTCGGCGCCGGCTTTGCAGTTTACCAAATGATCAATATTTGTGATGATGGCGATAACAAATTGTGTAACGTATTGTTAACGCGTCAAATATTTTGCTGATATATCAGTGTTGATTTGCTGCAATCCCCATCATAAGCTGCCCCCATTCCGCGCCAAAAAGGCGTGAAGACATGATTGGGAGGATATCATGAAAAAACACTTTAAGCTGGCCAGCGTTGCTGCTGCTGCGATGCTGACCGCATCGACTGCTATGGCCGATGGAACCCTTGTCTATTGCTCGGAAGGATCACCCGAAGGGTTTGACGCCGCGCTTTATACATCGGGCACCACCTTTGATGCGTCGTCAAAAGCGATCTACAGCCGCTTGGCTGAATTTGACACTGGCACCACCAATGTCATCCCTGGTCTGGCCGAAAGCTGGGACGTTTCAGAGGACGGTCTGGAATACACATTCCACCTGCGTCCCGGTGTGAAATTCCACACCACCGAATATTTCACGCCAACCCGTGACATGAACGCAGACGACGTGATCTTTACGTTTGAGCGTCAGGGCGACGAAGCCAACCCCTTCAACAAAGTGTCCGGCGGCACTTGGGAATATTACAACGGCATGTCGATGCCTTCGCTGATCAAAGAGATCGTGAAAGTTGACGACCTGACAGTGAAATTCGTTCTGAACCGCCCAGAGGCGCCAATGATCGCCAACCTGGCCATGGATTTCGCATCTGTTGTGTCCAAGGAATATGCAGACGCTATGCTGGCGGCTGGCACCCCTGAGAACGTGAACCAAATGCCGGTTGGCACGGGTCCGTTCCAATTTGTTGGATACCAAAAAGACGCGGTTGTCCGTTATGCGGCGAACCCTGACTTTTTCCGCGGCAAAGCGGATGTGGACAATCTGATCTTTGCGATCACACCTGATGCGGCCGTTCGCTATCAAAAGCTGAAAGCGGGCGAATGCCACGTGATGCCTTATCCAAACCCGGCTGATGTTGAAGCCATGCGTGCGGATGCAGACATCAACCTGACCGAGCAAGAAGGCCTGAACGTGGGCTATCTGGCCTACAATTCCATGGTTGCACCGTTTGACAATCCCGAAGTGCGTAAAGCGCTGAACATGGCGATGAACAAACAAGCGATCATCGACGTTGTGTTCCAGGGTGCTGGTCAAATCGCCAAAAACCCGATCCCACCAACAATCTGGTCGTATAATGATGCGGTTCAGGATGACATGTATGATCCGGTAAAAGCGAAAGCCATGCTGGATGCCGCTGGTGTATCTGATCTTGAGATGAAGATCTGGGCCATGCCTGTTCAGCGTCCATACAACCCAAATGCCCGCCGTATGGCTGAGCTGATCCAAGAGGATTTCGGCAAAGTTGGCGTCAAGGCTGAGGTTGTGTCTTACGAATGGGGTGAATACCTGTCGCGTTCGAAAGACAAAGACCGTGACGGTGCTGTGCTTCTGGGTTGGACCGGTGACAACGGCGATCCCGACAACTTCCTGGCCGTTCTTCTCGGCTGTGACGGTGTTGGTGGTTCGAACCGTGCACAATGGTGCCACGAGCCTTTCCAAAAGCTGATCGATGCTGCCAAGCAGGAATCTGATCCCGCGAAACGGACCGCGCTTTATGAAGAAGCTCAGGTTGTGTTCAAAGAGCAAGCGCCATGGGCAACCATCGCTCACTCGATCGTTCACATGCCACTGCGCAACGAGGTGCAAGGCTATAAGATCGACCCATTGGGCGGTCACATCTTCTACGGTGTTAGCCTGAAATAAGCAGGTCACCATGACCTCAAACAGGGGCGGGCGCATCATGTGCCCGCCCCAGCCAGTTTACCGCGAGCCATCCACATGCTGTCTTTTCTGCTGCGCAGATTGCTGACTTTTGTGCCCACCTTCATTGGTGTCACGATTGTCTCTTTTGTTTTCATCCGCCTTCTCCCCGGTGACCCGATCCTGCTTTTGGCAGGGGAACGTGGCGTCGGAGAAGAGCGTTATGCCGAACTGATCAAACAATTCGGCTTTGATCAGCCCATCTGGCGCCAATACATCGATTACCTCGGCGGCGTGCTGCAGGGCGATCTGGGCACGTCTTTCGTGACCAAGAAACCGGTTGTGACCGAGTTCTTTGCGCTCTTCCCTGCAACAGTCGAACTGTCGCTTTGCGCAATCATCCTTTCGGTTGCCCTTGGCATTCCAGCGGGTGTGATTGCCGCCGTGAACCGGGGAAAATTCTTTGATCAGGCGCTGATGACCACTGCTTTGGTTGGCTATTCGATGCCAATTTTCTGGTGGGCGCTCCTTTTGATCATCGTGTTCTCATCCGGTCTTGGATGGACGCCAGTGTCGGGGCGGATTTCCTTCATGTTCTTCTTCGACAATGTCACCGGCTTTATGCTGATCGACAGTCTTTTGTCGGGGCAAAAAGGTGCGTTCCTGTCGGCCGTGCGGCACTTGATCCTGCCGACAATTGTTCTGGCGACCATTCCGCTGGCCATTATCGCCCGCCAAACGCGATCCGCGATGCTCGAAGTGCTCGGCGAAGATTACGTGCGTACCGCGCGTGCCAAAGGTCTGTCGCCGCTTAAGGTCAACGGTCAACACGCGCTTAGGAACGCCATGATCCCGGTGATCACCGTGATTGGCCTGTCGATCGGCACACTTATGGCCGGCGCGATCCTGACCGAAACGATCTTCAGCTGGCCGGGCATCGGCAAGTGGATGGTCGATAGCATCTTCCGCCGCGACTATCAGGTCGTTCAAGGCGGTCTGCTTATGATTGCGTCGATCATTATGATCGTGAACCTTACCGTTGACGTGCTTTACGGCTGGATCAACCCCAAGATCAGAAAGGGCTAAAGGATGACCGATACATCAACCAATCTGCCCGAACCTCCCGGCCCGCTGCGCGAGTTCTGGAGCTATTTCCGCGAAAACCGGGGTGCCGTCGTTGGCATGTATATCTTTGCGGCGTTTTTCATCGTTGCCTTGATCGCCCCGCTTTTGGCCCCCTATACGCCAAATGAACAGTTCCGCGACCACCTGTTGCAGCCCCCGTTTTGGCAAGACGGCGGATCAACTGAGTTCCTTTTGGGCACTGATCCCCTTGGCCGTGATATGCTGTCACGTTTGCTGTTCGGCGCGCGGTTCTCATTCTTCATCGGTGTGATTGTTGTGTCGATTGCATCGTTCTTTGGCGTGATCATCGGCGTGATTGCCGGGTTTGCGCCAAAATGGGTGGACACGCTGATCATGCGTCTGATGGACATCATCCTGTCCTTCCCATCGCTTTTGCTGGCGCTTGTGCTGGTGGCCATTCTTGGGCCGTCACTGATCAATGCGATGATTGCGATTGCCTTGGTGCTTCAGCCGCATTTCGTGCGCCTGACGCGTGCCGCCGTGTTGTCAGAGCGCACGAAAGACTATGTGACCGCCGGTCGCGTGGCCGGGGCTGGGCGCTTGCGCACCATGTTTGTCACCGTGTTGCCCAACTGTTTGGCGCCGATCATTGTGCAAGCCGCCCTGTCGTTTTCCTCCGCTATTTTGGACGCAGCGGCGCTTGGCTTTCTTGGCATGGGGGCCCAGCCGCCCACACCAGAATGGGGCACGATGCTTGCGGAATCGCGTGAATTTATCCTGCGCGCGTGGTGGGTTGTAACCATGCCGGGCCTCTGTATCCTGATCGCCGTTCTTGCCATCAACCTTATGGGTGACGGTCTGCGCGACGCGCTTGATCCGAAACTAAAGCGGAGCTGACGCATGAGCCTTTTAGAGATAAAAAACCTCACCGTAGAGTTCCGCACCGCAAACGGTCCGTTCCGGGCCGTGGACAGCGTGGATATGACCGTCGAGGCGGGGGACCTTCGCGCCATCGTGGGCGAAAGTGGATCCGGTAAATCCGTGTCGATGTTGGCGATGATGGGGCTTTTGCCCTGGACCGCCAATATCACCGCCGAAAAAATGGAATTTGACGGGCAAGACCTGTTGAAAATGTCCGCCCGCGACCGGCGCAAAATCATCGGCAAAGACGTGTCGATGATTTTTCAGGAACCGATGTCGTCGCTGAACCCCTGCTACACCGTGGGGCGCCAGATCAAAGAGGTGCTGCGCCAGCATACCCCTCTGAACCGTGCGGAACGGCAAGCTCGCGCGGTTGAGCTGATGGATCAGGTCGGCATTCCCGATCCGGCCAAGCGCCTGTCCGCCTTCCCGCACCAATTGTCGGGCGGAATGAGCCAGCGTGTGATGATCGCCATGGCGCTTGCATGTAAACCCAAACTGCTGATTGCGGATGAACCCACAACGGCGCTTGATGTGACCATTCAGGCGCAGATCCTTGATCTTTTGATTGACCTGCAAAAAACCGAAGGCATGGCGTTGATCCTGATCACCCATGACATGGGCGT
>DDMF01000004.1:0-221 GCA_002340515.1 Rhodobacteraceae bacterium UBA2553 | reverse complement strand
GCAAACACCTGCCGACCATCGCGGGCGTTGTTCCGGGGCAATTTGACCGGCCAAAAGGGTGTCTTTTCTCGCCCCGCTGCGCCTTTGCTGATGACCTGTGCCACACCACCCAGCCTTCCAAAGCCAGCGCAGAATTGGGTGAGGCTTTGTGCCACCGCCCGCTTAAAAACGGCCAGCCCGTATCGGAGGAACCCGCATGAGCGCCCCCATTCTGACCGCCC
>DDMF01000043.1 GCA_002340515.1 Rhodobacteraceae bacterium UBA2553 | reverse complement strand
TTTACCATGGGCGGCACCGGCGGCGGCGTGGCCTATAACAAAGAAGAATACATCCATTTCTGTGGCACCGGCCTTGACGCCTCGCCCGTCAATCAGATCCTGATCGACGAAAGCCTTTTGGGCTGGAAAGAATATGAGATGGAGGTGGTGCGCGACACCGCTGACAACGCGATTATCGTCTGTTCGATTGAAAACATCGACCCGATGGGCGTGCACACCGGCGACAGCATTACGGTGGCCCCGGCGCTGACGCTGACCGACAAAGAATACCAACTGATGCGCACCCATTCGATCAATGTGTTGCGCGAAATTGGCGTGGAAACCGGAGGCTCCAACGTGCAATGGGCGGTGAACCCGGCGGACGGCCGTATGGTTGTGATCGAAATGAACCCGCGCGTGTCGCGCTCATCCGCCTTGGCGTCCAAAGCCACCGGCTTCCCGATTGCCAAGATCGCTGCGAAACTCGCCGTGGGCTATACGCTGGATGAGCTTGACAATGACATCACCAAAGTCACGCCCGCCTCATTTGAGCCGACCATCGACTATGTGGTCACCAAAATCCCGCGCTTTGCGTTTGAGAAATTCCCCGGATCAAAACCCGAACTCTCCACCGCGATGAAATCCGTGGGCGAGGTGATGTCGATCGGCCGCACCATCCACGAATCGATGCAAAAGGCACTGGCGTCATTGGAAACCGGCCTGACCGGATTTGATGAGATTGAGATCCCCGGCGCGCCAGAAGAGGCCGCGATCATCAAGGCCATTTCCGAACAGCGCCCCGACCGGATCCTGAAAATCGCCCAAGCGATGCGCCACGGCATGTCCAACGCGCAAATCAACCGGATCACATCCTTTGACCCTTGGTTCTTGGACCGGATCCGCGAAATAATTGACGCGGAAAATGGCGTGAAAGAAAACGGCCTGCCGTCGGATGAAGCGGGCCTGCGCAAGCTCAAGATGCTTGGCTTCTCGGATGCCCGTCTGGCCAAACTGACCGGCTTTAAAGAAACCGACGTGCGTGGCGCGCGCCGTAAGGCTGGCGTGAATGCGGTCTTTAAACGCATCGACACCTGTGCCGCGGAATTTGAAGCACAAACCCCCTATATGTACTCCACCTATGAGGCCCCGATGATGGGCGAGGTGGAATGCGAAGCCCGCCCGTCAGACCGCAAAAAAGTGGTCATTCTGGGCGGCGGTCCTAACCGGATCGGCCAAGGGATTGAGTTTGATTACTGCTGCTGTCACGCCTGTTACGCGCTGACCGAGCAGGGGTATGAGACGATCATGATCAACTGCAATCCCGAAACCGTGTCGACCGATTATGACACTTCGGATCGCTTGTATTTTGAACCGCTGACCTTTGAACATGTGATGGAAATCCTGCGCGTGGAACAGGAAAACGGCACTTTGCACGGGGTGATTGTTCAGTTCGGCGGGCAAACCCCGCTGAAGCTTGCAAATGATCTTGAGGATGCGGGCATCCCGATCCTTGGCACCACGCCTGACGCGATTGATCTGGCCGAAGACCGCGAGCGGTTCCAGGCTCTGGTCAACCAGCTGGGCCTGAAACAGCCCCATAACGGCATCGCGTCCACCGACGCCGAAGCCATGGAAATCGCAAAAGACATCGGCTATCCGCTGGTGATCCGACCGTCCTATGTTCTGGGTGGCCGCGCGATGGAAATCGTACGCGACACACCACAATTGGAACGCTACATCGCCGAGGCGGTTGTGGTGTCGGGCGACAGCCCGGTCCTGCTCGACAGCTATCTGGCGGGCGCGATTGAGGTGGATGTTGATGCGATTTCAGACGGCGAAAACGTGCACGTCGCGGGCATCATGCAGCACATCGAAGAGGCCGGCGTGCATTCCGGCGACAGTGCCTGCTCCCTGCCGCCCTACTCGCTGTCGAAAGAGATCATTCTTGAGCTGCGCAAACAGACCCACGCTTTGGCGATTGGCCTGAATGTGGTTGGTCTGATGAATGTGCAATTCGCGGTGAAAGACAATGAGATCTACCTGATCGAAGTGAACCCACGCGCCTCGCGCACCGTGCCTTTCGTGGCCAAAGCGGTGCAAAGCCCAATCGCGGCCATTGCGGCGCGGGTGATGGCGGGTGAAAAGCTTGACGCCTTTGATCTGGTTGACCCCGAGATCGACACCTTTGCGGTGAAAGAGGCGGTGCTGCCTTTTGCCCGCTTCCCCGGCGTTGACACCCTGCTTGGGCCAGAAATGCGCTCCACCGGCGAAGTCATGGGCGCGGACAAAAGCTTTGCGATGGCCTTCCTGAAGGCGCAGTTGGGCGCAGGTACAATCTTGCCGACCGAGGGGAAAGTGTTCCTGTCGATCAAGTCCTCTGACAAAACTGAACAACTGGTGGATACCGCTAAGATCTTGAAAGATTTGGGCTTTGCCATCATCGCAACCCATGGCACCGCGAGTTTCCTCAAGGAAAACGGGGTCGAGGCCGAAGAGGTGAATAAGGTTTATGAGCCGGGCCGAAACATCGTCGATCACATGAAAGATGGCGACATCCATCTGGTCATGAACACCACCGAAGGCACCCAGTCGATCAATGACTCGCGCAAAATGCGCAACGTCGCCTTGATGGATAAGATCCCGTATTTCACCACACTGGCCGCCAGCCACGCCGCCGCGCGTGCGATGAAAGCCCGCCTGGAACGCGAGATTGAGGTGCAGCCGCTGCAAGCGATGTAAACACGGTAACAGCCAAAGAAAACGCCGCCTCATTGGGCGGCGTTTTTCGTTTGGCACTTGAAAGCGTTTCGACTTATTGTTGAGGCACGACAATATGTCGAAACGCGCGGAACCTATCAATGATGTGGGCGTTTCGAAATCAAGTTGTGATCCAACTTAATCTCGAAACGCTTTAACCGGGCGGTCACCCCGCGGTGTCAGACTGGCGTTCCGGGGCGGCCCCATCCGGTTGAGGGACATCAAGTTGAGGGACATCAAGATGAGCAAATGGGCGGTGCGGGCGCGGCGATTGGCTGACCAGTCCCATGGCAACGCGAAACCAGCGCCAGCATTTGTCGGCCTCGGCTTCGGCGGCCTGCACACGGC
>DDMF01000078.1:2540-2758 GCA_002340515.1 Rhodobacteraceae bacterium UBA2553 | reverse complement strand
ATTTGGAACAAGAAAAAGGCAAAGCAGCAATGGATCGTGCGGATATTGTAGATCAGGCGTTTCGGGACGCGTTGGCACGGGGTGTTTTTCCGGATGGCCGGCCGGCCTCTGGACCATTAGCGGCAACCGAGGCCGTGGCGATTTTTCGGGCGCAATGTTTGAGCCGAAACCTTGATCGTCGCTCGCGCAAAATGCAGGCGGCGGGCGAAGGCTATTAC
>DDMF01000078.1:0-2521 GCA_002340515.1 Rhodobacteraceae bacterium UBA2553 | reverse complement strand
AAGGCATGGCGGCGGTGGCCGCCGCCCTTCGCCCCAGCGACATGGCGTTTTTACACTACCGCGACGGGGCGTTTCAGACGATGCGGTCGGCGCAGGTTCCGGGCGCCACGCCTGCGTGGGATATGTTGTTGAGCTTTGCGACCTCAACGGACGACCCCATTTCCGGCGGGCGTCATAAGGTTTTGGGATCAAAAGCACTTTCGATCCCACCACAGACATCGACCATTGCAAGCCACCTGCCCAAGGCGGTGGGGGCGGCCTATTCCATTGGGCTTGGAAAACGGCACACATGCGAGCATCAACAGATCCCCGATGATGGGCTTGTGATGTGTTCTTTTGGCGACGCCTCATCCAACCATTCAACCGCGCAAGGGGCGATTAACACTGCCTGCTGGACGTCTTATCAATCGGTCCCCCTGCCGCTATTGTTTGTCTGCGAAGACAACGGCATTGGCATTTCCACCCGCACGCCGGGGGGCTGGGTTGCGGCCAATTACGCCCAGAAACCGGGGTTGAAATACTTCAAAGCCAATGGGCTGGATCTATACGACACATTCCGCGTGGCGCGTGAGGCGGCGGAGTATGTGCGCGCCCGCAAAAAGCCCGCATTTTTGCATCTGAACCTGGTGCGGCTTTATGGCCATGCTGGGTCAGACATGCAGCAAACCTATCTGACGAAAGACATCTTTGAGGGCTGGGAGGCGGATGATCCTTTGCTGCATTCCGCGCGGCTTTTGATCCAGCATGGGGCGCTGACGGCGGATGAGGTTTTGGCGATTTATCAAGAGGCCGAGGATCAATGCACCCGCGTCGCAGAAGAGGTGATCACCCGACCCCGCTTGAAAACGGCAGCGGATGTGATGGCGTCGATCATCCCGCCGAAGCGTGAATGTGCGCCCACAAACGGGCCGTCATCCGAGGCCCGTGAAGATGTTTTTGGCAGTGACATCAAACAGATGGACAACCCACAACCGATGTCTCGCTTGCTGAATTGGGCGCTGACCGATCTGATGCTTGAACATGGCGAGATCGCGATGATGGGCGAAGATGTGGGGCGAAAGGGGGGCGTTTATGGTGTCACACAAAAGCTGGTGGATCGCTTTGGCCCCGACCGGATGATCGACACTTTGTTGGATGAGCAGAGCATTTTGGGGCTGGCGATTGGCATGGCGCATAACGGGTTTATCCCGATGCCTGAGATCCAGTTTCTGGCCTATTTGCATAATGCTGAGGATCAGTTGCGTGGTGAAGCGGCGACCCTGCCGTTCTTCTCAAACGGGCAATTCACCAACCCGATGGTGCTGCGCATTGCCGGGCTTGGCTATCAAAAGGGCTTTGGCGGGCATTTCCACAACGACAATTCCCTGGCTGTGCTGCGCGATATTCCGGGGTTGATCATTGCCTGCCCGTCGCGCGGGGATGAGGCGGCGATGATGATGCGCGAATGCATGCGCCTGGCGCGTGAAGAGGCGCGTGTGGTGGTGATGGTGGAACCCATCGCGCTTTATCCGATGCGGGATTTGATGGATGAGAAAGACGGTGGTTGGATGGCGACTTATCCTGCCCCTGACCGGCGGATTGGATTGGGTGAAGTGGGTGTGCATGGCGACGGCCCCTTGGCGATCCTGACCTATGGAAACGGGCGGTATTTGTCGACGCAAGCCGCGTTGGATCTGGCCGATCAGGGCATTGAAACCCGCGTGATTGACATGCGCTGGCTGGCGCCTTTGCCGGTGGGAGGCATCGTAGACGCGCTTGAAGGGGCTGAGAAAGTTCTGATTGTGGATGAGTGTCGCAGCACTGGAAGCCAGTCGGAGGCCTTGATGGCACTGCTTGCAGAAAAGACCTCCCTGCCCCACGCGCGCCTTGCCGCTGAGGACAGCTTTATCGCCACCGGCCCGGCCTATGCGGCCACCATGCCGTCGCGGATCAGCATCGCCGAGGCCGCGCGCAAATTGTGGAGCACATCATGAACGAGCGTAAGAAGACAGCCGTGGTCGTCGCCCCCGGGCGCGGCACCTATAACCGGGATGAATTGGGGTATTTCGCCCGTCACCATGGGGACCAACGCGCGTTGATGGCGCGGTTTGACGCGTTTCGGCAAGGGATGGGGCAAGAGGCCCTATCCGCACTCGACGGGGCCGAGCGGTTTTCCGGCGCAACCCACACCCGCGGTGACAATGCCAGCGGGCTGATCCACGCCTGTGCCTATGCGGATTTTCTGGCCATTGACCGGGAACGCATTGATATCCTTGCGGTCACTGGAAACTCGATGGGCTGGTATATCGCGCTGGCTTGCGCGGGGGCGCTGGATGCGATGGGCGGGTTTGAAGTGGTCAACACCATGGGAACCTTGATGCAGGAACATATGATCGGCGGTCAGTTGATCTATCCGTTTGTTGATGAGGATTGGCGGGAAATCCCCGGTGCGCGCGCCCGGATTGAGGGCAAAAGGGCCGAGATTGACACGCACGCGGGTCATCACCTCACGCTGTCCATTGATCTGAACCGCCCCTTGTTT
>DDMF01000079.1:3474-9077 GCA_002340515.1 Rhodobacteraceae bacterium UBA2553 | reverse complement strand
GGGCAATCGGGGTCGCGCGCGCAGAGCATGACCAACCGTCTGTGGGAGGGTCTGTCGGCGCATGTCTATGTATTCCTTCACCAAACCCGCCTGTCGGATGTGGTGAAGAACGAACTGACCCCATGCCCCGCCGTGCCGACATTGTTTTCGGTGGTGGACGAGGAATAACACCCCTTACCCCTATTTATCTGAGTAAAGGATCACATCATGGCGCGCGTTTACCTCGATTGGAACGCCACAACACCGCTGCGCGATGAGGCGCGGGGGGCGATGATGTCGGCGATGGATGTGCTGGGCAACCCGTCTTCGGTGCATTCCGAAGGGCGGGCGGCCAAGGGGTTGATTGAGCAGGCGCGCAAGGATTTAGAGGTCTGTTTGGGGGCTGAGGGCGCGGATATTATCTTTACATCTTCGGCGACTGAGGCTGCGGCTTTGGCCCTGACGGGTCAGGATGCGCGGTGTTCCGGGGTGGAACATGATGCGGTGCGGTCGTGGTGTGTTGAAGATTTGCCTGTTGATAGCAACGGTTTGATTTCCACCGATGCGCCGGGGATCTCTGCGATCCAGCTGGCCAATTCAGAAACCGGGGTGATCCAAAAACTGCCCGAGGGGCTTTTGCTAACCGATGCCACACAGGCTTTTGGCAAAATTCCCTTTGCGTTCAATTGGTGCGGGGCGCAGATGGCGATGGTCTCGGCGCATAAATTGGGCGGGCCAAAAGGCATCGGCGCTTTGGTGGTCAAGCGCGGCACCGATCTGGCCGCGCAGATCAAAGGCGGCGGGCAGGAAATGGGCCGCCGGTCAGGGACTGAGAATGTCATCGGCATCGCGGGCTTTGCCGCGGCGGCCAAGGCGGCCCAGCGTGAGATTGAGGGTGGCAGTTGCGAACGGATCGCAAAACTTAGAAAGATTCTAGAAAAGACCATTGCGGAATCGGAAAAATCCACTATTTTTGTCGGGAATGATGCGAACAGGCTTCCGAACACCTCTTGTTTCATCGCGCCCGGCTGGAAAGGTGCGACACAAGTGATGGTGATGGACCTTGCAGGATTTGCCATTTCGGCCGGCTCTGCATGTTCATCGGGGAAGGTCAAATCCAGCGCCGCCTTGCGCGCAATGGGTTTTAGTGAGACAGAGGCCGCCTGCGCGATCCGCGTATCTATCGGCGCCTCGACATGTGAGGAAGAGATCCTGGCATTTGCCGATGCCTGGGGTCGTGAATATGCGAAATTCCGCGCCCGAAACGGGTAGTGGATTGAAAGGGTGACATGGCTGGTTTGGATGATCTGAACGTCAAAGAAGGCGTCGAGGAAGAAACCGTTGAGGCGGTGAAATCGCTCGCGGGGAACTACAAATACGGCTGGGAAACCGAGATCGAGATGGAGTATGCGCCCAAGGGCGTGAACCCCGATATCGTCCGGTTGATTTCCGACAAAAACGAAGAGCCCGAATGGATGACCGAATGGCGTCTGGCTGCGTTTGAGCGTTGGGAAAAGATGGACGAGCCGTCGTGGGCTTTGCTCAATTACCCAGAGATTGATTTTCAGGACCAGTATTATTACGCGCGTCCGAAATCGATGGAGAAAAAACCCGAAAGCCTTGATGATGTTGATCCCAAGCTTTTGGAAACCTACAAGAAACTTGGCATTCCGTTGAAGGAACAGATGATCCTTGCGGGTGTTGAGGGCGCGGAAGATATCCCCGCTGAGGGCCGCAAAGTGGCGGTGGATGCGGTGTTTGATTCCGTGTCTGTGGGCACCACGTTTCAGGCCGAACTGAAGAAGGCCGGAGTGATTTTCTGTTCTATTTCAGAAGCGATCCGCGACCATCCTGAGCTGGTGAAAAAATACCTCGGCTCCGTGGTTCCGGTGTCGGATAATTACTATGCGACGCTGAATTCGGCCGTGTTCTCGGACGGGTCGTTTGTGTATATTCCGCCGAACACGCGTTGCCCGATGGAGCTGTCGACCTATTTCCGTATCAATGCGGAAAACACCGGCCAGTTTGAACGCACGCTGATCATCGCCGACAAGGGCAGCTATGTGAGCTATCTTGAGGGCTGTACAGCACCACAACGCGATGTGGCGCAGCTGCACGCCGCTGTGGTGGAGATCATCATCGAGGAAGACGCCGAGGTGAAATACTCGACCGTGCAGAACTGGTATCCTGGTGATGAAAACGGCAAGGGCGGCATTTATAACTTTGTGACCAAACGCGCGGATTGCCGTGGCGACCGTTCAAAAGTGATGTGGACGCAGGTGGAAACCGGGTCGGCTGTGACGTGGAAATACCCGTCCTGCATCTTGCGCGGGGCGGAAAGCCAGGGCGAGTTTTACTCGATCGCGATCACGAATAACTATCAACAAGCGGATACCGGCACAAAAATGGTGCATCTGGGCCGCGACAGTAAATCGCGGATCGTTTCGAAGGGCATCTCGGCAGGTCATGCGCAAAACACCTATCGCGGGCTTGTGTCGATGCATCCTAAGGCGAAAAACTCGCGCAATTACACCCAATGTGACAGCCTCTTGATCGGGGATAAGTGCGGGGCGCATACGGTGCCTTATATTGAGGTCAAGAACAACTCGTCCCGAGTTGAGCATGAGGCCACAACGTCGAAGGTGGATGAGGAACAGATGTTCTATTGTCGCCAGCGCGGGATGGACGAAGAAGCAGCTGTGGCGCTGATCGTGAATGGGTTTGCCAAAGAGGTGCTTCAGGCGTTGCCGATGGAATTTGCCATGGAAGCCCAACAACTTGTGGCGATTTCGCTTGAGGGGTCTGTGGGCTAGTGGCGCAAGGACAAAACCTTTTGGAAAAGATCCAAGCGGTCATTCCCTTTGTCATGCCGACATTGGGCGGTCTGGCCGGGGTGATCATTGTGAACCTCAATCCACGCGAGCTTTTGAACCCGATGTATTGGGTTGGCGGCGGGATTGTGCTGGGCTTTGTTGCCGCGCGCCTCATGCTGAAGGCGATGAACCGATGGATGTAAATATCGGTCTGTAAGTTTCTGGATTTGAAGGGAAAAATCATGATTGTCACCACCACACCAAGCATCGAAGGACGCGCCATTGCGCAGTATCACGGTATTGTCGTGGGCGAGGCGATCATGGGCGCCAACGTGGTGCGCGATGTGTTTGCCTCGATCACCGATATCGTTGGCGGGCGATCGGGCGCTTATGAAAGCAAATTGCAGGACGCACGCGACACGGCGCTGCGCGAGCTTGAAGATCGTGCCCGGGAAAAGGGTGCAAACGCCGTTGTGGGCGTTGATTTGGATTATGAAGTTGTGGGCAATTCGATGTTGATGGTGTCAGCATCGGGCACAGCTGTCACGGTAAAATAGGCTGGATGATCAGCTCTGAAATTGGTTTTGGGGCACGCCCCTAAGAGAGACGCGAAGGAAGAAAATATGCTGAGCATCAAAGGCTTGGAAGTCAAACTTGAAGATGAAGATAAGCAAATCCTCAAGGGTGTGGATCTGGAAGTGCCTGCCGGGAAAGTGCATGCCATCATGGGGCCAAATGGCTCGGGCAAATCGACGCTGTCTTATGTGCTTTCGGGGCGTGACGGATATGAGGTGACCGCTGGGTCGGCGACGATGGATGGGGAAGATCTGTTGGATATGGAGCCCGAAGAGCGTGCCGCCGCGGGTCTGTTTCTGGCGTTTCAATACCCGGTGGAAATTCCCGGTGTGGGCAATATGACCTTCCTGCGCACGGCGGTGAATTCACAGCGCAAGGCACGTGGCGAGGATGAAATGTCCGCCGCTGATTTCCTGAAATTCATTCGTGCAAAAGCCAAAGATCTGAAGATCGACGCGGATATGCTGAAGCGTCCGGTGAATGTCGGCTTTTCGGGCGGCGAGAAAAAGCGCAATGAAATCCTGCAGATGGCGATGCTTGAGCCAAAGATGTGCATCTTGGATGAGACCGATTCCGGTTTGGACGTGGATGCGATGAAACTTGTGTCTGAGGGCGTGAATGCCCTGCGTGCCGAAGGGCGGTCGTTCTTGGTGATCACCCATTATCAGCGTCTTTTGGACCACATCAAACCGGACGTCGTGCACATCATGGCGCGCGGTCGCATTGTGAAATCTGGCGGTCCCGAGCTGGCGTTGGAAGTTGAAAACAACGGTTATGCCGACATTCTGGCGGAGCTGGACGCATGAGTAGCCCCGTAAATTCACCTGTACCACAACAAGAAGGGCTGATTTCAGCCCAGGTGCGCCCCGCCTCTGGCGCGTGGTTGGCCAAAGCCCGGACCGAGGCGGCAGCCCGTTTGACGCAAATGGGTCTGCCGAAACGCCGTGATGAATATTGGAAATGGACCCGCCCGGATGCGTTGATCGCGGATCAGGCTGCCCCGGCCTCTGCGTTTGATTATGGTGATGAACAGCCCGTTTTTCATGCGGTGGACCGGTTGAAAATAGTCTTTGTCGACGGTGTGTTTGACGCGGAAGCCTCGGATGATCTGTCTGGCGAAGGGCTTGAGATTGAACGCCTTTCGGACGCCGCAAAAGCGGACATTCACTGGGCCAGCAGCCTGTATGGTGCGCTTGAGACCCGTGGTCACAACCCTGTGGACCGGCCTTTGGCGGCATATAACTCAGCCATGGCAACGGACGGCGTTTTGATCCGGGCGACCGGCAAAGTGTCGCGCCCGGTCAGCGTGATGTATCGCCATTTCTCAGATACTTCCGACGCCATTTTGCACCATGTGGTGAAAGTGGAAGAGGGCGCATCCTTGACGCTTTTGGAAAACGGCACCGCCGCGGCGCGCCTGTCGATGGTCACCGAAATCGACGTGGCGGATGGCGCGTCATTCCACCATGTGCGCGCGCAAGGTCGTGATCATGGCCGCCACGTGCTGACCCATATCTTTGCACGTCTGGGGCGTGAAAGCGTGTTCAAAAGCTTCACCATGGCCGTCAATGGCATGCTCACCCGCAACGAATGTGTGATTGAGATTTTGGGCGATGACGCCAAAGCCCATGTGGCCGGGGCCGCGCTTGGCGATGGGGCCGACGGTGAATTCCTGCATGATGACACGGTGTTTGTCACCCATGATGCGGTGAATTGTGAAAGCCGTCAGGTGTTTAAAAAGGTGCTGAAAAACGGCGCCACGGGCATTTTCCAAGGCAAGATCCTTGTGAAAGCTGGGGCGCAGAAAACCGATGGCTACCAAAAGTCGCAATCCTTGTTGCTGGATGAGGACGCACAGTTCCTTGCCAAGCCCGAGCTTGAGATTTATGCCGATGATGTGGCCTGTTCGCATGGGTCGACCTCGGGTGCGATTGACGAAGAAGCCCTGTTTTACCTGCGCTCGCGCGGGGTTCCGGAGCGCATTGCCACCGACCTGTTGGTGCTGGCCTTTTTGGCGGACACGATCGAGGAAATCGAAGATGCGGACATCGCCGATGATATCGTATCGCGTCTGGAAGCGTGGCTGGAGCGTCACCGCGGCTGATCGCGCGGCGCTGAGGAAAGGGCAGGCCCATGTCGGTCATGCAAGATGTGCTGAAAAGCTACCGCACCCCGCGCGAGGTGTTTGACCGTCGTTTGGGACATGGGGTGCGTGAAGATCGCGCGCTCGCCATC
>DDMF01000079.1:1159-3466 GCA_002340515.1 Rhodobacteraceae bacterium UBA2553 | reverse complement strand
CTGCCTCTTGGTGTTTTCTGCGCAAATGCCGCGCCTTGCGCGCGAGGCGTTTGAAACGGGGCAAGAGCTGAACATGCTGATGGGGGCGGCCCTTTTGGGCTGGGTCTTTATCATGCCGCTGGTGCTTTATGGTCTGGGCACGCTGACGCATATTTTGTCGAAACCCTTTGGCGGAAAAGGCACCGCATTTGGCGCGCGATTTGCGCTGTTTTGGGCGCTGCTTTGCGCCAGCCCCTTGTGGCTGTTGTGGGGTCTGGTTGCGGGTTTTATCGGCCCAAGTGTGCAGCTCCAAATCACCGGGTTGATCGCCCTTGTGGCGTTCATCGCCTTTTGGTCGCTGAACTTTCGACAAGCGGAATGGCCGCGCTGATGCAATTCACCCCTGGATATCTGTTTGGCATGGTGCTGCAAACCATCCCCGAGCCGCGCAAAGTGGCGCGTGATCTGTTTGATCTGCCGGTCGCGCGCAAGGTGCGCTGGCTGGTGCTTTTGTTGATGGTTGTTTTGGCGGCCATTCTTGGCGTGGTCAGCCATGTGATTTACCCTGTTGATGCGGCCATGTTTGGCCCCATTCTGTCCAATCCAATGACCCTTGGGGTGCTCGAAGGGGTGTTCCTGAGCGTTGGCGTCTGGGCCATCTATCTGCTGGGGCGCATGGCCGGTGGACAGGGAAGTTTGGATGACGCGATCACCATTGCGATTTGGCTGGAATTTGTGCTGCTTGGGTTCCAAACTGCCACGCTCGTCTTTTCGCTGTTTGCCCCAGCAATGGCGGGCATTTTGATGGTGATGAGCTCGGTTCTGTTCTTTTGGATCCTCAGCCATTTCACCGCCGAAAGCCATGGGTTTAGGTCCGCGGGGCTGGTCTTTGCCTCCATCATTACCGTATTAATTTTGGCAGTGTTTGCACTGTCTTTCCTGCTTGTCCTCATGGGTGTCGAACCCATTGAGATGGGAGTGTAAGCATGTTTGATATCACAAAAATCCGCGCCGACTTTCCGATCCTGTCGCGTGAGGTGAACGGCCAGCCGCTGACCTATCTGGACAATGGCGCATCGGCGCAGAAACCGCAGGTGGTGATTGATGCGATCACGCGGGGCTACGCTGAGGAATATTCCAATGTTCACCGTGGCTTACATTACCTTTCAAACCTATCAACGGAACGCTATGAGGCGGTTCGGGGGATTGTTCAGCGGTTCCTGAACGCAGGGTCTGAAGACGAGATTATCTTTAATTCTGGCACCACCGAGGGGATCAATATGGTCTCTTACGCCTGGGCAGCACCACGCGTGCAAGCCGGGGATGAAATCATCCTGTCGACCATGGAACATCACGCCAATATCGTGCCGTGGCATTTCCTGCGTGAACGGCTTGGGGTGGTGCTGAAATGGGTTGATCCGGAGGCTGATGGGTCACTTGATCCGCAAAAGGTTCTGGACGCGATCACCGATAAAACCCGGCTGATTGCGGTCACGCAATGTTCCAACGTGTTGGGCACCGTCGTCGATGTGAAAGCGATCTGTACTGGCGCCAAAGCGCGTGGTGTTCCGGTGCTGGTGGACGGCTCGCAGGGTGCGGTGCATATGCCTGTCGATGTGCAGGATTTGGGCTGTGATTTCTACGCCATCACCGGCCACAAGCTTTATGGTCCCTCGGGGTCCGGTGCGATTTACGTCGCGAAAGACCGCATGGATGAAATGCAGCCCTTTATGGGCGGCGGCGACATGATTGACGACGTGTGCAAAGAGGTTGTGACCTATGCCAGCGGGCCGTTGAAGTTTGAAGCGGGCACGCCGGGCATCGTGCAAACCATCGGCATGGGCGCAGCACTTGAATATATGATGGGTCTTGGCATGGAAAACATCGCCGCCCATGAGGCGGATCTGGCGGCCTATGCGGCGGAGCGCTTTGCGGGGCTGAACTGGGTGAATGTGCAGGGTTCTGCGCCGGGCAAAGCAGCGATCTTTTCCCTGACCATGGACGGCGCGGCGCATGCGCATGACATCTCGACCATTCTCGACAAAAAAGGCATTGCCGTGCGGGCTGGGCATCACTGCGCCAAACCGTTGATGGAGCATCTGGGGGTGGCCGCAACAGCGCGTGCGTCCTTTGGGCTTTATAACACCCGTGATGAGGTGGATACGCTGATCAAAGGGTTGGAGCTGTGTCATAAGTTGTTGGCGTAAGCGGCATCTAAAGCGGTTCGAGAAAAGCCTGAATCACCGGTTTTGGCGAAACGCGCGAAACACTGAAATGTTGGGTGGCGTTTCGAATGATCCCTGTCTCAGGTTTAAGTCGAAACGCTTT
>DDMF01000079.1:0-1133 GCA_002340515.1 Rhodobacteraceae bacterium UBA2553 | reverse complement strand
TTTTTTGAAAGAGGAAAAGCGTTAGGTGCAGTTGCCCATTGCGGCAAACCGATAGCGCAGGTGGCCATCTAACGTGCGTTTTCGAATGTCGACACAGGCGGTATCGGTGACCTGTTGTGCCTTTACCAAGCTGCGTGTGCCAATCTGTGCGTTTTGTCCTTGTGGGGTCTCGATCGTGAACCAATAGGAGGGCGGTTTGTGTTCAGACGGCATTTGGAACGAAAAAAGGACCGGCATCAGCTCGTATCTGAGATGTCTCGAGTCTGTATGTTTCGCAGTCACATTCAAAATGATGAAGTAAATTGCCCCGCCACATGCGAAAGCAATGAAGAGAAGCAGCGCGGTCGAGAGCTTTTCGTGATGGATCGCCCAAACAAAAAGGGTTTTCCGAAACTTCTGCAAATACACTGTGTCAGCTATCCGGTTTGATCAAGCCGAGGCCGCGCAAATAGATCCCGATGCCGGTTTCCAAAAGATCCTCGGGCGGGAACGGGCTTTTTTGACCGGGGGAGCCACGGCCAAAGAGTTCTACGACACCGTGGCTCATTGCCCAAATATGGGCGCTGACCATTTTGGCGGGCGGGCGNNGGCGGGCGTTTTTCCGGCGGAATGTTTTCGGCCAAAGCCATTGCGGCCTCTTCCAATACGGCCATGGCGCGGTTGGCAACAAGGGCGAGTTCAGGCGATTGGTTCACCGACACGCTGCTTTCAAACATGGAAATATAATGGCCTGGGTATTTTCGGGCAAAGGCCAGATAGGCGCGGCCGGTGGCCTCAAAGCTTGAAAGCGGTGAGGGTTGGCCTTTGGCGTAGGCAAACTCCATCAAATCGGCAAAGATTTCATAGCCTTGGCGGGCCGCTTCGGCGATTAATTCTTCACGGCCTTTAAAGTGGCGATAGACGGCGGCGGGGGTTACGCCTGCCTGTTTTGCGGCCTCAGAGAGGGTAAAGCCGGTGGGGCCTTTCTCCTCGATCAGAGCCAAGGCGGCCTCAACCAAAGCTTGGCGCAGATTGCCGTGATGATAGCCGCGTTTTGACATGTCAGCTCCCGGTCCAAAGGTCGGGGCCGCCACAGATTTGTGCGTCGGGCGCGCAGGCGACATTGCTGTCTTTTCCAGCGTAATCAATGCCCT
>DDMF01000120.1:6425-15874 GCA_002340515.1 Rhodobacteraceae bacterium UBA2553 | reverse complement strand
AAACTGGGGGCGGTTCACACCCCCATATCCCCCGATAACCCGCCAATATGATCCCCATGCATATGGGTCAGCACCACGATGTCCACCTGATCCGGCGTATAGCCCGCCGCCCCGATGGCCGCCGTGATCCCGGCGGGGTTCAACCCGGTGTCAAACAGCACCAGCTCCGCCCCCGTGTTCACCAGCGTTGGGGTAAAGAAAAACTGCGCGGCATTGGTGGGGATATTGGCCGCCTTGGAGGCGTTTGCAAAATCCTCTTCGCTGACATTCATACCAAAGATCGCCTGTGGATTGTCCACCGTGCGCATGCCCGCAAGCAGGGTTGTCACCTCAAACTGCCCCACCCGAAAGCGGCGGAAATCCACGGTGGAAATGGCAATTTGTGCAGCACTTGCCAACACGGGTCCAGCAGGCAAAACCGCCAAAGGGGCGGCCCCCGCTGCAAGCAATAAATGGCGCCGTTGAATATGGGATGGATTGGACATGAACTCTCTCCCTCAGATCGAATTTCGCAAAAACAGACCCGCGCAGTATACTCCAAATCCACGCCACAATGACGCGCGTCACACAAATGTGACGAGAAAGGAGCCTTTGGTGACCCAAAACAAGACCCAGCCCACCGGCGCCTCGGTGGAGGATTTCATCACAGCCATCACCCCAGATCGTCGCCGCAAGGACGCCAAAACGCTGAACACGCTTTTTAGCAAACTCACCGGGTTCAAACCGCAGCTTTGGGGGCCGTCGATCATCGGCTACGGGCGCTATCATTACTGCTATGAAACCGGACGCGAGGGCGATTTCCTCGCCACCGGATTTTCCCCACGGAAATCCGCGCTGTCGATTTACATCCTGCCCGGCTATCAGAATTACGGCGATGTCCTCGCCCGTTTGGGCAAACATAAAACCGGTGTATCCTGCCTTTATATCAATAAGTTAGATGACGTTAACCTCGACGTTTTGGCCGCACTCATCCAAACCGGACTTAAAGACCTAAACAAAATCTGGCCCGTTCAACCAACCTGATCCCCCAACTGCCCCGCACCTTTTCCTCTTTCCAAAAATATCCCCGCCGGAGGCATAGAGTCCTAAAACCCACCGGTGCGCAAAAACGCCCCGGTCAGCACAAAAAGCACCGACACCACCGTGACCGCGCGGATGTGCCAGGCCATGATCGGAAGCGTCTCGGCCGATAAGGTTGGGATCACCCGAAACCGGGCGTTGATCGCAAACATAATCGTCACCGCCAACAGGATCAGTTTCACCGCGATGCCCGTCACAAGCACGTCGGAAAAGCTGAACCAAAGCCCGTAGTCCGGCTCCAGATCATGGGCGAGCCAGAACCCGCCCGCGACCTGCACCAACAGCGCCGGCATGCCAACCCGCTCAAATCCCTGTTCAAATCGGGTCAGAATGCCCGGATCGCGCGCAGCAAGCGCACGCGGCAACACGGTCAGCGCTAGAATAATATGCCCGCCGGTCCAAATTGCCGCCCCGATCAGGTGCAGCGAGAGAATCATATAAAACATCTGCTCTTCCGTCACTCGTCTCTTTTGCCCAACGCTAGCACCACGCGGGTCCCCCGCCTTGATGAAACGCAAGCCCCGCGCGAAATTGCAGAATTCCGCCGCACGGGGCCCAGACGCTTCTGGTGGACAAATCCGCCCCGTTGTGAAAGGACAGCGCGGCAAGGAGACACGACCTATGACCACCACCCGTTTCGCGCCATCCCCCACCGGATACATCCATGTGGGCAACCTGCGCACCGCCCTTTTCAATTACCTGATCGCCCGCAAATCCGGCGGCCAGTTCATTCTGCGTCTCGACGACACGGACCCTGAGCGCTCAAAGCAGGAATATGCTGACGCGATCATGCAGGATCTGGAATGGCTGGGCCTGACATGGGACCGGGTTGAAAAGCAATCGGAACGGTTGGACCGCTATGAGGCCGCAGCACAGGAATTGCGCAACAAAGCCCGGTTTTACGAGTGTTTTGAGACGCCGGTTGAACTGGACCTGAAGCGCAAGAAACAGCTGAATATGCACAAGCCCCCGGTCTATGATCGTTCGGCGCTGGCCTTGTCTGATGAGGAAAAGGCCAAGCTGCGCGAAGAACGTGGCCAAGGGCATTGGCGCTTTAAGCTCGATCAGGAACGGATCAACTGGACCGACGGCATTTTGGGGGATCTGTCGATTGATGCGGCGTCGGTGTCTGACCCGGTGCTCATTCGCGGTGACGGTCAGTTTTTGTACACGCTGGCCTCGGTCTGTGACGACATTGATTTCGGCATCACCCATGTGGTGCGCGGATCCGATCACGTGACCAATACGGCGACACAAATTCAAATCATTGAGGCTCTGGGTGGCACGGTGCCAAGCTTTGCCCATCATTCGCTTTTGACCGGTCCACAGGGTGAGGCATTGTCGAAACGTCTGGGCACTTTGGCACTGCGTGATCTGCGCGAACAAGGGGTTGAGCCTGCGGCGCTTCTGTCGCTGATG
Source organism: Rhodobacteraceae bacterium UBA2553 (assembly GCA_002340515.1). Taxonomy (GTDB): domain Bacteria; phylum Pseudomonadota; class Alphaproteobacteria; order Rhodobacterales; family Rhodobacteraceae; genus Aliiroseovarius. The sequence goes on along the minus strand of DDMF01000120.1, from coordinate 13,375 downwards.
GCGCGCCTTGGATCGAGCCAACCGGTAGAGTTGATGTCGACCTTGGATGAAATCGCGGACGGATTTGATCTGTCAAACTTTGGTGCTGCCCCGACCAAATTTGACGTGCAAGATCTGTTTCCACTGACCGCACACCATTTGGCGGCCCTGCCCTACGATGCTGTTGCGGACACCGTAACCGATCTGGGTGTGCCCGCTGACAAAGGTGAAGCCTTTTGGAACGTGGCGCGCGAGAACATCACCGTGCTGAAGGATCTGGCCCCGTGGTGGGCGCTGTGTTCCACCGGTGCGGACCCCGTGATTGCCGATGAAGACAAAGAGTTTGTCGCCGAGGCGCTGGCCATGCTGCCCGACGGTCCCTTCACCGCTGAGACTTGGGGTGCCTGGACCAAAGAGGTAAAAACCGCCACCGGTCGCAAAGGGCGCGGGCTGTTCATGCCACTGCGCAAAGCGCTGACCGGTATGGACCACGGCCCGGATATGTCGGCGCTGTTGCCTTTACTGCAAGTGATCCGCGCGAAGGGCTAAATCCACAACCACATCAAGCCACATCAGATAAAAAAGGCCGCTCCTCAGGGCGGCCTTTTCTCGTTCATTCTCTCTGCGCACAGAAATCGGCGGGCTTAACGCCAGTAATTATTGGCCTGTGCCACGGTCTGAAAGTTGGTTGCAACCACCCCGGACACCTGCGTCAGGCTGTCGGCGCTGTTGGCGTAATCCGGGCGCATCTTTGTGCGCGCCGCATCATCCGGTTGGGTTTTCTTCACCGCCATACGCGAGAGTTTGATCGCCAGATCATAGCCTTCTTCGGGCGTCGCGGTGATCAGAGTGGGTAGCCAGGACATGCCGTTCTCCTTTAATGTTGGACTAGAATTCGGCCCGAACCTGCGCCCTTGCACGGGTCCCGTCAAGCCATTGAGAGGCAGGATGGGCGCGCGGCCCCGTCCTGCACATTCGCGCACAGCCGCCCTGCAGTCCTGCCACTGGCGCACCGCCGACAATTGCGGCACAGTGATATGCGCAACAGGAGAATATGATGAGTGACAGCAGCCCCCAGAACCCACAAGCCAAGTTCCTAACCGGCAGCCTGATGCGGCACATCGCGGTGATGGCGCTGACCTCCTCTGTCGGATTGATGGCGATCTTTATGGTCGATTTGGTCGATATGATTTTCATCTCATGGCTGGGTCGGGATGAACTGGCGGCGGCGGTGGGTTATGCGGGTGCGATCCTGTTTTTCACATCGTCTTTTGGCATTGGCATGTCGATTGCGGCGGGCGCATTGGTGGCACGCGCTTTGGGCGAAGGGGATGCGCAAAAGGCGCGGCGTCGCGCGGCGACCGCGGTGCTCTATGGTGCTGGCTTTGGGGCGATTTTCGCCGCCGCCGTTTGGTATAACGTGCGCCCCTTGGCGGAACTTTTGGGCGCGTCTGGGGACACTCTAGACCTCGCAGAGACCTATCTTAAAATCATCATCCCGTCGCTGCCGGTTCTGATCATGGGCATGGTGGGCGGGGCGATTTTGCGCGCCCATGGGGATGCGCGCCGGGCGATGTATGCGACCATCTGGGGCGGCGGTGTGAATGCGGTGCTCGACCCGATCCTGATCTTTGGTCTGGGGCTTGATCTGACCGGGGCGGCGCTTGCGTCAGTGGCCGCGCGTCTGACCATTGGCGCGCTATCTTTGGTGCCGATTTATCGCCATCACGGTGGGCTAGACAAACCGACAAAAGCGGAATTCAGTCTGGATTTTCCTGACCTTATGAAGATTGCCATCCCCGCGATTCTGACCCAGTTCGCCACCCCCATCGGGCAGGCTTATGTGACAAAATCCATGTCAGCCTACGGCGAAGATGCGGTGGCGGGCATGGCGATCACCGGGCGTCTGGTGCCGGTTGCTTTTGGGGTGATCTTTGCGTTGTCTGGTGCCATCGGGCCGGTGATTGGGCAGAATTTCGGGGCTGGCAAAATGGACCGCGTGCGGCTGGCGTTTCGTGAAGGCATCCTGTTTACCGCCATTGTTGTTGGCGTGGTCAGCACGCTGCTCTTTTTGGGCCGAGGGCCCATTGCGGATGTGTTTAATGCCCAAGGGTTGACCCGCGATCTGGTTTATCTCTTTTGCGGGCCCCTTGCGCTGATGTGGTTCTTTAACGGGGTGATTTTTGTCACCAACGCGGGCTTTAACAATCTGGGTCATCCGTTCCGCTCGACCCTGATCAACTGGGGGCGGCACACGGTCGGCACTGTGCCATTTGTCCTCCTTGGCGGGCAGTATTGGGGCGCACCGGGGGTGCTGATCGGCTGGAATGTCGGTGGCTTGGTTTTTGCAGGGATCGCGTTGATCCTGTTTATACGGATGCTAAACCATGAGACGTGCACCCTGGAAACCGACCAATTTGCGCGCCAGGGTCGGTTACAGGCGCTGTTTAGTTTCCGTCGGTAAGCTGGTGATCCAATCATCGACCAATGCGCGCTCGGCCTTGGTCAGCGTTTGGGCGCGCGGGTAAATCGGCGCGTCCCGGTCGTTTTGAATGGGCGCGTGCCAGCCATCGGTGGTGGCGAAAAACCGGTCCACGCCAGCGCGGCCAAACATGTGCAAATACCCCTGCACCACCACGTCCAAGTAACTAAGCAACACCGGGTTCTCAGCCGTGGGGTCAGAATGCGCGCCTTTGGCAATCGCGTAAACGGCCACGTCCACATCACCCGCTTGGTGGCTCACCTCATCGCGCAATGGCACACGCGCATAAGCCCGCTCGCGGTGGTCCAAAGCATCCCAATCCGCACCGGGAACCGAGGCGACAAGCCCGTCGATTTCGCTGTCCGCACAGGGCACCGCCGTCAAGTAACACACCGCACGCAAAGGAGACGCGCGCCACGCCCGCCGCCAGCCTTTCAGCGTTGCCGCTTGCACGTTTTCATAGTCATGCGTGCGTGCATTCACCAGCGAGCCATAGCCAAAGAAATACGGATCTTTCACAGGATGTGTCATCCCGCCACCCTGCCGGGCGGGTGCCGTCTTGGCAAGAGGGGGCCAGAGGGGCAGCGCCACACAAAAGGGCAACACAGAAGGTATTGCCAGCCCCCGTAATCGGCGCTACCAAATCTGCATTAGCTTCAGGAGAGCATCAATGAAATACACCGAAGAACACGAGTGGCTGCGCGTCGAAGGCGACGAAATTGTGGTTGGCATCACCGCCCATGCGGCTGAACAATTGGGGGACGTGGTTTTCCTGGAACTGCCCGAGGTTGGTGACACCGTGTCGGTGGATGACGAGGTGGTTGTGATCGAAAGCGTGAAGGCGGCGTCAGATATCCTCAGCCCGCTGGACGGCGAGATTTCGGAAGTGAATGACGCGCTTGTGGACAATCCAAATGCGGTGAATGACGACCCCGAAGGCGAGGCGTGGCTGTTCAAAATCAAGGCCTCTGATCTGTCCCCGATGGACGATTATATGTCTGAAGCCGAGTATAAATCCTTTATCGGCTAACCAGATCGGACCCGCGCGGGCTTTGCTTGCGTGGGTCACTTTTTCGTGCAGGTCTTGCCCGGGCTGAAGCGGTGCGCCACTTGAAGTCCAGCGGCGACATATTACATATGCGCCATACGGAATATATAAAGCGAGACCCCCATGGCATCCCCCCTTAAAATGACCTGTTTTGAATGTGGTGCGGTGAACCGTGTGCCCAGCGACAAGCTGAGCGCAGGACCGAAATGCGGCACCTGTGGCGCGCGCATGAACGACGGCAAGGTGCGGGAATTGGATCCGGCCACGCTGGCCAAAGCGATGAAAAATGATGACGTGCCGCTGCTCATTGATTTCTGGGCGCCGTGGTGTGGCCCGTGTCGCCAGATGGCCCCGGCGTTTCAACAGGCGGCCCGCAGCCTGGCCCCACAGGCGCGACTGGCGAAGATCAACACAGAAGACCACCCCAAAGTCTCGCAAAAGCACAACATTCGCGGCATTCCGGCGCTGTTGCTGTATCAAAACGGCCGCGAAGTGAAACGGCATGCAGGTGCCATTCCGGCCCCGGCGATTGAGGCCTTTGTGCGCAAAAACGCCAAACTCAGCTGAGCATCATAAAACCGTCACAGAGCGTGGGGTAAGATGGGGTTTGACGTCTTTTACCTGAGTATTTTACTCAACTTTCTGCTTTACCCAAGGATGATCGCGGCCTAAAAGCGGCAAAAACGGATGTGATCCAGATGAGTCTCTTGCCACGCCTCGCGTTTTGCAGCGCCAGCCTTTGCGCGCTGTCAGCCGCTGCCCCCCTTTTGGCAGAGACGCCCGCAGGGCCGTGGGGCATGCCGCATCTGACGGTCTTGCCGCCACAAAAGGGCGACAGCGCCAAAAAAGCATCCGTGCTGGGCGCGCCAAAGGATTTCACCCAAGCAGAAACGTTTGAGGATCGCAGCGCTGGGGCCAGTACCTTGATGCCGCCCTTTGGCCCCGCGCCATTTTCCCACCCCTCGCCTAAACTGCCCGAAGATCAGCGGTTGGATTTCACCCTTGGCGAGGCACTGTTTGAAAAACTCTGGGTGGTTGCGCCTTCGTCCACCATATCCTCTGATGGGTTGGGGCCGCTTTACAATGCGCGCGCCTGTTCGGCCTGTCATGTGAACGATGGGCGCGCGGTGCCGCCATCGGCAGACCACGAAACACCGGGGTTGATGCTGCGATTGTCTGTGCCCGGAGAGGTGGACAAAGCCCCCTTTGTGCCAGAGCCCACTTATGGCGCGCAGCTGCAAGACCGTGCCATCGCGGGCCAACCGGCAGAGGCGAAATTGCGCGTAACCTACTCGCCCTTTCCCGTCACTTTGGACGATGGAACTGTGGTTGAGCTGCGTGCGCCACTTTATGAGATGCGTGACCTTGCCCATGGGGCCGCGTCGCCGGACCTGATGACCTCGCCCCGCATTGCGCCGCAAATGATTAGCTTGGGTCTGCTTGAGGCAATTTCTGAGGCAGATATTCTGGCGAAGGCCGACCCAGAAGACGCCAATGGCGATGGGATTTCCGGCCGTCCCAACCGGGTGTGGTCGCGGGAATATGACCGTTGGATGCTGGGCCGCTTTGGCCATAAAGCGGGCAATCCAACCGTGCGCCAACAATCTGCGGATGCGGCCAATGGCGACATCGGCCTGTCCAACCCGCTTTTTCAAAATGCATGGGGCGATTGCACCGAGGCACAGGTGGATTGCCGCAATGCTCGCGATGGCAACACGCCGGAACAGGGCAATCATGAGCTGGGGCAAATCACGCTCGATCTGATCACGCTTTACACCGCACATCTGGCGGTTCCCGCCCGACGGGACGAAGACAGCACACAGGTTTTGCGCGGCAAAGCGCTTTTCTATTCAAGCGGTTGCACCGGGTGCCACACCCCCAAATACGTCACCCCTCGGCTCAAAAATGACCCGGCGCGATCGTTCCAATTGATCTGGCCTTACACGGATCTTTTGCTGCATGACATGGGTCCGGGGCTGGCGGATCAGCGCCCAGAGTGGCAAGCTGACGGGCAAGAGTGGCGCACGCCGCCCCTGTGGGGTCTTGGCCTGACCAAAACCGTCTCGGGCGAAACCGCATTTTTGCACGATGGCCGGGCGCAAACCTTGCTGGAGGCGATCCTGTGGCATGGTGGCGAAGCACAATCCGCACGAGACAGCGTGCGCGGGATGGATGCCCCGGACCGCGACGCCTTGATCGCCTTTTTGGAGTCTTTATGACGTGAAACACCTTATCCTTTCTGGGCTTGTTGCCTGTCTTTTGCCCATCACCGCCAGCGCAGCTGACGCGCCGCCGCCAACCGATCACAAGGCGCTGCAAACCCGTGTTTTGGGCGTGTTGGACGGGCAATTTGGGGCGTTTCAAACAGCGGCGCATAAGTTGTCAGACGCCTCCTCGGCCTATTGCGCACAATCGGGATCACTGGACACAGTCAAGACCGCATTCCGTGCCACATGGTTGGCCTGGGCGCCGCTGGACGCCTATCAGTTTGGACCCGTTGAAACCCAGGCCGCAGCGCTGACCGTCAATTTCTTTCCCGACAAAAAGGGCTTTGTGTCGCGCGCCTTGAAGGCATCGTTGGCCCTGTCTGGCGATGATCAAGCCAACCCCGCCGCGATTGCCAAACGCAGCGCCGCCACCCAAGGTCTGCCCGCGATTGAGCGGTTAATCTATGACGGAGCCACACCCTGCCCGCTTTTGGTCGGGATCACCGGCAATCTCGCACGCGTGTCCACCGATCTTTACGACGGCTGGTTTGCGGATGGCGGCTGGGCCGATCTGGTACGTGCGGCGGGACCAGACAACCCGGTTTATATCAGCGACGAAGAGTTCACCAAACAGATCTATACCGCCCTTGGGTTTTCCATTCTGCGCATCAAAGAACACCGTTTGGGGCGCCCGCTTGGCACCTATGAACGCGCGTTTCCGAAACGGGCCGAGGCGTGGCGGTCTGGTCTGACAAACGAGATTATCAACGCGCAGCTTGATGGGATGATCGCCATTGTGGATCGCGGCTTTGCGGGCGCGCTATTCAACCCAACCCGCGCGTGGATTGTGCAGGTCATCCGCGACACGCAAGCGCGTGTGGACAAAATCGGTGCGCCGATCAAAGACGCGGTTGAGGATCCAACCATGCGCGTGCGTATTGAGGGGCTGCAAAGCAAACTGGTCTATCTGCAGCTGCAATTGGATCAGGATGTGGGCCCCGGACTTGGGGTGGAAACCGGGTTCAGCGCGGGTGATGGGGATTGATGATGAAACGTCGTGAGTTTTTAGCCGCAGCCGCGGTTTTTGCAACCTCCCCCGGCTGGGCGGCGGCGGGTGCGCCCGATTTTATCACGGCCGCCAACACCGGGGACAGGTCCTCGTCTCTTGTGGGGTTGACGCAAGGTGGCGACATCCGGTTTCAGATCGCCATTCCCAGTCGGGGACACGCGGCGG
>DDMF01000120.1:0-6408 GCA_002340515.1 Rhodobacteraceae bacterium UBA2553 | reverse complement strand
CCAGCCGCCCCGAAGTGGTGGGATTTGCCCGCCGTCCGGGCCGGTTTGCGGTGGTGCTGGATTGCGAAACAGGGGCAGAAATCACCCGGATGCACAGCCCCGAGGGGCGTCATTTCTATGGTCACGGCGCGTTCTCAGCGGATGGCACAACGCTTTTCACAACCGAAAATGACTATGATGCCCCCGCCGGAGTGCTGGGCGTTTGGGACGTCACCGCAGGCTACAGGCGGATTGGCGAAATCCCCTCTGGCGGCATTGGCCCGCATGAGGTTTTGCGCCGCTCCGATGGCGGGTTTGTTGTGGCCAACGGCGGCATTCAGACCCATCCAGATTTGGCACGCAGCAAGCTGAACCTGCCGACGATGCGCCCCAATCTGACCTATCTGACCGCCGAAGGCACGGTGGAGGATCAGGTGGAGATGGAGGGGGCCATGCACCAAAACTCGATCCGGCACATGGACATCTCGCCCAATGGAACGGTGGTTATCGCGCTTCAATGGCAGGGGAATCCGATGACGCGCGTGCCCATGGTGGCGCGGCACCGGCGCGGTGAAGCGTTGGAGTTGATTTCACACCCAGACGAATTGGCGCTGAAGAACTACGCGGGCTCGATCGCCATTGACGGCGAGGATGACAGTTTTGTTGTGACCGGACCCAAGGGCGGCGCGGTGCTGTATTTTGACCGTCACGCCGCCCCTGATGGATCCAACCACTATGGCACCGCGTCAGGGGCTGCGCAGCTGCGCACCGGGGGGGTGATGATCACCTGTGACGGCGGCATGATGCATCGCCGTCAGCGGCAGGAACGGTTTATTCCGGTGTCCGGGGCCGATGCGGATGCGGGCACTAAGATGCTGTCGTGGGACAATCATCTGGTTGCGGTGTAACACCAGCCAAAGGGCCTAATCGAGGAATTCCCAACTGTCCGCCCCGTCAAAGCGGCGTACGCGCAGCCCGTCCAGATCTTTGGGGTCCGCCATGTTCAGGTTCACCGCAAACCGGTCGCCTTCTGCCTTTTCGCCCGGTCCCCAATGGGTCAGGCAGCCACAGGTTTTGCAGCTGTGAAAGGTGATCCCGCGATCACCCCAAGAGTAGCCATGCACATGATCCTGCCCGGTCAAAATCGCGCCCGTATTGGGCGGGCAATGCGCCCAGATGGCCGCGTAACGGCGGCAGGTTGAACAATTGCAGCGCACCGCAAACTCTGGGCGGCTCACTTCAAAAGTGACCGCACCACAGTGGCAAGCCCCTTGGATCATGTCTTGTGCGTCGGTCATAAAACTCTCCCTGCGTTCAATAAAATCTGATGCCTCTGCGACCAACCTTGCAGAACGGGTAAAAACCCGCAAGCTTTCCCCTTGGGTCAAGCCAGTGCCATCTGGCAGGGTAAGAAAAATGTATTTCTCAGGAGGAAATCATGTCTCTTTTGCAATTGCTGCAACAAGCACAAGGCGGCCAAGGCCTGTCGGAACTGGCTGGAAAAATTGGGATGGACAGCGCAAAAGCGGATGAATTGACCGCCCTATTGGCGCCGGTCATCGGCAAAGCCACCAAGGCACAGGCCGAAGGCGGCGGATTGTCGGGCATCATTGGCGCGCTTCAGGGCGAAGATCAGGCCGCCATGTATGACAACCCGCTCAATGCGGTCACGGATGCTGGCCAAGCCCAGGGTGCGAGCTTTCTGAACGGTATTTTGGGCAATGGTGGTGCGGACAATCTGGCCGCGCAGGCCGCGGAGCGCACGGGCATTGATCTGGCCCAAGTTTCGGCGTTTTTGCCTGCACTGGCTGCGATGGCACAAGGTGGGATGCAGAAAACCATGCCGGACGCCGCCCTTAGCGCGATGGCGCCAAAACCTGAAGGTGCCAGTGGGATCATGGGTCTATTGGGGGGCTTGATGGGCAAATCGCAAGCGGGCGCAGCGGATCTGTCCATGCTCACCTCCTTTTTGGATGCGGATGGCGACGGGTCGATGGTGGATGACATTATGGAAAAGCTTCAGGGGTAACCTGAGCGGTTTTATCCCCGAAACGAGAAAAGCCCCGGCATCACACCGGGGCTTTTTAAGCTTAACAAATCAACGCCTTAGGCGTTGTCGGCGTTTTTCCGAATGGTTTCGTTTTTCGGATCATAAGGGCTGTCGACAGTGACTTCGGCGTCGTACAATCCACCCATGATTTTCACCTGAACCTTGGTGCCAGGCACGGCCAATTCGGCGGGCAGATAGCCCATGCCAATCGCTTTCTCAAACGCGACCGAATAGCCGCCAGAGGTCAAGCGACCGACCTTTTTGCCATCCAGAAACAGCGCCTCGCGGCCCCAAGGATCCGCATCATTCGGCCCGTCGATCAAAAGCGTACAGCATTTGGAACGAATGCCCTTGGCCACCATCGCGTCTTTACCGTGGAAGTCTTTTTCCAGGTCGATAAAGCGCGGCAGGTCGGCTTCGGCCGGGGTCGCATCACGGCCCAGTTCGGTGCCAAACGCACGATAGGATTTCTCCATCCGCAACCAGTTCTGCGCACGTGCGCCAACCAGTTTCATGCCGTGTTTCTCGCCTGCTTTTTCAAGCAAATCAAAGAGATAGTTTTGCATTTCAATCGGGTGGTGAAGTTCCCAACCCAGCTCGCCAGTATAGGCCACACGGATCGCATTCACCGGACACATGCCCAGTTCGATCTTTTTGGCCGACAACCACGGGAAGCGTTTGTTGGTCAGCGCGGTGGCCGGATCGGCATCAACGATGATCTCGTTCAGCACGTCACGCGACTTTGGCCCTGCGATGGCAAACACGCCCCATTGGGTGGTCACATCCTGAATTTCGATATAGCCAAATTCTTCCATTTTGTCTTCGGCAGCTTTGCGCAGGAAGTCGGCGTCATATTCGGTCCAGGCGCCAGCGGAAACGAGGTAATAGTCGTTTTCGCCGTTGCGCACGATGGTGTATTCGGTGCGCGTAGTGCCGTGTGAGGTCAGCGCATAGGTCAGGTTGATCCGGCCAATCTTTGGCAGTTTGTTACAGGTGAACCAATCGAGGAATTGGGTCGCACCGGGGCCTTTAACGACGTGCTTGGTGAAGGCGGTTGCGTCCACAAGGCCGACGCCTTCGCGGATGGCTTTTGCTTCCTCAACGGCATATTGCCACCAACCACCGCGTCGGAACGAGCGGCTGTCGTGATCGTTAAACCCAAGTGGCGCATAGTAATTTGGGCGTTCCCAACCGTTGACCCAACCAAATTGCGCACCGCGTGCGGCTTGGCGATCGTAAGCTGGCGATGTGCGCAAGGGCCGTGCCGCCGGGCGTTCTTCGTCCGGGTGGTGCAGGATGTAGACATGCTCGTAGCATTCTTCGTTTTTGCGCGCTGCAAATTCGGTGGTCATCCAGTTCGACGAATACCGCTTGGGGTCGAGCGATGCCATGTCGATCTCGGCCTCTCCGTCGACCATCATCTGGGCGAGGTAATAGCCGGTGCCGCCCGCGGCGGTGATCCCGAAGCTGAACCCTTCGGCCAGCCACATGTTGCGCAGACCGGGGGCCGGGCCCACCAGCGGGTTGCCGTCAGGGGTGTAGCAAATTGGCCCGTTGAAATCGTCTTTCAGACCCGATTCAGCACAGGAGGGCACGCGTTCCGCCATCGCCATATATTGATCAGCGATCCGGTCCAGATCGAGCGGGAACAGATCCGCGCGGAAGCTGTCGGGCACGCCATGTTCAAACCGAGCAGGGGCGCCACGTTCATAGATGCCAAGGATCCAGCCGCCACGCTCTTCACGGGCATAAGATTCGTTGTCGGCGTCACGCACAACCGGATGCTCGGGGTTGCCCGCTTCGCGCCATTTCACCAGCTCTGGGTCTTTGTCCATAACGATGAAGGTGTGTTCCACCGGGATGGCGGGCATTTTGATGCCCAGCATTTTGGCGGTGCGTTGGGCGTGGTTGCCCGAGGCGGTCACAACATGTTCGGCGGTGATCACAACGGTTTCATCGGAGGCGATAAGATTGCCGCCTTTTTCCACCATTTTCGAACAGGTCACTTCCCAATGGGTGCCGTTCCAGTGGAAGGCATCGGCCTGTAGCTTACGCACGATCTCGACACCACGTTGACGCGCGCCTTTGGCCATGGCCTGGGTCACGTCAGCGGGGTTAATGTAACCATCTTCGGTGTGATACAGCGCGCCTTTAAGATCCGAGGTTTCGATCAGCGGCCAGCGGGCTTTGATCTCATCCGGGGGCAGGAATTCGTAATTGATGCCCACAGTGTCGGCGGTTGAAGCATAGAGTTTATACTCATCCATCCGCTCGTCGGTTTGTGCCATACGCAGGTTGCCCACCACGGAAAACCCTGCGTTCAGCCCGGTTTCTTCCTCAAGCCCTTTGTAGAACTTAACGGAATAGTCGTGGATATGGGTGGTCGCATAGGACATGTTAAAGAGCGGCAACAGGCCAGCGGCGTGCCATGTCGAGCCGGAGGTCAGCTCGTCGCGCTCCAAGAGCATCACATCATTCCAGCCAGCTTTGGCCAAGTGATAGGCGATCGAGGCGCCAACGGCCCCCCCACCAACAACAAGCGCTTTCACATCCGTTTTCATCAGCCGACTCCCTTGGGGCAATTTGTTGGGATAGTGATGCCGCAAGACGCGGGATATCTCAAAGTCTGCCCGACCGAAAACGGGGCGAAAACGACATTGCGCCCAGATTGGGCTGATGGATTTCGGAGGTTCGGGGGCAGAATGCCCGCGACCCCGGTCGCAAACGTGAAAAAAAACCGGACGCAACACGCCCGGTTTTGATGATGGATTTTGCCGCGAAAATGCGGCTTACAGCATGCCCGGCACAACCTGATCCGGTGGGCGGTGGCCATCTTCAAAGGTTTTGATGTTGATGATGACTTTTTCGCCCATCTCGGCACGCCCTTCGACGGTCGCCGACCCCATATGCGGCAAAGCCACCACATTGGGCAGGTTGCGCAGCTCTGGATTGATCTCTTTGCCGTTTTCATAAACGTCGAGCCCGGCCCCCGCCAAGTCGCCCGCCTTAAGCATCCTGACAAGCGCGTTTTCGTCGATCACTTCACCGCGCGAGGTGTTCACAATCACCGCCTCGGGTTTCAACAGTTTCAACCGTCGCGCATTCATCAAGTGAAAGGTCGAAGGGGTGTGCGGGCAGTTGATGGAAATCACATCCATACGCGCGACCATCTGATCCAGACTTTCCCAATAGGTCGCCTTGCAGCGCGCTTCAATATCGGGGTGAAGGCGTTTGCGGTTGTGGTAATGCACCTGCATCCCAAAGGCATTGGCCCGTTCGGCCACGGCCTGACCAATCCGCCCCATGCCAAGGATGCCAACACGGCGCCCCTGAATGCGGCGGCCCAGCATGGCGGTGGGGGACCAACCGGTCCATTTATCCTCGGCCATCACGCGAATCCCCTCAGGGAATCGCCGGGTCACGGCCAGGATCAGCGCCAGCGCCATATCGGCGGTGTCATCTGACGACACCCCCGGCGTGTTGGACACCAAAATGCCCCGCTGGCGCGCCGATCCCACATCAATGTGATCCACACCTGCACCGTAGTTGGCGATTAATTTCAAGCGTTCTCCGGCACTTGCCAGCATACCCGCATCAATTTGATCGTTGATCGTAGGGACCAAGACATCACATGTTTTCATCGCTTCCGTCAGCGCGGCGCGCGACATTGGCACGTCATCGTCACGCAGGGTGACATCAAAAAGTTCTTTCATCCGGGTCTCGACAACCTCGGGCAACCGTCGCGTGACAACAACACTCAGACGTTCAGCGGCCATTGCGGCACTCCCTTTCACTTCCCTTTTGCGCATCTCCCTGCCAAAGTGACAGCGAACGAGGTCAGGCACAAGCGGCCACCGTGACGCACACGCAATAATATTGCGCAAAACGGGGGCTGCAATAGATAAAAAGAACTCTCATGCGATTTTTTACTGTTCTGTTTTTGGCGCTGTCGGGCTTTGGACTGTCTCTGGCGGTGTCTGGCGCAATGTCCCCGGCGATCTCAGCCGAAGCGGCGGCCCAACAGCCGCGCGGCAAGGTCACCAACCTGCCGATCCCGCGCTTTGTGTCGCTGAAAACATCCGAAGGCAATGTGCGCCGAGGCCCAAGCCTGCGCCACCGGATTGACTGGGTGTTTGGGCGTCCAGGTATGCCGCTTGAGATTGTCGGAGAATTTGGCCACTGGCGCCAGGTGCGTGACCGCGACGGTGTGGGCGGCTGGATGCATTATTCGCTGTTGTCTGGCGCGCGCCACGCAATCATTGAAACCGATTTAACCCCACTTTACAGCCGGGCGGATGAGGCCTCGCAAGTGAACGCCTATCTTGAGGCGGGCGTGATTGCCCGGATCGAGAAATGCGGCCCCGTGTGGTGCCGAATGA
>DDMF01000130.1:7133-7337 GCA_002340515.1 Rhodobacteraceae bacterium UBA2553 | reverse complement strand
CGTCGCCCACGTTTTCCCTGCACAGCACATCCGCCCAGCTGCGCGCGTTGATCGCGATTGGCGCGTCCGGCAGTTTTTCCCTTGCGGCCCAACGTCTTGGCATCTCGCAACCCTCGGTCCACCGGGCGGGACGCGATTTGGAAAGCCGGGCTGGGGTTGCGTTTTTTGCGCATACCCGGCGCGGGGTAGAGCTGAGCGAGGCGG
>DDMF01000130.1:6860-7048 GCA_002340515.1 Rhodobacteraceae bacterium UBA2553 | reverse complement strand
CCTGCAGCAGGGTTTGGATGAGGTCGCGCATTTGGCGGGCCGCGATACAACCCGCATTCGCATTGGCGCCCTGCCCTTGCCACGTAGCACCATCTTGCCGCGCGCCATTGACCGGTTTTTGCACATTGCCCCCACGGTTTCTGTGCGCAATGTGGATGCACCTTATGATGAGCTGTTGCGCGCGCTGC
>DDMF01000130.1:6070-6784 GCA_002340515.1 Rhodobacteraceae bacterium UBA2553 | reverse complement strand
GCGATCCGATCCCGGCAGAGGACGTGGTGCAGGAGGTGTTGTTTGAAGATCCGCTGGCGGTGATTTTGTCACCGGATCACCCGCTTCTATCGGGCCCCGACCCCGACACCGCCGCCCTTTTGACCCAGTCATGGATTGCCCCGCCGCTGTCCACCCCGTCCGGCGGGTATCTCGCGCGTTGGTTGGGACTTGAAGAAGGGCATCCGGCGGTGCGTGTGGTCACAAGTTCGATGGTTTTGACGCGCGCGCTATTGTTGCGCGGCCCGTATTTGTCGATCCTGTCAAAAAGCCAGATTGCCCACGAACTGGCGCGCGGCGAGCTTGCGGCGCTGAATATTGACCTGCCCGGCAGCCACCGACCCATTGGGATAACACTTCGCAAAGATTGGCAACCGACGGCGACCCAATCGCGGTTTATCATGGCGCTGCGCGAGGCCAGCGCGACCACATCCCAGACAGCGCCTTATAGCCAAAACGAATAGCGCATCCTGTCAATCAATTTCCACGCACAGCTCGCCATGATAGGGTTGCGCCAGTCAGAAGAAGGGACATTTCATGCGGATTTGTGTGGCGGGTGCATATGGCGCGTTTGGGCAGAAACATCTGGACGCTTTGGCGCAGATTGACGGGGGCACCGTCACATCGGTGATGGGGCCAACCCGCGCCAAGATCGACGCTTGCGCGGCGGAACGTGGCATTGGCCACGCAGCCACC
>DDMF01000130.1:1070-6054 GCA_002340515.1 Rhodobacteraceae bacterium UBA2553 | reverse complement strand
CCGATCTGGCGGAATGCCTTGCCCGCGACGATGTGGATGCGGTGATCTTGTCGACGCCAACCGGGCTTCATGCCGCGCAGAGCATCGCCTGTCTTGAGGCCGGAAAACATGTGCTGGTGGAAATCCCGATGGCGGATAATCTGGCCGACAGCCAAGCCATTGTGGACAAGCAACGCGAGACGGGATTGGTCGCCATGGCCGGCCAGGTGCGCCGCTTTAACCCCAGCCACCAATGGATCCACACGAAGATCGCGGCCGGAGAGTTGACCCTGCAACAGCTTGATGTACAAACCTATTTCTTCCGCCGCAGCAACACCAATGCCAAAGGCGAGGCGCGCAGCTGGACCGATCATTTGCTGTGGCATCACGCCTGTCACACGGTCGATCTGTTCCAATACCAAACCGGCGAGATCTGCTCCAAGGCGCATGGGCTACAGGGCCCGTCCCACCCGGATCTGGGCATTGCGATGGACATGTCGATTGGGATGAAGGTCCCGTCAGGTGCAATTTGCACGCTTTCACTTTCATTTAACAATGACGGGCCGCTGGGCACTTTTTTTCGCTATATCTGCGACAAAGGCACCTATCTGGCGCGCTATGACGACCTTTATGACGGCTATGAAAACCAGATTGATCTGTCCGATGTCGCCGTGTCCAACAATGGGATTGAACTGATAGATCGCGAGTTCATCGCCGCCATCCGCGAGGGTCGCGCGCCCAACGGCTGTGTGTCTGATGTGTTGGGGGCGATGCAAACCCTTGATAAGATTGAACGCAGCCTGAGTTAATAAATAAGGAACGTAAGGGGCGTTGCCCCTCGCGCTTTGCGCTCACCCCAGGATATTTACCGAAAGAGGAAGCAGACGCGCGCCTTTTCCTCTTTCTATAAATATCCAAAATCTGCTCTCTCGGCGAAATACAACATAGATTTTGGCGGCATCCTCTTTGTTTTCATGAGAAATTGCCCCCTTTTCCAGTGCCGAGGTTGCTTGACTCTGGGCCAGAGACGCAGTAGAGAAACCCCAACTTCCGGGAGTATTGTCACTTCCGGTCCCTTGGCACATGCCGGGATCGCCCCCTGTCAGCGCGTTGCGCCCACAGGGGCGCGCTGCGTTGGGAAGTTCATCTGACCAACACACATAGCGTGCCCACAGGGGTGATACTCGTTTGAGCTTGGTCTGTTAAGTCTGGCCGGTATCAGGGGAACACACTTGGAACTGCGCAGCCCGCCCCCATCTAGGTGGAGAGCAACGGCGAAAGGAGCCGCAAATGTTTGAGAGCCTGTCAGATCGCCTATCTGGTGTCTTTGACCGCCTGACAAAACAGGGCGCATTGTCCGAGGAGGATGTGAAAACCGCGCTGCGCGAAGTGCGTGTGGCCTTGCTTGAGGCCGACGTCTCGCTTCCGGTTGCGCGTGATTTCATCAAGAAGGTACAGGATGCGGCGACCGGCCAGTCGGTGACCAAATCGGTCACGCCGGGCCAGCAGGTTGTGAAGATTGTGCATGATGCGCTGGTTGAGATTTTGACCGGCGAAGGCGAACCGGGTGCCTTGAAGGTCGACAGCCCGCCCGCCCCGATCCTGATGGTGGGTCTGCAAGGCGGTGGTAAGACGACCACCACGGCAAAGCTCGCCAAACGTCTGAAAGAAAAAGACGGCAAGCGCGTTTTGATGGCATCCTTGGATATTTACCGTCCGGCGGCGATGGATCAGCTGGCGGTATTGGGCACGCAAATCGGCGTCGACACATTGCCGATCGTAAAGGGTGAAAAGCCCGCCGCCATTGCCAAACGCGCCAAGCAACAGGCGACGATGGGCGGCTATGACGTCTATATGCTCGACACTGCGGGCCGGTTGCATATCGACGAAATGTTGATGGGCGAGGTTGAGGAAGTTTCCAAAATCGTCGACCCGCGCGAAACGCTGTTGGTCGTCGATGGTCTGACCGGTCAGGTGGCTGTGGAAGTGGCCCAGGAGTTTGACGCGAAAATCGGCATTTCCGGCGTGGTTCTGACCCGGATGGATGGCGACGGTCGCGGTGGGGCGGCATTGTCGATGCGCGCCGCCACTGGCAAGCCAATCAAATACGTTGGTCTTGGCGAAAAGATGGACGCACTTGAGACGTTTGAGCCGGACCGGATTGCCGGTCGGATCCTTGGCATGGGCGACATTGTTGCGCTGGTCGAGAAGGCGCAGGAAACCATCGAGGCTGAACAAGCCGAACGCATGATGCGCCGTTTTTCCAAGGGTCAGTTCAATATGAACGATCTGAAGATGCAACTGGAACAGATGATCAAGATGGGTGGCATGCAAGGGATCATGGGGATGATGCCGGGCATGGGCAAAATGGCCAAACAGGCCGAAGCCGCGGGCATGGATGACAAGGTGTTAAAACAGCAAATTGCCTTGATCCAATCCATGACCAAACGCGAGCGCGCCAACCCGCAACTGTTGCAAGCGAGCCGCAAAAAACGCATCGCCAAAGGCGCCGGTATGGACGTGTCTGACCTGAACAAGCTTTTGAAAATGCAGCGTCAAATGTCCGACATGATGAAAAAAATGGGCAAGATGGGCAAAGGCAAGATGATGAAACAGGCCATGGCGGGTATGTTTGGCAAAGGCGGCGGCGCGCCCGATATGGGCGCGGATGGCATGGGCGGAATGGACCCAAGCCAGATGGATCCAAAAGCGCTGGAAGCGGCGGCCAAACAGCTTGGCGTTCAGGGCAAATTGCCCGGTCTGGGGGGCATGGGGCTTCCGGCTGGCCTGTCTGGCTTTGGGAAAAAGAAATAAGCATGAGCATCACGATCGAAACCCCGCGCCTTATGTTGCGCCCGCCCAAATTGGGCGACTGGGAGGCGATTTGCGCCTTTTTGGGGTCTGATCGTGCACGCCATATTGGCGGGCCATATACGCGCGCCAAAGCGTGGCGTGGCTTTGGTCACATGGTGGGCCACTGGACGCTGCGCGGATTTGGGCTGTTTGTCGGCATTGAGAAAGACAGCGGTGCGCCGGTTTTATCCGCCGGTCCGTGGTTTCCCGAAGGCTGGCCCGAGCATGAACTTGCGTGGTCCGTTTGGGATGCGCGCGCCGAAGGCACAGGCCTTGCCGCTGAGGCCGCAATCGCCACCCGCGACTGGGCCTATTCCGAATTGGGGCTCAGCACGCTTGTCAGCTATATTGGCGCCAGCAACACCCGCTCGGCCGCGCTGGCAAAACGCGTGGGCTGTGTGATCGACCCAAATGCTCCGCTGATCGATGACGGCGAAGAAGACGCGCATCAAGACGCATATCATGTCTGGCGCCACCCTGCCGCTGATGCAGATGGCAATCCGGGGGCTTATGCATGACCCGTTTGACCAATATCCCAACCCTCACCACGGATCGTTTGACCCTGCGCCAGCCCGTTGAAGCAGATTTTGACCTTGTGGCGGATTTCTTTGCCTCAAAGGATCGCAGCTGGGGCTTTGGTGGTCCCCTGGATCGCACCGGCGCGTGGCGCTGGTTTGCCGCCAATCTGGGTCATTTCGCCCTGAAGGGATACGGGTTTTGGTTTCTTGAAACCGCCGCTGGTGACACCGTCGGCATGGTCGGCCTTTGGGGGCCTGAGGGCTGGAATGAAACCGAGCTGGGCTGGGTGATGTTCGAAGGGTCTGAAGGCAAAGGATACGCGCGCGAGGCGGCTGAGGCTGTGCGCGAATATGCCTATGAGACACTGGGCTGGGACGCGTTGTGTTCCAACATTTTCCCCGGCAACGACCGCTCGGTCGCCCTTGCCGAACGCATGGGTGCCACGCTGGAAAGTGAATGGGACAGCCCGACCCACGGCACAGAAATGGTCTATCGCCACCCCTCGAAAGAGGCATTGGCCGCCGAGCAGAAGGAGACATCCAAATGACCGAAGCCGCCACCCGCGCCGCCGAGGTTTTGAAAGACCATCGCGCCTCGATTGATCGTCTGGACGCCATCTTGGTCTACACCTTGGGCGAACGCTTTAAACACACGCAAGCCGTTGGCAAATTGAAGGCCGAACACGACCTTCCGCCGTCGGACCCGTCCCGCGAAGCTGCGCAAATTGAACGGCTAGAGGATCTGGCGCGCCGCGCGGAACTTGACCCGGAATTTGCCAAGAAATTCCTGAACTTCATCATTGATGAGGTGATCAGGCATCACAAACAGCATCAGGAATAAACCTGATCAAAGACACAACAAAATGCGGGGACCGCACGAAAACGGCCCCACAAATAGCTAGAAAAAAGGAAAACTCTCATGGCTATGAAAATCCGTCTCGCCCGTGGTGGCTCGAAAAAACGCCCCTTCTACCGTGTGGTCGCTGCTGACAGCCGCATGCCACGCGATGGTCGTTTCATCGAAAAACTGGGCACCTATAACCCACTGCTCGCCAAAGACAGCGAAGAGCGTGTGAAACTGGACATGGAACGCGTTCAGTACTGGCTCGATCAAGGCGCACAGCCTTCGGACCGTGTATCGCGTTTCTTGGAAGCTGCTGGCGTACTGCCTAAGAAAGACCGTGCAAACCTGAAAAAAGGTCTGCCTGGCAAAAAAGCAACTGACCGCGCAGAAGAAAAAGCGGCCAAGGCTGCTGCTGCGGCTGAAGCTGCGGCTGCACCTGCTGAAGAAGCAGCTGCTGAGGAATAAATCCTCCGGCGACAAAAAGGTGGAGACGAGATCAGAGATGCAGGCCTTTTCAAGTGACTTTCAGTCCGATCTCGAAACCTTAATGCGTTGGCGGCGTGATGTACGCCGCTTTCGCACCGCCCCTGTGGACGAGGCACTTCTGACGGAGTGCCTCGACGCGTTTTTGCTGGCCCCTTCGGTGGGGTTAAGCGAGCCGTGGCGGGTGATCCGGGTGGAAAGCGACACAGCACGTGCCGCCGCCCTTGCCAATTATTCAGCGGCCAATGAGGCCGCTCTTGCCGGATATTCCGGTGACAAAGCAAAGATTTACGCAAACCTGAAACTG
>DDMF01000130.1:866-1016 GCA_002340515.1 Rhodobacteraceae bacterium UBA2553 | reverse complement strand
TTTACGCAAACCTGAAACTGTCCGGGATGAGCGACGCCCCGGTGCAGCTTGCGGTGTTCTGCGATGAGGCCACCGACAAAGGGGCGGGCCTTGGCGCGGGCACCATGCCCGAAATGCGCCGCTATTCTGTGGTCACGGCGATCATGCTCT
>DDMF01000130.1:0-811 GCA_002340515.1 Rhodobacteraceae bacterium UBA2553 | reverse complement strand
GGGTCTGGGCTGGGTGTCCATTCTGGATCCCGACGCGCTGTGCCGCGATATCGACGTACCGGACAACTGGTCGTTGGTAGGTTATTTCTGTCTTGGTTGGCCAGAAGAGGTCGCCGACACGCCAGAGCTGGAAGGCACCGGATGGGAAGCCCGTCGCGGCCAATTGCCAATAGAAGTGAGGTGAGCAAATGGGTTTGATTTTCAAACCGGTTCGGACGATCCTAATCTTGGGCGCCGCGTTCATCGCGGGCGTCTTTTATGAACGAAACATGGTCACGGATCGCTGCCTTGATGCCGGCGGGCGCGTGGCGGACAGTGGCATTTGCGAAGGTGTGAAATGAGCGAAGATCGGATTTGCGTGGGTGCCTTGTCGGGCTCTTTTGGCGTGAAGGGCGAAGTGCGTGTGAAAAGCTTTTGTGCCGATCCTGGTGCAATTGCCGACTATGGCCTGCTCTGGTCTGAGGACGGCAAAGACAGCTATGATCTGATCATCACGCAGCAGATCAAAAGCGGATATGCCGCGCGGATCACCGGGATTTCCACCAAGGAACAGGCCGATGCCACCCAAGGGATCAAACTGTTTGCCGATCGGGGTGCGATGCCCTCGCTGCCGGATGATGAGTTCTATCACGCTGATCTTATTGGTCTTTTGGTATTGGACACTGGCGGTAAAGAACTTGGGCGGGTCAAGGCCGTACACAACCACGGCGCGGGCGACGTGCTTGAAGTGATGGGCGCAGGCATGCGCACGGGTGCGCTGTTGCCGTTCACCCGCGACGCGGTTCCCACCGTTGATCTCGGCGCGGGGCGC
>DDMF01000096.1:741-3194 GCA_002340515.1 Rhodobacteraceae bacterium UBA2553 | reverse complement strand
CGAAAAACCTTAAACAAAGCTGCCGTTCACTTTGAGTGATGCAGTGTCCGCTATGCAGAGGGCAGTTGCGGATTGGGACGAAATCCTGCGCTAAGATGCTCGGCGTCCTTTCGCTCAGGAACGCATCTTGTAGAGATTTCATGTCAACCAGTAGTCAGTGCTTGTTCAAAGGCTATGATACACGCCGCGAGGCGTTGACTTAAACCGGCTGTCTTGGGGTCATCTGACATTTCATCGATGACCTCTCTCACCAAGTAGTACTCCGTTTCATCCTGAATAAAACCACGCCTCGCAATCGCCTTTAAGACGCGCTGCGGAGGTGAAATGATGGAGAACAGTGGCTTACCAGTGCGGCTTTCAAAATCGGAAAGAAGCGCGTCTGCATAGGCTCTCATGTCTGGAGCGTTTGATGAAAATACAGCCAGTGTATCGTTCGTTGCTTGTTCATACCCTCTCAAAATCTCCGACCAAGACGCGCCACCTTCACGACATCGCGCGATCCACTCATCTTTTGTCGGTAGAGGCTCAATCCCTTCAAAGTCAGGATGATGATATCGGCGGTTAAAGTCATCGAACCTCTCAACAAGCTCGGCTAGCTTATCAATTTCTGCTTTAATCTCTTCCGTGCTGCGACGTGGCATGCTCGGCTCCAATCCATTTTCGATTTAGCACCGTTAAATCTGATCTCTACTGAAACAGGGGCAGTTCAACGTAACTGTTTCGCTCCTGCGTTGCATCGAAAATGCGTCAAAGCTGACATTGGTGCAAGCGCAGCTTCGTGCACTTCGGGGCTCAAAAGCAGACAGTTACCTAGCCAAATGCCCCACCAATGGCGGGGCATTTCTTATCATCTTTGGGTCTTATGCGGCGGGATCAACCTGCGTCATAGGCTGCGGTTACGATAAACTCGACCTTCAGCTCTGGGCGCGCCAGTTTGGCTTCGCCGCAGGCACGCGCAGGGGCATGGCCTTCGGGCACCCATGCGTTCCAGACCGAGTTCAGCCCGTCAAAATCGGCCATATCCGCAAGCCAGATGGTCACTTGCAGCATGTCTTTGTTGGATGATCCGGCCTCGGCCAAAAGCGCGTCAACATTGGCGAGGCACTTGGTGGTTTGCTCTTCTACGGTGTCACCGTCGGCCACTTGGCCGGTCAGATAAACAACGCCAGCATGTTTGACGATTTTGGACGAGCGCACGCCGGTGTGCAGGCGGGTGATGGTCATTGTGGGATCCTTTTCAGGGAGTATGAGTTTGGCAGCGGTTTTCACCACATGTCCCTGATGTGACCCGTTTCAGACGTCGTCGCAAACCGTTTGCGGTGAAAAACACAGTCATTTGCGACAAACCGCAGAGGTCGCACAGGTCGCGCAGGCTGAACGGGGGGCAACCCTCGTGCGCCAATAAAAAACGCCCCGCAAAAGCAAGGCGTTTTTGAATTCATATGGACTGATACGACCGCACTTACTTCGGCAGTGGGCCGATCATCATCACCATCTGGCGACCTTCCATCTTCGGCATGTTTTCAACCTTGCCGATGTCCTTGGTGTCTTCCGCCACACGCAGCAGCAGTTCACGACCAAGGTTCTGGTGTGCCATTTCACGACCACGGAATCGCAGGGTGATTTTCACCTTGTCGCCGCCGCCCAGAAACTTCACCACATTGCGCATTTTCACGTCGTAGTCATGGGTGTCCGTGTTGGGACGGAACTTTACCTCTTTGACTTCGATGGTCTTTTGCTTCTTGCGGGCTTCCGCTTCGCGCTTTTGTGTTTCGTATTTGAACTTACCAAAGTCCATAATCTTACACACAGGCGGGTTTGCGTTGGGCGAAATTTCGACCAGATCCAAACCGGCTTCTTCTGCCAGGACCATGCCACGCGCTGGGGTGACAACACCCACGTTTTCGCCATCCGCGCCAATCAGGCGGATTTCGTCTGAACGGATACGTTCGTTGATACGAGGGCCGGTGTCGCGCTGTGGGGGCGCATTATGAGGTCTGCGGGCTATGGTGCCATTCCTTCTTTGGTTTCATCTGTACTTGGGGCGAAACGTAAAGGGGCTGATGCGCGCTTTCAAGCCGAAAGCGCGCGACATTCCGCGTTTTGACGTGTCTGTTGCGAAACTCCCCTTGCAGTTGCCCCCAAATTGCCCCCATTTGCACCTTGAGCCGGGGGGACGCCCGGGCGCGAACCAGAATTTTAAGGAAGTTGATATGAACAAGACGCTGATCGCAGTTGTTATTGCCGCCGTTGCCATTTTTGGTGGGTACAAATGGTATTCTGGCCAACAGGCAATGGTTGCTGAGGAAAAAGCCGCAACCGAAGCGATGGTCGCTGAAGAAGCCGCCAAAGTCGAAGCCATGGCGGCTGAGGAAGCTGCAAAGGCCGAAGCAATGGCCGCCGAAGAAGCCGCCAAAGCAGAAGCCATGGCTGCTGAAGCTGCTGCAAAAGCC
>DDMF01000096.1:0-721 GCA_002340515.1 Rhodobacteraceae bacterium UBA2553 | reverse complement strand
CCGCAGTGACTGAGGCGACCGAAGCCGCAACCGAAGCGGCCACCACCGCTGTTGAAGGTGCGATGGAAGCGGTTGGTGATGTTGTGACCGACATCGTGGGCGAATCTGAAGCTGTGACCGAAGCACTTGGTGCTGCAACTGAGGCGGCAACTGACGCTGTTACCGGTGCCGTAGAAGACGCTGCTGGTGCTGCGACCGATGCTGTTACTGGCACCGCTGCTGAGGCCACCGAAGCTGCTGCTGACACTGCAGAAGCCGCCACTGAAACCGCAACCGAGGCAACCGAAGCGGCCGCTGAGGCCACCGAAGCCGCCCCAATGACCGCGATGGACATGGCCAAAACCTTGCTGACCCCAGAAGGGTTCGATGCAGGTAAAGTCGGCGAGCTGATCGACAGTTCAAACTTGGGTGACGTGCAAAAACTGGCGCTGAAAACCGGTGTTGAGCAAGCTGCCAACAACCCTGACATGCTGAAAGCTGTGTTGGACCAAGTGAAAGCCGCGCTGGGCATGTAAGTCCACACCACGGTTAGACATTACAACGCCGTACGGGGAAACCCGCACGGCGTTTTTTGTGGGGGGGCGGCGGACAAAACGATTATTGCGATTTTTGGGGCAATCGCTCAGAATGAAGGCCAACAATTGAAGCTATCCCCCATCTTATGATCACGGAGTGAAATTGAGCCACATCATCATTCAATCGTTTGCGGCCCTTTTGGCTC
>DDMF01000150.1 GCA_002340515.1 Rhodobacteraceae bacterium UBA2553 | reverse complement strand
CTGGGGGCGGTTCACTATGCCGGTTCTTCTGGCGCGTTATGGGTTGGTATTTTGATCTAAGAACTCGATCATCTCAGCCGCGATGTCGCTGCCGAATTCTTCAAGCGCGAAGTGGCCGGTGTCGAGCAAATGGAACTCAATGTTCTTCAGGTCGCGCTTGTATGGATGTGCGCCATCGGCAGGAAAAATGTGGTCATTCTTACCCCACATTAGCAATGTCGGTGTTTGGTGTTCACGGAACAGCGCCTGCCATTTTGGGTATTCAGGAACGTTGGTGCCGTAGTCCAGGAACATGGCCAGTTGGACCTCTTGATTGCCCGGACGATCCAGCAGGTATTGAACGTGCCAGAAATTGTCAGGGCTGATCGCATCAGGGTTTTGCGTGCCATGGGTGAATTGCCACTTCGTCGCCTCCATCCCCAAAAATCCGCGCAGCGCGTCGCCGTTCTCGGCAGAGGGTTCAGCCCAATAAGCTTTGATTGGATCCCAGAATTCGCGCAGACCTTCTTCATAGGCATTACCGTTCTGGATGATGAAGCTCGACACCCGCGCCGGGTGTTGTGCAAACATCCGAAAGCCGACAGGCGCGCCGTAATCCATCAAATAGACCGAGTAGTTGTCGACATCCTTGCGATCCAAAAGCGTGGTCATCATCTCCGCGACCTTGGCGAAGGAATAATCAAACTCCCCCACCAATGGCATGTCGGACGCCCCGAAACCGGGATAGTCGGGCGCAATGACATGGTAGTTGGCGGCAAGTTCGGGGATGAGATTGCGGAACATGTGTGACGACGTTGGAAAGCCATGCAGAAGCAAGATCGTTGGTTTGGCCGGATCACCAGCCTCGCGATATGCGATCCTGATGCCATCTATGATTTCCGAGTGAAACGACGTTTGTGTCACATCAATCACAGCGTTAGATTCAACCGCGAAGGCGGGTGACGCGGCGATGTTAGGGGATGCAAGGGTCAAAGCCAGAAGGCTCGCGCAGAGTGCCGACTTAATCGGGTTGGTCATTTTGGTTTCCTTTTTGCGTGCGGTGATCGTTAGGGGGAATATAGCGCGCTGATCAGTGGGTCTGACCAAGCGCCATTTTCAATTCTTCGTTCTCTGATTTCAAACGCGAAAGTTCAGCGCGTATGGGTTCAAGCTGTGGTTCCAACTCTTCCAACGTCATCCGCTGCGGGATGTGTTGCGGGCAGTTCCAATCAAGCGCCTCAATCGTAATGGCTACGGCGTGTTCTGGTCGCCCGCGATAGGACGTGTCCTGAAGTTGGGCTATCAGTTCCGGATTTTCGGTTGCTGCGATCAGCTTTGCGCGCCCCCAAACCTTGAGCCTTCTCCGGTTCGGGTAATCCATCAAGATCATCGAGACGCGATCATTATCCATAAGATTGCCTGCGCTCAAATACTGGCGGTTCCCCCGGAAATCAGCATAGGCGATCGTTTGATCATCCAGAATCTTAAGGAACCCCGCAGGTCCGCCGCGAAACTGCACATAAGGCCATCCAGAGTCTGAAACCGTGGCTTGGTAAAAGCCATCCCTGCCTGCAATAAACGCCGCTTCAGCGGGACCGATCCGATCACCACGCTCAGCGTCCGGATGAAGGAATTTGGAATACCCTTGCGCCGATCCGTTTTGGGTCTGCAGGGCAAGAACGGAAGGTGTAAAACTAATCTCTGCGAATGCGCGCGGCATGGGGTGCTCCTGTTCGTTTGAGTGGCTGTCACTCGTTGAACAAGAGTTAGTCTGTTCCTTGAACTTTCTGAATACTCGTATTACAAAACTAATTATTCAGATATATGGAATAATGTAATGGACAGACTTCGATCCATTCAGGTGTTTATTGCGGTGGCTGACTGCCAAGGTTTTGCACCCGCTGCGAACCAGTTGAGCATATCCCCGCCCGCGGTCACGCGATACATCTCGATGCTAGAGGACCATCTTGGGGCACGACTGTTTACGCGCACGACCCGCTCGGTCAGGCTCACAGATGTCGGCAAAAGGTTTCTGGCAGATGGGCGGCGAATTCTACTTGAATTGGAGGAGGCAGAACACGCGGCCGTTGGATCACATTCTGAACCGCGAGGCGAGTTGAGCATAACGGCCCCGGTTCTGTTTGGCCGCATGTTCGTAACGCCTGCGCTCGGCGAGTTCCTCAACACTTACTCACATGTCAACGCCCGAACGATGTTCGTGGATCGCGTCGTGAATTTGATTGATGAAGGGCTGGATGTTGGCATCCGAATTGGCGACTTGCCGGATTCCTCGCTCACTGCGGTGCGCTGCGGCAATGTTCGGCAGGTTGTATTTGCCGCGCCCGAATACATCAAAAAACATGGGCTGCCGATGCAGCCAGAGGACCTGAAAGATCATACTCTTATTCAGTCTGTGGCGGCTGGAGGCTCTCACGCGTGGGATTTCCAAATCAACGGTGCGCGGACTTCGGTTCACGTTAAACCACGTGTGCAGATGAACACGAACGATGCCGCAATAGAAATGGCGCAGCGGGGATGGGGCCTGTCGAGAGTGCTATCTTATCAAATCTCGCCGTTCATCGAAGCAGGCCGATTGAAACCAGTGCTAGAAGAATTCGAATTGCCATCGATGCCAATCCATGTCGTCCATCAAGAAGGCCGCATGGTCAGCGGCAAAGTCAGAGCATTTGTTGACTTCATGGTGGAGCGCCTTCGGACAGATAAGCACATCGATTAGGAGGGGCGTGCAATCCGATCCAACCGGCTCGATTGACAGCAACGCTCTGACGCGAGAACAAGGTAGACCGCCAAGGGCAATCAAATCACTGGTCGCCGAATCCCAACATCCGACGACCACCGAGGACCGTCTATCCTGCCGTCAAAGCAACCCGGCAGCGAAGAGTGCGTAGGCGATATACAATGACGAAAATGATCCCATAACAAATGCGGGAACCCGAATAAATGTGATCCCTGTATAATACAACACAGCAAAAGCGGCGCGCCCTAAGACAAATATCAGCGCGGCCATTTGAGCACTGCTGCTTTCCAATCCGGTCATGGCAGCCGCGGTGAGTACGGGAACGCCATAAGCTGCCGATTCAATCTGGTTTTGGTAGGCATGCTTAATTCGCAATGCGAGGGCCGAGTGTTCAACCTCACCGCGATTTGCCGAAAACCCATAGCCAAATCCCTGTGTGGCGTAGGTAAACATGATTTCGATTCCCAGCATGACCAAAGTCAACACGGCGAAGAGGGCGAGAGCAGTAGTGAATGTCATGGATCAGTTCCTTTTTAGGTCGGCTTGTTCGCCAACGCATCCAGTTTCAATAAGAGTTATGAGTGTTTTGAGGGGTTGGCGGCGCGCTAGCGGACCCGCAGTTCGGCAGGTACAACGCCCTTCATCAGGGCACCCCACATGTTGCGCCCCTGAACCTTGCCGAACAAAGCACCAGCATTGGCCATCAACCGGTTCATGCGTCCAGCAACGACAAAGGGTTTGTTTTTAGCAAGCGCCTCAAGCCCTACCTTGGCAACGGCATTGGCGCTCATTTGCGGGGCGGGCAGAGCGTGAATTGCGATTGCAGGTTTTTCCAATAGCCCTGGCGTTTTTGTCGGGCCGGGCAACAGGACGGTAACGTCTACACCCGTACCGCGCATCTCATAGTTTAGCGCCATACCGAGGTTGAGAATATACGCCTTTGAACCTGCATAATTCCCCAGAAACGGTGTCGCTTGCAAACCGGCAGTGGAGGAAACCAGCACAATGCCACCCGACCCTCGTTTTTCAAACAACCGTCCAAAATGATGGGTCAGTTCCAGATGGGTCTGTGTGTTAAGCCTGAGCATTTGTGTCAGCTCGGACAAATCGACACGCAACATTGCCCCCATCGCATCATCCCCTGCATTCGAGATGAGCAAGCCAATATCAAGATCACTTGTGTTGTCTGCGATTTGAGCCAACGTGTCCGGCGCGGACAAGTCAACAACGATCAGGCGGGTTTCGATCGCATGCGCGCTTTCCAGGTGCTGGGCCGTGGTCCGCAACGCTTCAGCACGTCGTCCAACCAACGCTATATTGTATCCTTGCTTTGCAAGCTCATCCGCGAAAGCTGCGCCAATACCAGAATTGGCGCCCGTAATCAGAGCCCACGCCCCGTATTTATGCTTCTTGTCCTTCACAACATCATTCCTTTGATCATTTTACTTGTTCCGGCTTGGTATGAATTGCATTATATCCAAGTGGATTGAAACAATAACTATCCGACTGGATAGATTTAGCAATGGCGAGTTCGAAATCAGATGTCCAGATCACGAAAGGTTGAACCCGAAGAGGCCGTGAATGCGGCGATGGCTTTGTTTTGGACGCATGGATTCTGCTCCCTCGGAACCCGCCAAATCGAAAATGAAACCGGAATCACGCGTTTTACGTTGCAGACGACCTACGGCGGCAAGATGGAGCTGTTTCTGAACGCTCTTGACGCCTATCTTGATACGTTTGAAAACTCAGGGCTATTGACCTCGCTCGATGGAGACGCAGAGCGCATCGCGGTATTCTTTGAAACGCGCGGAAATCCGAAAGCGATGCCTGACATTGCTTGCCAGGGGTGCTTCATGCTGAATTCGATGATCGAGTTTTCAAACAAAAATGCGGCGGTGAATCAGCGCACCGCCCGGTATTTGGACATGTTGCGATGTGGGTTTGGTTCCGCATTGGAACGGTCGAAAATGAACACCACCCTGTCGCCGGATTTTGATGTCTCCGCAATGGCAGATGTATTGGTGAGCGCGGCACTTGGGTTGAACGCTTTGATCCGTGCGAGTGATGATCCCAACGCCGGTAAGGCAATGGCAGCATCAATTGCATCCATGGTTCGCGGATGGGCGTCAAAACCATCCTACGAAGATATCAACGGGTGCCGAAATACGTGATATGATAAACGCTCAGATCGCATTGTTACGCGCCGGCAAACCGCTTGAAGCATTCGATACATTCTTTGACGCGAACGGCGTCATGTATGCAAACGACGTTGTCTTTGCCACGGGTGCCGCGCAGGCCCGCCAGAAACAGGTGCCATTTTTCTCATCTGCCGTGTCGATCGAAGGTGCGATCACTGACTTGGTGATCTCTGAAAGCTTGGGGCAATGTGCTTTTCGTAACAAAACGACTTTTGTAACAAAGGACAGCCGCGCCCACCAGATTGACGGGTTGTGTTGGCAATTGTGGCAGCAGGGGAAAGTCATTGAGGAAAGGTACTATGATGGCGATGCAATGCGGGCGCGCATCAGCGCGGGCGTTTTGGCGAATGCCGAGATCTCTTCTGTAATTCGATGAGCCGCACCGACTTTGCCATTGAGTGCTTGTGCCGAACTGGCCCTTGTCGGAATGGTTGATGACGCTTCAGATTTATGGGCCGGATCAAAACCACCGGCCCATATCTGATCACTGTTGGTTTTGTGTCATTATCTGCCCTTCTGGTTGAGCGAGTTGGGGTGAGACAAGGGCAACTGCCATCAACCATGCAAATACGTGCTCCATTGATGATCCGGCTTGCCGTCAACAGGTCAGGTCCGCAGCCTTGATCCTATGCGGGATCTGAACGTGCAGGCGGGTAGTCGATATACCCCTCTGGGCCGCCGCTATAGAACGTCTCTGGTTTCGGTTCAGACAAGGCGATACCGTTGGCGAAACGTTCAGCAAGGTCCGGGTTTGCGATAAATGGCACCCCGAATGCGACCGCATCAGCGCGCCCGGTTTTAATAACATCTGCTCCGGTTTTCTGGGCCAGGGAGCCGTTGAGGATCATAAACCCATCATAAGCATCCCGTAGTGCCGGGGCGACAGAAGGCAATCCCGCAACCATCGGACTACCGCTATCGAGCGCTGGTTCCAGTACATGCAGGTAGGCCAATTCTCTTTTTGACAGCTGTCGCGCTGCAAATGAAAAAATTGCTTCTGGATTGCTGTCGCTGATTCCGAAAACAGCGTTTGTCGGTGAAAATCGAACGCCTACCTTGCCTGCGCCAATCTCGGCCACAACCGCATCGACAACCTCCAACAAAAATCTGCTGCGGTTCTTCAGCGATCCGCCATAGTCATCGTCGCGCTTGTTCGTTCCATCGCGCAGAAAAGCATCGATCAAAAAATTGTTGGCGGCATGAAGTTCAACGCCGTCCAGACCAGCATCAATGGCACGGCGTGCAGCAGAGGCAAACTCTGCGACCGCCTCGCCGATCTGATCCACGGACATCGCTTCCGGAGTATCGAAGGCCGTCGGGATGCCCTCGCTGTTGGGCAACTCACCCTCGGCAGCGATTTCAGAGGGAGCAAGCGCCCTCTGCCCGCCTATGCTTTCAGACAGGACTGCGCGGCCCATGTGCCATATCTGAAGGAAGATGCGCCCGCCTCGGTCGTGCACTGCATCCGCGACAGATGCCCATCCCGCTTGCTGTGCATCTGTGTAAATGCCGGGCGCACCCGGCCAGCCATCACCACGCGGCGAAACTGCCGTGGCTTCCGAGATAATGAGCCCGGCACTGGCGCGCTGCGCGTAATAAGTCGCCATCATTTCGTTGGGAACCCCAGAGGCACCTGCGCGCGCGCGTGTCATCGGGGCCATGAAAATCCGGTTGTTAAGGCGGTAGTCGCCCAGCTGGATAGGATCGAAGAGATTTTTCGTCATTGATCTGTGCTCCGTTGTTTGATCTTCGCCCTATATTGTTGTTTCTGATTGACTGCGGTATCTGCCCAATAATCAAAACACTATTACTAGGTGGTAATAATGAACTCGGACGGGTTGAGTGAATTTCTAGCAGTTTCGCGCGCCGGTACGTTTACCGGGGCAGCAAGCGTATTGAACGTCTCTGTGGCACATGTCAGCCGTCAAGTTGGACGGCTTGAGGCACGGCTGGGAACCAAGCTGTTTCAGCGCAGCACGCGATCCGTTCGACTAACGACCGCAGGTGAACAACTTCGAAAAAGCTCTGAAAAGATATCAGACGATCTTGAAAGGGCTTTTCAGGAAGTATCAAATACCCAACGCAAATTGGAAGGTCGCTTGCGCATCGCTTCCATGTCAGGGTCCTTTGCGGATCAGGTTGTCGGTCCCGCCTTGAACCAGATGGCTGCACAACATCCCGGCATCGAGATTGAAGTCGACTTTAACCCCCGGCAAGTCGACATTCTAAGTGAAGGGTATGACTTTGCGATCAGGGCTGGCCCGATGCAAAGCAGTGGTCTGATCGCAAAACCCCTATCCTCCCGGACAAGGGTCGCGGCAGTCTCACCGGACTACCTCAAGGCCCACGGTGTTCCTCGGCACCCAAGGGATCTGAAGGACCATCAGTGCCTTTTGACGAACGCCAGGTTTTGGCGGTTTTCCGAGAATAAAAAGCAGCTGGATGTAATGGTTCATGGACGGCTTAGTTTGAACGCCGGCCCGGCGATTTTGGACGCATGCATGCGTGATCTCGGTGTTGCCTATATGGCGCTTGCGGGGTTTGGTGACGCATTTGCAACCGGAGCAGTCGTTCCGGTTCTTCAGAATTTTTGGCATAGGGATCGATCGATCCATCTGGTGCGCCCCGATCGTAGGTTTTCACCGCGCCGGGTCGATGTGGCAATCTCGCATCTTGAAACAATAGCCAAGAAAGTTGAGGCAAAGGAACGCGCCGAACTGGAAGCGATCAGATCACATTGACGTCAGAAAAGTGCTGAGCTGCTGAAATTCAGGGTGCGTACCGAACTTGGATCACTCAAATGCCGCTGCCGGAGAAAAGCGGCACTACTCAATTGCATGGGCAACCTGCATGGCTTTGCTTCGTTTCACTTCTGAGTTCAGCCATTCCTCCAGTTTTTTATAGGCCTGAGTTGTTGCAAAGTCCGCGGTAGTCACGAGCCAGTACCGCGATTTGATTGCAACCCTTGGCCCAGACAGTGAAACCAAACCCACATCCAGATCATTTTCCACCAACAATGTCCGCCCCAACGCGTGCCCCAACCCCGCAATGGCGGCCTGCAATGCGATGTCTGACCGGCTGAACTTCATCGTCTTGTCGAACCGTGCATCTTCATACTCGTCTCCTAGATAGCTTTTCCACACCATGCCTGTTCCATCTTCTTCGGCAGTGGTGTCGCGCAACAGAACGCTCTGCCTCCCTACTTTCGGTCGCAAAGATGTCGCCAATTTTTTGTGCGACACAGACATGACGTCGCATTTGCATAACAATTTGGTATGCAGGCCTGGGTAGGGGCCAGTCCCAAACCGTATTGCGGCGTGAGGCGACCCGATTTCGCCCAGTGCCGTCAAATCATCGTCGATATCGAGTGTAATGCCCAGTTCGCGCTTCTGGGCACGCCGCATAGCCGGAACCAGCCATTTCATCGCAAGTGAAGAGGGCAGTGACAGGACCGTGTTTTCCACTTCACCCAATCGCGTTGCCTCGATGAGGGCGGAAGATATGGCATCGGTCGAAATCCGGCACGCCTTGCAAATCGAAACACCCTGGTGCGTCGGGACGACCTTGCGGGTTGTTCGCGTAAACAGCTTAAATCCCAGCGTGCTTTCAAGGCTGCGTAGCTTATGGCTTACAGCAGATTGCTGAATTCCCAGTTCCTGCGCCGCTTTGGTGAAGCTTTCGGTTCTCGAAATCGCTTCGAGGATCGGCGCGGCGGCGGCCAGTTTGTGAAGCATAACCCGCTCATCCTTATTCATGAAAATTCCTCATCTATTTATGAGCCCTTCTCACCGGAAAGCACACTATTTCAGATGTTAGAAACAAACCATAAGGAAACCTACGATGAATAATCAACATATCTCAACTGAAATCACGGCCCATATCGTCAATGGATTTGTGGCTGATGGCGAAGGCGGCAACCCTGCTGGCGTGGTGATTGACGCGGACGAGTTGAGCGAAGATCAGATGCTGCGGGTGGCTTCAAAGATAGGGCTGTCAGAGACAGCTTTTGTGTCATCATCAGATTGGGCGGGCTTCAAGCTTGATTTTTTTACGCCCAATCGTCGCATCGCCCATTGCGGTCACGCCACGATCGCCGCTTTTTCCTACCTGACGCAGATCGGTCGCGTGGAACAGGGGGAAACATCCAAGATGACAGTCGATGGCCTGCGCAGGATCATTATCAGAGGCGAACAGGCATTTATGGAGCAGACCGCACCCAGTTACCAAAGCTCTGATGGCTGGGGGGCTTCGGGTGTCGTGTTGCAAGACGTGCTGCAATCGGTGGGTCTGAGCACTGATGATCTGATCACTGGCTATCAACCTATGCTCGTGAACACAGGCAACAATTTTGTCTTGATCCCGATCAAGACCGAAGCCATTCTTGCGGGCATCGTTCCCGATCATGATGCGATCAGCCACATCAGCGAGAAGCTTGACCTGATAGGCTACTACCTCTTCGCGATGTCACCCGCGGACGCCGAAACTGCGGCCACAACCCGGATGTTTGCGCCTCGATACGCCATTCCCGAAGAATCAGCGACCGGTATGGCTGCAGGCCCGCTCGCTTGCTATCTGCATGATGTAATGGATACCCAATCGCTCAGGCTCAAGATCGCTCAGGGCCATTTTATGACGCCTGCATCGCCAAGCATGATCACCGTCGATCTGGAAACAGCGCCGGATGGCAGGATAGCAAGCCTCACGGCTGGCGGCTTTGGCCGGTCAGTGCGTGAAATGAAAGTCGCACTGACCTGAACTTCTTCGGCTGCGATCAACGCTCGGGCGCCATCATCTTTCTGTCTATTTGTGGTGGCGCACGAACATCCGCGGCGCACAGTTAGTGATCGGGCATTCTAATTCCTAAATATCCGATACACCTTCCTCGCGACCTTCAAGTAGATGGCTTTTGCTGGCAAATGCCTCTTTGAGGAACTGGATCAATGTTTTCACACGGGCGTTCCCAATCATATCTTGATGCGCAAGTACCCAGATCATGTCGCCGAGCTCGGGCTTGGCGGTGGGAATGCGCTGCAGTCCGGCGGCTTTGTCGCCAATGTAGCAAGGCAATGAGGCAATGCCTGCGTTGCTCTGCGCCGCGGTACGTTGCAGCACGTCGGAATACAGGTTTCCGCGCACGGGAACGTCCGGAAAGTTCTTTTTCCCCGCCCAATTCAGATGTTTCGTCGGATCGCCCCCCCCCAGCCAATGGCAGCCCTCCGGTTTGCCAACAGGATCATGAGTTTCGAGATATGTTTCACTTGCATAGGCACACCAAGAGATCCGGCCTACAAGCGCTCCTGCCAATGATAGCGGTGGGTTTTCGACATGGCGGATCGCGACATCTGCCTCTCGATTGGCCAGATCAGAGAAGCTGTAAGTCATGTTTAGTTCAAGATCGATACCCGGATAGAGATCCATGAATTCCCGGATGTCGGGCATCAGCAAATGTTGCGCAAAACCGTTTGGCAGTGACAATTTTATAGGTCCCTCAAGCTTCAGGTCTTTCCCAGTCAGATTGCGCTCTATCCCATTGAATTCGTCCTGAACAATGCGCATCGACCGGGCCAGTGCAGCACCTTCGGGCGTCAGTGTGTACCCCGCAGGAAGGCGATCAAACAGGCGCGTGCCCAGCTTCTCTTCCAACGCACTCAAACGACGTGCGCAAGATGTATGATGCATGTCCAATGATCGCGCGGCCTTTTTAAGCCCCCCGGTTTTGCTGATTTCAAGGAAGATGCGGAAGTCATCCCAATTCATGAGGGAACCCTTTCCAGGCGGGGGGCGCATTTTTGCATTACATATAAGCATCAAAGCGATCTTTTGTGTAATTGCAAGCCCCTATAGTTCCATAGTCGACGCGACGAAAGAAAGAGAAACACTGCGTCTGTCAAAACCGCAGGTCGGCTTCTGCGGGTAAAGCTAACCCCCAAATTACAGACACAATCCAAAAAGAGAGACCCCAATGAAACTTGAAATCAAACCCGACATGTGCCTCGAATTTGCCTTGGCAAAGATCGTTGACGGCAAACAGGAACAACTGTTTTCGGAGTACTTCCCCAATGTAGGTCCGTTGGTCGCGGAATATGGAGGCCGCAATGCCGGTGGTGTTTCGGTCACAGGCTCCAATGTCGCCGAGGAACCAGAGATGGGCGCCATGTTTCTCTGGCCCTCGGCCCAAGCCTATCACGATTTTCACAAAGACGCCCGATTTCAAAAACTCAAGCCGGTCCGCGACGAGGCATTTTCCTATTTCTCCAACGGGCATTTCTTCGACGCCCCAGCCGCCGAAATAGAGCTAGACAATGAAAGAGACTACCTGATCGCCATAACAGACGCGGATTTGCCCGGTATCACGCCAATTCTTGACGCCGCGCTGACAAGCGATTCACCCAACCAATCCCACGCAGGCCGCCGCCTGATCATCGCAGAATGGAATGACGCAGCCGAACAGGTTTCGGCAGCTGTTTCCGTTCGCGCCCGCATCAACAACTAGAAGGGAGATCAAAAATGATCCTTTACTCCGATATCCGATCCGGCAGTTGCCGTCGTGTCCTTACTGTCATTGAAACGCTTGGCCTTGATGTTGAAATCAAAACGACTGACATCCTGAAGGGCGCAACAAAATCGCCAGAGTTTCTGGCCTTGAATCCGGCAGGCAAACTGCCTGTTTTGGTCGACGACGATGTGGTCCTTTCAGAGGCCTCTGCAATCATGCTCTATCTGGTCGAGCAAGCTGGTGACGTGACACTCGCCCCCAGCGGGGCTGCCCGGTTTGAAATGCTGAAATGGATGTTTTGGGCGGCCGAACATTTCCGCATCCCGGCACCGATGTATTTCGAAGAACATGTGATTGGGTCCATGCTAATGGGCAAAGAACCAGACGCGGGCCGGATCGCTGAGGCAGATCGCAGGATCGAAGAATGCTCTGCGCTTCTCGACGCACATCTGTCCGATCGCAAATTCGTGCTCGGAGAACGCCCCAGCCTTGCGGACATCGACCTCGCAGCGCCGCTCAGCCAAATGCCCCGTTCTCATGTACCTTATCAGACTTACCCGAACATCATGCGCTGGTACCGCGAGCTCGGGCAAGCACTTCCAGCATGGAAACGCACCGGTGAGGCGCTGGATATGGCAATGGACACCTCTCTGGCAGCTGCACGTCAGGATGTGGGTGAGGTCGCATAAAAACAATCATCTTTGAACAAGTTTCAAATCATGAACGCCGCGTTCACAAACTGACGAGGCTTTCACTCAAATCAATCAATGAAACCTTTCCAATAATGGGTCGTAACATGACTAAAACACTCCAAATCGGCTGGCTTGGGTTCGCCTTCGCGGCAATCTTGTATTCAGCGTCCACCGCATCAATCGCTCAGGAAACACCACCACCAGATCCGACGCCAGAACAGATTTTCGGCTTTCAGTCCGACTTCCCCTATGAACACGAATACATCGAAGTCATGGGGTCACGGATGGCCTATGTGGATGAGGGCAAAGGCGACCCCATTCTGTTTTTGCACGGTAACCCAACGTCTTCGTATCTTTGGCGTAATGTCATGCCACATGTCGAAGGTCAGGGCCGCATCATTGCACCGGATCTGATCGGCATGGGCAAGTCAGACAAACCTGAGATCGGCTATACCTATGCTGAGCAATACGCATATCTCAGTGCCTTCATTGAGGCGCTGGATCTACAAAACATCACACTTGTGGTGCATGACTGGGGCTCCGTTCTTGGCATGCAGTACGCTCGGGAACATGAAGAAAACATCAAAGGTCTGGCTTTCATGGAGGCCATTGTCGCGCCTGGTGTGCCGATCCCCAGCTACGAAGCAATGGGCACCGGCGGTGAATTTTTCCGCGCTTTGCGCACCCCAGGCGTGGGTGAAGAAATGATCCTGGATCAGAACGTCTTTGTTGAGGTTATGTTGCCAGAATTTGCGATCATCCGGGATTTGACCGAAGAAGAAATGGCCAACTATCGGGCCCCCTATGCAACACGGGAAAGTCGCCTGCCAACATTGGTCTGGCCTCGTGAATTGCCCATCGCAAATGAGCCAGCTTACACCACACAGGTCGTGACTGAAAATGGAGCATGGCTTGCTGAAACCGATTTGCCTAAGCTCTACTTCTATGCCGAGCCCGGAGCGCTGAACCCCGCGCCACTGGTCAGCTACTTTCAACAGAACCTGAAAAACATCGAGAGCCGATTTATCGGTGCAGGTGTTCACTTCCTGCAGGAAGACAACCCAAAAGCCATCGGCTTGGGTCTGTCTGACTGGATGCGCCGCAATTCCTAATTGTAAGAACAGAATGGAATACGGCAACGCCGTATTCCATTCTGTAGTCAGCTCCGGTCAATCTGAAAAGCACAGCTTGTTGCCGTCCAAATCCCTCACATATGCGGAGAAGCGCGATCCTCGCTGACTTGGCGCACCTTCGCAAGTACCACCGAGATCTATGGCCAATGCATGCATTCTTGTGACGTCTTCGTTGGCTCCGACACAAAAACCAACCATCGAGCCATTGCCATTGGTGGCGGGCTTTGTGTCAAATGGTATCGCCGTTGCGAAGGCAAAATCCTCACCAATCCAGTAAGTCATCCTGTCTGATGGCGACATGCACTGAAGGCCCGACTGTGCAAATAGGGTTTCGTAGAAAGCCTTTGAGGCGTCCATGTCGTTTGTTCCGACAACAGCGTAGTTCATCTTCATAATTTGATCTCCTGTGCGCCGACGTCTTACTGCCCGGCATCGGTGGTTTGGTCAGGGATGATAGGACTAGGGCGGCAAGAGGTGGTCGCGGATTTT
>DDMF01000152.1:11024-11280 GCA_002340515.1 Rhodobacteraceae bacterium UBA2553 | reverse complement strand
ATCTAGGACCACCTCTGAAAGCCAATGCACACCTTCGAGCAAATGTTCGAACACGCACTACAATTCCTGTCAAATCCTTGGAAACTCTGGAAAAGTGGCAACCTGATCGCCCAGAGAACTGTCCTGAGACTGGCCTTTGCAGAGCAAATTACTTATGCGCGAAATGAAGGACTTCGAACACCAAAAACCACCTTACCATTCAAGGTGTTAGAGGGGTTTTCTGGTCAAAAAAAGATAATGGCGGAGAGACAGGGAT
>DDMF01000152.1:4751-10974 GCA_002340515.1 Rhodobacteraceae bacterium UBA2553 | reverse complement strand
CCCGTTCGACCACTCCGGCACCTCTCCACTGGACGGCGGAATAAATTGCTGGGGCGTGAGTTGCAACCCTAAATATTAGCTAAACTGTGGGGGATGCGCGGAAATGTGACTTCTTTTCGCCGGGGGGACGCTTGCCCATGGGCAAGTGTCGGTCTAGGCTTTGGTAAATGTCTTGTGCCAATTGGAGGCAACATAATGGTTTTGCGTCATATTTTCGGGTTTATGGTGTTGGTGTGGTCGATGGCGGGACTGGCCATGGCACAGGGTGCGGAGCCTGAGAAAATCCGGAATTTCCTGACCGTGACCGGATTTGACGTGGCAATTGCGTCAATCCAGCAAGGGGCGATGGCGGGGCCTGCTTTGGCGGGCGACGCGCCGGATCAGNNATCAGTTTAGCCGCGAATGGGTGCGTTTGGCCGAAACTGTGTTTGAGCCGGGCCAGATGGTGGATGACGCGATTGAGATGCTTGGCGCGGTGATGCCAGTGGCCCTGCTTGATCACGGCATGGCGTTTTACGGCAGTGATTTGGGCCAACATATCGTGGCGATCGAAAATGAAACCCATATGGAAGAGGGGGACGCCAAACAGGCGGCGGGCGAAAAGCTGGTCACGCAGTTGATCGAAGAAAACAGCCCGCGCATGGATGTGTTTCGCGCCATGTCTAAGGCGATTGGCAGTGTGGATGTAGCGATCCGCTCGATCGTTGAAATTCAGGTGCGCTATTTGATGGCGGCCTCGGCGGCGGGGGCGTCGGATCTGGATCTGGACGAGGCGAACCTGCGCGCGATGCTTATGTCACAGCAAGATGAGATGCGTCGCAATATCGAAGTAAATGGCGTGGTTGCCAATGCTTATGCGTATCGCGCGCTGAGCGACCAAGAGCTGATTGACTATTTGTCGGCTCTGCAAGATCCTGAAATGAAACAAGTTTATGAGGTATTGAACGCTGTGCAATATGAGATTATGGCGGATCGCTATGAAAAACTGGCAAGCCGTCTGGCGGGGCTTGCGCCGGAGACGGAGCTGTAATGGGATTTGCGATGTCAGCTTTTCGACGGGGGATACGCTTTGGGATTTTTGCGGGTGTCTGTTCGGTTTTGGTTGTCTTTGCGGCACCGGCTCGCGCAGATGATGCCGCACAAATGGCCCGGCTTTGGGCCGCCCTTCGCATGGAGGATAGCCTGTCGATCATGCACCGCGAAGGGCGTGATCATGCGCTGAATTCGGCTAAGGAATTGACCGGGCAGGCGGCAAATGACGGCTGGCGGGGCATTGTTGAGCGGATTTATGACCCCGAGCCTCTGCGCACGCTGGTATATAAGGCGATGCAAGAGGCGTTGGTTGGGCGCGATATGTCTGAGATGATTGCCTATTACGAAAGCGCGGAGGGCGCGCGGGTGATTACACTCGAAATTTCAGCGCGCGAGGCCTATTTGTCGCCGGGTGTCGAAGAGGCGGCGCGCGCGGCGTGGAATTGGGGCGCAAAGGACGGAACGCGGGCTGATCTGATCCGGCAATTTGTGAATGACGGTGATCTGGTGGAACGCAATGTGGCCGGTGCGCTCAATAGCAATGTCGCCTTTCTGACCGCCTTCTCCGAGGCCACGCCCAAAGAGTTTGCAGTTCTGGATGAACGCGCCATTCTGGCCGAGGTGATGGGCGAAGAGGCGCAGATCCGCCTGGACACGACGGAATGGCTGTTTGGCTATTTGTCGCTGGCCTATGCGCCCTTGTCGGACGCCGAGTTGCAGCGTTTGGTTGACCTTTCGGCAAGCCCGGCAGGGCGCGCGTTAAACGTCGCGTTGTTCGACGGGTTTCATCCGATGTATCAACAGATTGCACGCGGGTTGGGGCTGGCCGCGGGGCAGGCGCAGTCGCAGCAAGAGCTGTAAGACCGCGCCAAAAACGGCTCACTTACAGGCGTGAAAAATAAATCCAAGTGTATTGAGCAATAGCTGTGCCGCCAGTACGGATGTGGATTGACCTGCGTCATAATCGGGCGCGACTTCGACCAGATCAAGGCCCACCACTTCATGCCGATTGGCGATGCCCTGCATCAGTTCCAGCACCTCGTAATACAGGAACCCACCATGGCTGGGCGTGCCAGTGCCGGGTGCAATCGAGGGGCAAAACCCGTCGATGTCGATGGTGATATAGATGCGCGCGTCTTTGGGGATGCGGTCCAGAACGGCCTCTGTCCCCAGTTTCCTGATTTGTCGCACCGACAGAATGTCTGACCCCATCGCGCGCGCCGCGTCATAGCCATCTTTGGCAGTGGAGCTGACGTTGCGAATGCCAAGCTGCGTTTGCCCGGTCACATAATCCTTGTCGGCGGCCCGGCGCATACAATTGCCATGCCCATTGTGCACCCCGTGGCGCTCATCCACAAAATCCAGATGCGCGTCGATCTGCACCACATGAATATCACCGCGCCCCTCATAGGCATTAATGCAGGGAATGGTGATGGAATGGTCACCGCCGATGGTCACCGGAAGCGCGCCCGCGTCCAAAATCGCGCGCACACC
The DNA here is from genome assembly GCA_002340515.1 of Rhodobacteraceae bacterium UBA2553. GTDB lineage: Bacteria > Pseudomonadota > Alphaproteobacteria > Rhodobacterales > Rhodobacteraceae > Aliiroseovarius. The sequence goes on along the minus strand of DDMF01000152.1, from coordinate 8,448 downwards.
CGCCTCAATATTCGCGTGGCTTTTTTCGGTGTTGGTGTGGATGATGTCAGCGTCGCCAATGTCGACGATCCGCACATCTGCGCCCAAATAGGTTGCGTCATCCTCATGATCATAGGCGCCAGCATGGCCAAAGGAAAACAGCGTGGACGCCTCGCGGATTGCCCGTGGGCCAAAGCGCGCACCGGGGCGAAATTGCGTACCAAAATCAAAGGGTGCGCCCAGGATGGCGACATCTGCGTCAATGGCGCTCCAATCCTCGACATAAGGCTTTTTGCCAAAGGTTGCGATGCCCACAAATGGCAGGTTCAATCGTCCGGTTTCATAGCCGCCAGCGCTCATTTATCGCTCCTCATGTGAATTTAAGCAGCGTTGCTGTGATGCGGCAAAAAGGCAAGCCTTGTGTTTGCCTCTTTTCATCATTTTCCGCCGTGGTTAGATCTGAGGAACGAGTGAGAGGGACAGCCCATGTCAAATACGCCAAACACGCCGCAAGGCCCGACCAATACGTCTGGTCCGAAAAAGGCACCCTATTTTCCGCCTCCAAAACCGATCCCTCCAAAAGTGGGTCTGTTTCGACGCACGCCACCGGCGATGTTTCCGCCGATTTTTGGCCTGTTTGGATTGGGTCTGGCATGGCGCCGGGCGGCTGAAAGCTTTGGTGCGCCGGGCAATTTGGGTGAGATGATCCTTGGCGCAACCACGCTTTTGTTTCTGTTTGCGGTGGCAAGCTATCTGGTGAAACTCTTCCGTCGTCCGGGCGTGTTTGTTGAGGATTTGCGTGTGCTTCCGGGGCGTGCGGGATTGGCGGCGATGGGGCTTGCGGGCTATTTGATGGCAGCGGTTTTTGTCATCTATTCACCTGGTGTGGCGCTGGTGATCCTATGCCTTGCAGGTGCGTGGCATTTGGCTGTTGCTTTGACCGTGATCCGAATTCTCATTGCGTCAGCGCCCGAGGCGCGCGCCGTCACACCGGTGTGGCATCTGACCTTTGTGGGGTTCATCCTGGGGCCGATTGCAGCACTTCCGCTTGGGTTTCACGGCTATTCCATGGTCATCTGTTGGGCCACAATGGCCATTGCAGCGGGGATTTACATCACCAGCGCGCTTGCGTTTGTCAAAAAGACAGTGCCAGCGCCTTTGCGCCCTTTGCTGGCGATCCATTTGGCCCCCGCAAGCCTGTTGGGCTTTGTGGCTTACCTGATGGGGATGACCCAGCTGGGTTATGGCTTGGCGTTGTTCTCAATTGCGATTTTCGCCGTGCTTTTGGCCTCTGCTCGCTGGTTGACGGTGGATGGGTTCAGCCCGCTTTGGGGCGCGTTTACCTTTCCGCTCGTGGCGTTTTCCACTTTGATGCAGGTCACCTATCTGGCCGGTAACGGCGAGCTGTTCCGCATTCTCGGCGGGCTAAGCCTTGTGATGGGCACGCTGATCATTCCACCAATTGCCTTTAAGATCCTGAACCTGTGGGCAAAGGGGGTGCTTGCGGTCAAAACCAACGCGGCGCAGGCCTAGGCCCAAACGCGTCCGCCTGCACAGCGCCGCCTCTTTTTCTCGCTAAAAATACCTTCGCCGAAGGCAAAAAATCCAAATGCACAGCGTGCAGCTATGCTCCCATATCAAATGGGGGCAGGGTGGTTTGCCGTTTCTTGGTCAGCCCCCCGCGGATGATCCGATATGAGGTCTCAATCCGGTGGCGCACCTCTTCTTCGCCAGAGGTGGAGGGCACGCGCACCCAAGAGGCATGGCAATAAGGGGCTTTCTCTGCAATCCCGGCCTCTTTCAACATATCCGCCGTCGCCACATCCGCGCATTTCACCGACACGCCGTCTGCATGTACCGTCATCATCGCAAACACTTTGCCGCCGATTTTCCAGACATCAATATCTTCTGAGTTCTTGTCAAACGGGTGGGTCAATTCTGCCCCCGGCATTCCGGCACAGACCTCGCGCGCAAACCCATTCATGCTGATATCCCATCTTGTTTCGCAAATCTTTTCCTGCTAGCAGTATGCCCATGAAACACATGAGCACCATCATTATTTGTTGCATTACTCGCTGAGAGTTTCAGGCGGGTCGTTTCTTCATTTCCAAACCTTTGTGAAGTTGCTAAGCCCGCCACGCAAGTGGTGTGTCCAGACGTATGAAGACCCGTAAGGGAGCAGAGGCTGAAATGACTGAGATTAAGATCTACAACACCAAGGCGCGGGCGAAAGAAGTCTTTGCGCCGATCGATCCTGAAAATGTGCGTCTCTATGTCTGTGGCCCCACCGTCTATGATCGCGCCCATCTGGGCAATGCCCGCCCGGTGGTGGTGTTTGATGTGTTGCAGCGGCTTTTGTGTCATGTGTACGGGGCCGATCACGTGACCTATGTGCGCAATTTCACCGACGTGGATGACAAGATCAACGCGACCGCGCTTTCCCGCAAAGAGGCAGGTGCAGAAGGCTCGCTCGAAGAGCTGGTACATGAACGCTCCAACGAAACCATCGCGTGGTATCTTAAAGACATGGGCGCGTTGGGGGCGCAGGAACCTGACCACATGCCGCGCGCGACAGAATTCATTGCGCCGATGATTTCCATGATCGAGGATCTGATCGCCAAGGGACACGCCTATGAGGCGGAGGGTCATGTGCTTTTCGCCGTCGAAAGCTACAAGAATTATGGTGCGCTTTCTGGCCGGTCTGTGGACGACATGATCGCAGGCGCACGTGTGGAAGTGGCGCCTTACAAGCGCAATCCGATGGATTTTGTACTGTGGAAACCCTCCACCGATGAGCTGCCCGGTTGGGACAGTCCTTGGGGACGTGGGCGGCCCGGTTGGCATATCGAATGCTCCGCCATGTCGCATGATCTGTTGGGCGCAAGTTTCGACATTCACGGCGGCGGCAATGATCTTCAATTCCCGCATCATGAAAATGAAATTGCCCAATCAAAATGCGCCCATCCCGACGCCGATTTCGCGCGCTATTGGATGCACAACGAGATGTTGCAGGTCGAGGGCAAAAAGATGTCCAAAAGCTTGGGCAACTTCTTCACCGTGCGCGATTTGCTCGACCAAGGTGTCCCCGGCGAAGTGATCCGCTTTGTGTTTCTAGGCACGCATTATCGCAAGCCGATGGATTGGACCAATGAAAAGGCCCGTGTCGCACAAAACCATCTTGAACTTTGGGCATCGGAAGTGGCTCCAAGTTGGTGGGTTATACAAGAATTTGAGTCTGATCCGGCAGGTTTTTCAAGGGATTATGCGGAACAAGAGCTTGTTGACGCTCTTGCGGATGACTTGAATACCCATGCGGCGCGAGACACACTAATAAGAGTTGCTAAACGCCTTTCGGGACTTGCGCGTGCCTCTTTGACAAGTGATCAAGTTGAGAGCGAGATCCGACGGCTTTTGGCGGGTAGCTATCTTCTTGGTCTGGACCTTGTCGCAATTGGAAAACGTCTCTTAGAGAGGAAGGTTGATCTGTCGGAATATGCACTGAAGTTTGATAGTTTGCGGAATGACGCGAAGAAAACCAAAGACTTCTCCGCTGTGGACGCGATGAAATCCGCACTCATCGCAGCGGGCGTACAGGTGCGCATGTTGAAAGAAGGGGTGGAGCTGGAGCCGGGCCCGGATTTTGATCCTTCCAAACTGGAGGACCTCTAATGCCGGGGGGGGCAAAGGACAGCGCACGAGCCTGGGTGGGGGCGAAGCG
>DDMF01000152.1:1127-4682 GCA_002340515.1 Rhodobacteraceae bacterium UBA2553 | reverse complement strand
GACACCACCCTGCGTGACGGCCAACAGACGCAGGGCGTGCAGTTTTCGTTCACCGAAAAGACACAGATTGCTGAGGCATTAGATGGGCTTGGCATTGATTACATCGAAGGCGGTTGGCCCGGCGCAAACCCCACGGATTCCGAGTTTTTTGAACGCGCGCCCAAAACCCACGCGACCTTTACCGCCTTTGGCATGACCAAACGGGCGGGGCGCTCGGCCGAGAATGACGATGTGTTGGCGGGCGTGATGAATGCGGGCACCTCGGCGGTCTGTCTGGTCGGTAAATCCCATGATTTCCACGTCACCACGGCGCTTGGTATTGAGCTGTCTGAAAACGCCGAAAACATCAGTGCCTCAATGGCTTACATGGTGCGCGAAGGGCGCGAGGCGCTGTATGATGCGGAACATTTCTTTGACGGCTACAAGGCGAACCCGGCCTATGCGCTGGAATGCGTAAAGGCGGCTTATGACGCCGGGGCGCGCTGGATTGTACTGTGTGACACCAATGGCGGCACGCTGCCTGCAGAGGTGCATGAGATCACCAAAGCGGTGATTGCGGCGGGCATTCCGGGGGATCATCTGGGCATTCACACCCATGATGACACTGGCAACGCCGTCGCCTGTAGCTTGGCCGCCATTGATGCGGGCGCGCGGCAGGTTCAAGGCACGCTCAATGGTTTGGGCGAACGCTGTGGCAACGCCAATCTCACCACGCTGATCCCGCTTTTGCTGCTCAAGGAACCCTACGCCAGCGGGTATGAACTGGGCATCGCAAAGGATAAACTGGCGGGCCTGACGCGCCTATCACGACAGCTTGATGACATTCTGAACCGCGTGCCGGACAAATCGGCGCCTTTTGTCGGTGCGTCGGCTTTTGCCCATAAGGCCGGGCTGCACGCCAGCGCGATCTTAAAAGACCCCACAACTTATGAGCATATTCCCCCCGAAACGGTCGGCAATAAACGCATTGTGCCGATGTCAAATCAGGCGGGACAGTCGAACCTGCGCGCGCGTCTGGCGGATGCTGGGATTGAGGTGGACTCGGGTGATCCGCGTCTGGCCGACATGCTGACCCGCGTGAAAGAGCTTGAGGAAAAAGGCTATGCTTACGACAGCGCGCAGGCGTCATTTGAACTGGTTGCGCGTGACGTGTTGGGGCAATTGCCGCAGTTTTTTGAGGTGAAACGCTATAAGGTCACCATTGAGCGGCGCAAGAACAAGCGCAATAAAATGGTCAGCCTGTCCGAGGCGATTGTGGTGGTGAAAATTGGCGGTGAAAAGAAGCTCTCGGTCTCGGAAAGCATGGATGCGCAGGGCACGGATCGTGGGCCGGTGAATGCGCTGGCCAAAGCGCTTGGCAAAGATCTCGGCCCCTATCAGTCGATCATTGATGACTTGCGACTGGTGGATTTCAAGGTGCGTATCACCCAGGGCGGCACCGAGGCACAGACCCGCGTGATCATCGACAGCGAAGACAGTGCGGGGCATCGCTGGTCCACGGTTGGTGTCAGTCCCAACATAGTGGATGCCTCGTTTGAGGCGCTTTTGGATGCGATAAACTGGAAGCTTCTGCGCGATGGGGCGCGGTCTGTATGAATGATACCAATGACTTGAGTGTCAATGTTAATGCCTGCGCCGAATTGGTGCAGGCCGGCGACGCCGACCGGTTCCTGTCGGCAATGACCGGATCCCCTGATGAGCGCGCCGTGCTGTTTCCGCTTTATGCCTTTAACCTTGAAATCGCCCGCGCGCCCTTTATGTCGAACGAGCCCATGGTTGGTCTGGTGCGGTTGCAGTTCTGGCGCGACGTGGTTGAGGGGAAAACCACCGCTGCCCATGATGTTGCCGCACCTGTCGTCGACCTGATCGCGCGGGGGCAATTGAGTGCGCCACATTTGCTAATGATGATCGACGCGCGTGAAAGTGACATTGAAGGAATCGGGCGGCAAAGCGCTGAGGCCGTGTCGGAGTATGCGCGCGGCACGTCTGGGGCGATGATGATGGCCTCGAAGGGCGCGGCAGATGAGAAAGAAGCGCTAGCATTAAGCGATTTGGGTACGGCGTCGGGGCTGGCCAATTGGCTTTTGTCACAGCCCGATCTTGCGCGCGCGGGGCGCGGGCATATCATGCCGAGCGACGAGATGATTGCAGTTCTGGCCGATGAAGGTTTGAGGCTTTTGACCAATGCGCGTGAAAACCTGCCGCGCAAAGGCACCGCCGCGATGCGGTCGGCTTGGCGGGCAAAATCCGTGCTGACACGTGCGAAAACACATCCAGATTTGGTGCGGGATGGGGGGCTTGGTGGGGCCGACTTTGCCCGCAAAGGGCGTTTGGTCTGGCTGGGTCTCACAGGCGGCTGGTAAGCGCCGCCTGCTTTCGTTTGCTACCTAGAAAGTGCTGCGGCCTCGGCGGCAAGCTCGGTGATGGCGGCCCAATCTCCGGCCTCGACCAGATTTTGCGGGGCAACCCATGATCCCCCCACACAAAGCGTGTTTGGCAGGGACAGATAGTCCGGCGCATTCAGGCGGCTGACGCCCCCGGTCGGGCAAAAACTGATCTGCGGCAAGGGCGATGACAGCGCCTTTAGGAATTTCGCGCCGCCCGCGGCCTCGGCCGGGAAAAACTTCTGCACGCGGTATCCACGTTCCAACAGGCGCATCGCCTCAGTTGCGGAACTGGCGCCGGGCAACAGCGGCAGTTCCACCGCTTCACAGCTGTCCAAAAGCAAATCGGTGGCGCCGGGGGCAACGGCAAATCTTGCCCCTGCGGTTTTGGCATCGCGCGCATCTTCGGGGGTCAGCACGGTGCCAGCACCGACCATGCCGCCCGTGACCTTGGACATGGCGGTGATCACATCGAGGGCAACCGGCGTGCGCAATGTGACCTCAAGCGCTGGCAAACCACCAGCGATCAACGCCTCAGCCAGCGGAATGGCGTGGGCCACGTTATGCACCACCAACACAGGGATGACAGGGGCGAGGCGGCAGATTTCTTCGGCGGCATTTGCGGCGTCTCTTGGGATCATGTGTCATCTCCTTTAAAAAGTGGCGAGGCCCCTTGGGTGGCGGGGCCAACATGCCTGCGGAAAGCGGCGAAAAGCTCGCGCCCCAGGCCGAATTCATTGGCGGTTAGGTCTTCTGTCACCGGCGTGCGGTCCTCAAACCCATTTGACAGCACGGAGAGGGTGCCTGTTGTGGCGTCCAGCCGGATCAAATCGCCGTCTTCGACCTGTGCAATCGGACCACCGGCGGCGGCCTCTGGTGACATATGGATGGCGGCGGGCACTTTGCCAGACGCACCAGACATACGGCCATCTGTGATCAGCGCCACATTCAGCCCTCGGTCTTGTAGCACAGAAAGCACCGGGGTGAGACCATGTAATTCGGGCATGCCGTTGGCTTGTGGCCCTTGGAAGCGCACGACGACGATGGTGTCAGAGGTGAATTCGCCAGCCTTAAACGCGGCTTTCACACTGTCTTGGTCGTGGAAGACGCGGGCAGGTGCTTCAATAATGTGGCGGGCTTTGTCCACGGCAGACACTTTGATCACGCCTTG
>DDMF01000152.1:0-1109 GCA_002340515.1 Rhodobacteraceae bacterium UBA2553 | reverse complement strand
CGCCGGTGGGTTGGAACGGATCGGCGGGGGTGCGCAGGATCCTGTCGTTCTGACTGTTACGCGGGGCGGGTTCCCATTTGACGCGGTCGCCGTCTAGCTTGGCCTCGACAGCGTAATTGGACATGGAGCCAGCGATTGTGGTCACATCTTCATGCATCAATCCCGCGTCCAGCAAATGGCCAATCATATAGCCAAGCCCACCTGCGGCGTGGAAATGGTTCACATCTGCAAGCCCGTTGGGGTAAACCCGCGCCATCAGCGGCACGGCAGCAGAGAGATCAGCAAAATCCTGAAGCGTCAGGATCACGCCAGCCGCGCGCGCCATGGCGGGCAGGTGCAGGACAAGATTGGTGGATCCCCCGGTGGCCATCAGCCCGACAATGCCATTCACAAAGGCTTTTGCATCAAGCACTTGCCCGGCGGGGGTGAAGTTTTTACCCGGTGCTATCGACAGCGCGCGACGCACACCCTCAGCCGTCAGCGCGTCGCGCAAAGGCGTGTGTGGGTTCACAAATGAGGATCCGGGCAGGTGCAGCCCCATGAACTCCATCAACATCTGGTTGGAATTGGCGGTGCCGTAAAAGGTGCAGGTGCCCGGCCCGTGATAGGCAGCCATTTCAGCGGCCATCAGCGCTTTTCGGTCAATGTCGCCGGTGGCGAATTTCTTGCGAATTGCGGCTTTTTCATCATTGGGCAGGCCGGAAACCATGGGACCGGCGGGCAGGAACACGGCCGGAATATGACCAAAGGTGGCGGCGGCAATCACCAGACCCGGCACAATCTTGTCGCAAACGCCCAGATAAAGGGCGGCGTCATAGGTGTTGTGCGACAGGGCAATCGCGGCGGCCATGGCGATCACGTCGCGCGAAAACAGCGACAGCTCCATCCCGGTTTCGCCTTGGGTCACGCCGTCGCACATGGCGGGCACGCCGCCGGCCACTTGGGCGGTGGCACCTTCTTGGCGGGCGACCTCTTTGATCAGATCGGGATAGGCGGCATAGGGCGCATGGGCGGACAGCATGTCGTTATAGGCGCTGACAATCCCGATGTTGGGCGCGTGACCTTCGGCGAGCTTTGCCTGATCCTGTCCGGCCCCTGCATAGGCATGG
>DDMF01000041.1:2970-3159 GCA_002340515.1 Rhodobacteraceae bacterium UBA2553 | reverse complement strand
TCTTTTTCCTGACGGCGTTTCAGGCGCTCCTCGGCGCGCAGCACCAGAAAATCCAAAATCGCACCGGCGGATTTGGTGTCAGAGGCTAGCCAGTTGTCAAAGTGGTCGCGGACCGAGTTTTCCACCATGCGCTGGGCTTCGGTGGTGGCCAGCCTGTCTTTGGTCTGGCCGACAAACTCCGGCTCGCGG
>DDMF01000041.1:0-2927 GCA_002340515.1 Rhodobacteraceae bacterium UBA2553 | reverse complement strand
AAACTCCGGCTCGCGGATGAAACAGCTGACCAAAGCGCCCGCGCCCGTGGTCAGGTCTTCGCGGGTGATGGTGGTGGCTTTTTTGTTGTTCACCAGCTCGCCATAGGCCTTGATGCCCTTAAGGATGGCGGCCCAAAATCCGGCCTCATGGGTGCCGCCTTCGGGGGTCGGCACGGTGTTACAATAGGACTGGATGAACCCGTCGCGGGTCGGGGTCCAGTTGATCGCCCATTCGACTTTGCCCGGTGCGTTGAACTTTTCAAACGACACGGATCCGGTGAAGGGGTAGTCGGCATAGGTGGTCGCGCCGGACATCACCTCGGTCAGGTAATCGGCAAGGCCGCCGGGAAAGTGAAACTTTGCCTCAGCCGGGGTTTCGCCGTCAGTGATGCCAGTTTTCCAACGGATCTCGACGCCCGAAAACAGATAGGCCTTGGAGCGCGCCATTTTAAACAGACGCGCGGGCTTCAGTTTCAGTGAGCCAAAGATTTCCGGGTCCGGGTGGAAGGTGACCGCCGTGCCGCGCCGGTTGGGGGCCGCGCCGATTTTTTCCAGCTTGCCCTGGGGCACCCCGCGGGAGAATTCCAGCGCAAAGAGTTCTTTGTTGCGCGCCACTTCGACGCGCAGATGATCGGACAAGGCGTTCACGACGGAGGAGCCAACACCGTGCAAACCGCCGGAGGTTTGATAGCTGTCGCCCGAGAATTTACCACCGGCATTCAGCGTGCAGAAGATAATCTCCAACGCGGATTTATTGGGGAACTTCGGGTGGGCGTCAATTGGAATGCCGCGCCCATTGTCGCGCACCGACACATGGCCGTTTTCATGCAGCTCAATTTCAATCCAAGTGGCGTGTCCCGCCACCGCCTCATCCATCGAGTTGTCGACGATTTCGGCCACCATGTGATGCAGCGCGCGGTCGTCTTTGCCGCCGATATACATGCCGGGGCGCAGGCGGACATGTTCCATATCCTCCAACACTTCGATTGAGGATGCATCATAGGTGTCTTGGCCGTGACCTGCCAAAAGATCTTCGCTCATGTATATGCCGCCCTGAAACTGCTGCTCTTGCTCTTTGGTGATACATTATGGCCGAGGCGCGGGGCGGGGGGAAGCCCTGATGCTCATTTACCTGTGCATAACCTTGCGCGTTGAAATAAGGGCGAGAGGAACAATTTCGTTGTGTGGTGCGTGGGGATGGTTAGTGTGGGGTAAATCATGAACATCTGTGTGAGGGTATGCCGTGGCCGAGAGTTTTAGTCTGAAAGATCAATTGATCAATGCCGACAAAGTGGGCTTGCTTGCGGGCTGGCTTGCGCCCGTCGTGCCGGGGTTTGATGCGGATGCGTTTCATCGCGATGTGATGGCGCGTCTGTTGGAGCTGGAGCTGAAGGCGCGAATTTCCTGGATTGCCGAGGTAATGGGGCGCCACTTGCCGGACGATTTCGAAACCTCCGCCGCGCTGATCCATCAAGCGCTGCCGCCGGCTTTGGATCCGACCCTCACCGATGATGATTTCGGTGATTTTATCATCGACCCGTTTGGGCAATATGTGGTGACCCATGGGATCGACCGGCTTGATCTCTCTGTGCCGCTTTTGCACGCGCTCACCCAGCGGTTTTCGATGGAATTTGCGATCCGCCCGTTTTTGATCCACCACAAAGATCACATGCTGGGGGTGCTCATGGATTGGTCACGTGACGAGGTGTATCATGTGCGCCGCTTGGCCAGCGAGGGCTCGCGCCCTTTGGTGCCATGGGGCGAGCGGATCCGCTGGGCCGTGAGTGATGCGATCCCGATTTTGGATCAGCTTTACGCGGACCCAACCCGATATGTGACGCGCTCTGTCGCCAACCACCTGAATGACATCGCAAAATCTGACCCGGATCTGGTGGTCAGCACCCTGCGTCGTTGGCAAAAAGAGGGGCGGCAAGAGGCCAAGGAAATGGCATGGATGACCCGCCATGCCTGTCGCACATTGGTCAAGCAAGGCCACGCAGGCGCGTTGGAACTGTTGGGCTTTCGCGCTGATCCCAAGGTTAACATTGGCCCCATCGCGATCACCCCCACGGACGGGAAGGTGGCGATTGATACCAAGCTGGAGTTCGCCTTTGACGTCACCGCCGAACGGGACGAGGCGCTGATCATTGACTTCGTGATTCAGTTTCAACGGTCGGGCGGAAAACTGTCGGATAAAGTCTTTAAGATCAAACAGGTGAGTTTGAGGGCGGGCCAGACCCTTCGCATCACCAAAGCGCATCTTTTCAAAGGAAACGCCACCACATTCCGCCTGTATCCCGGCGCACATCAGTTAACGGTGCAGATCAATGGCCGGGCGATGGGGCAGGTGGAGTTTGAACTGGTTTGAGCCTGACGTGGTATCAAGGATGAGTTGAAACCACCAAGCTGAGAAGAAGATAGCTGGACAACCCATAAAGCGAAATAAGACTGACGCTCATGAATATCCCGCGAAGGCCGTCGCGACCGGAGAGATAAGAAAACGTATGGCCAAGCCGGCCAATCGCGAAGCTTAAGAACCAGACTTGCGCCATTAACGCGGCTGGTGAGACAATGCAGACAAGAAGCGACAGCAAGACAAAATGAACCGTATTTTCGGTCGCATTGTTGTGCGCATTGTGCCGCCGTTCAAGCTCCTGCACCCCTTCTTGGGATACGTCATCCTTACCATATTTACTCGCCGCCCACTCTTCTGGGGTGGCGTGCATGTTGTATTTAAGGCGGGTAAGTTCCGTCGTTGTCATCAACCAAGTGTGGTTGATCAAAAGCATCACCGCGCTGAGTACCAATGCGGTAATGATCTCAACGGAAGGCATTGCAATAGTCGCGCTCTCTACCCCGAAAACAAAGAAATTTGCGGCCAGGCCGATCAGAACCAATGCGATTGGGTATGAACCGCCCCTTGTTTG
>DDMF01000162.1:16907-25273 GCA_002340515.1 Rhodobacteraceae bacterium UBA2553 | reverse complement strand
CCGACCCGATCGCGCTTTTCGGGGCGGCCTCTTACGGGCGCGAAGGGGGCAAACTGCCGATGACCGTCATTGGTGCCGCCGACCCTGTGCCGGTGACTTACACAACCCCGATGGCGTCCGCACAGGTGAAATCCGCCGTGTTGCTCGCAGGCCTGAATGCACCGGGCAAAACCGTGGTGATCGAGGCCGAAGCCACCCGTGATCATACCGAACGTATGCTCGTCGGTTTTGGGGCTGAGGTCACTGTGGAAGACACCGATGAAGGGCGCAAAATCACCCTCACGGGCCAGCCTGAACTCCAGCCGCAAACCATCATCGTTCCGCGTGATCCAAGTTCGGCTGCTTTTCCGGTCTGTGCCGCACTTATCGTGCCGGGGTCGGATGTGCTTGTGCCAAATATTGGCCTCAATCCCACCCGCGCCGGGCTGTTCTACACCCTGCAAGATATGGGCGCGGACCTTGTGTTTGAGAACGAACGTCTGGAGGGGGGCGAGCCTGTGGCCGACCTGCGCGCGAAGTACTCGCCCAATATGAAAGGCATCATTGTGCCACCTGAACGCGCCGCCAGCATGATCGACGAATACCCAATCCTGTCCGTGGTCGCGGCCTTTGCCTCCGGCACAACCGAAATGCCCGGCGTGCATGAACTGCGCGTCAAGGAAAGCGACCGGATTGACGCGATGGCCAATGGTCTGCGCGCCAATGGCATTACAGTGGATGAGGGCGAAGATTGGTGGTCGGTTAAGGGGCTTGGCCCAGAGAATGTGCCCGGCGGCGGCACCGTGGCGACGGTGCTTGATCACCGCATCGCGATGTCTTTCGCCTGCCTTGGGATGGCGACCCAAAAGCCAGTGCATTTGGATGACGGCGGGCCGATTGCCACCAGCTTTCCGGTGTTTGAACCGCTGATGGCGGGCTTGGGTGCGCAGATCACCCGCGACAACCACTGAGGGCCGTAAGGCCGCGCGAGATTCAGGAGCAGACATGACATTCACAATCGCGATCGACGGGCCTGCGGCGGCGGGTAAGGGCACAATTTCAAAAGCTGTGGCGGCGCACTATGGGTTTGCGCATCTCGACACGGGGCTGCTCTATCGTGCTGTGGGGGCCAAAACGCTGCGTGGGGCTGATCCGATTGAGGCCGCCAAATCCCTGACACCAGATGATATGGTGGGGGATCTGCGCACACCCGAAGTGGCCCAAGCGGCCAGCAAAGTTGCCGTGATCGCAGAGGTTCGTGCAGCTTTGGTTGCGTTTCAGCGCAGTTTTGCCGCGCGTGACAGCGGGGCGGTTCTGGATGGGCGAGACATTGGCACGGTGATTTGCCCGGATGCCCCGGTGAAATTGTTTGTAACGGCCAGCGCTGAAGTGCGGGCCGAACGTCGTTTTCTGGAACTGTCACAAAAGGGTCTGCCGGACACGCGGGAACAGGTTCTTGCCGATGTGATCGCGCGCGATAAACGTGACAGCGAACGTGCGGAGGCGCCGCTAAAGCCCGCCACGGACGCGGTGATCATCGACACGTCGGATTTGTCGATTAAAGACGCCGTTGCCAAGGCCATAGCCGAGATTGACGCGCACCGCTGACCTCAGGCGCGCTTGCCTGTTTCTTCGTGCTTCACGTCAAACTCCGTGCGGGCCTCGTCAATGTTGGGCAGGTTGTCCAAAGCCCACATCCCCAGTGCTTTCACGGGTTCGCGGAATGAATGCCCCAACGGGGTCAGGGCGTATTCGACTTTTGGCGGAATGGTGGGGTAATAGGTACGGCTGACCAACCCATCACGCTCCAGATCGCGCAGGGTCAGGCTGAGCATGCGTTGCGAAATGCCCAAATTCCGCTTCAGTTCGTTGAACCGCAGCACGCCATATTGCGCGAGTGAGATGACAATCAGCACAGACCAGCGATCGCCAACACGTGCCAGCACTTCGTTGATGCGTTTGCAATCGGGGCAGCCTGTTGCGGCTTTACTCTCATTCATGCTGCGTCCTTCCGGGGCACATTGGGGCAGGGCGGTTTCACGGCTGATACCGGGTTTCAAAAAAGTGCCTTCTTGCGGTGCTATCCAGTGCTTCTTATATCGTCGGTATCAAATTTATACCACCCGCGCCGGAAATAAACACCCGGCCACGATAAGGACAATCGACATGGCATTGGATAACCTGTCTGAGCTGATGAACTGGCGTTACGCCACAAAGAAAATGGATCCGGCAAAAGCTGTGGCCGAGGGAGATGTTTCGCGCATTCTGGATGCGATCCGCATGGCCCCGACATCTTCGGGCACGCAGCCTTTTGAGGTGTTTGTGATCACAAACTCTGAAGTACGTGCTGAGATTCGCAAAGTGGCGTGGGATCAGGCGCAAATCACCGACGGATCACATCTGTTGGTGTTTGCCGCTTGGGACAATTATACCGCCCCGCGAATTGATGCGGTGGTCAGCCAGATGGAAGACGAACGTGGTGGAGCAAACCCGCTGTTGTCGCAATATTACGACAACTTGAAAGCCAACTATCTGCCGCGCGAGGCGGATGTGAACTATGAACACGCCGCGCGTCAGGCCTATATCGCGCTGGGGTTTGCACTGATGGCGGCCGCAGAAGCACAGGTCGACAGCACCCCGATGGAAGGTTTTGACCCGGCAGAAGTTGATAAGATCCTTGGACTGAAAGACAAGGGATTGCGTTCGGTCATCCTGTTGCCTCTGGGCTATCGCGACACGTCAGGGGACTGGCTGCTGCCGATGAAAAAAGTGCGCAAAAGTGAAGAGAAGATGTTTCAGCGGATCGACTGATCTTTGGCCTTTTTCTTTGTAAAAAATATCCCCGCCGGAGGCATTTCTTGCTTGGAAAAGCCTCCGGCATTCGCGGCTCTTGCCCCTTGCTTTATTGGCAGTTTCGGCGTATGACCCGCCCTGTCGACAAGGTGAAAACGCCGCGATACAGGGAAAATTGAGCAGGGTCGGGACGTCCGGCCCTCTTTGCTTTGCGGCTAACCTGTTGACCAAATTGGAAAATCCAAGACCCGTGGAGACAACCACGAGGCCCGAAAACGACTTGAAAAGGAATCTGAGACCACATGGCTCAAAATGTATCAATGGAAGACTTCGAAGCTCTCTTGCAAGAAAGCTTCGAAATGGACACACCCGAAGAGGGTTCAGTTGTCAAAGGTAAAGTCATCGCAGTCGAAAATGGCCAAGCCATCATCGACGTAGGCTACAAAATGGAAGGCCGCGTTGACGTAAAAGAATTCGCGAACCCCGGCGAAGCTCCTGAAATTGCTGTTGGCGACGAAGTAGAGGTTTTCCTCCGCGCCGCTGAAAACGCCCGTGGCGAAGCTGTTATCTCACGCGAGATGGCCCGCCGCGAGGAAGCATGGGATCGTCTGGAAAAAGCATATGCTGACGACGCACGCGTCGAAGGTGCGATCTTTGGTCGTGTTAAAGGCGGCTTTACGGTTGATCTGGGCGGCGCTGTTGCGTTCCTGCCAGGTTCACAAGTTGACGTGCGCCCTGTGCGTGACGCTGGCCCATTGATGGGTTTGAAGCAGCCATTCCAAATCCTGAAAATGGACCGTCGTCGTGGCAACATCGTTGTATCACGTCGTGCGATCCTTGAAGAGAGCCGTGCCGAACAGCGCGCCGAAGTTATCGGCAAGCTGGCGGAAGGTGACTCGATTGATGGTGTGGTTAAGAACATCACCGAATATGGTGCATTTGTTGACCTCGGCGGTGTTGACGGGCTTCTGCACGTTACCGACATGGCATGGCGCCGTGTGAACCACCCATCTGAGATCCTGACGATCGGTGAAACCATCAAGGTTCAGGTCATCAAGATCAACAAAGAAACCCACCGCATCTCGCTGGGCATGAAACAGCTGCAAGACGATCCTTGGGATCTGGTTGCTGGCAAGTACCCACTGGAATCAGTGCACACTGGCCGCGTGACCAACATCACCGATTACGGTGCATTTGTTGAGCTGGAGCCAGGCGTAGAAGGTCTGGTGCACGTGTCTGAGATGTCTTGGACCAAGAAAAACGTACACCCAGGCAAAATCGTTTCCACCAGCCAAGAAGTTGAAGTCATGGTTCTGGAAATCGATGGCGCCAAGCGTCGCGTTTCCCTTGGCCTCAAGCAGACCATGCGCAACCCATGGGAAGTGTTTGCAGAAACACATCCTGCCGGCACCGAAGTCGAAGGCGAAGTCAAGAACATCACCGAATTCGGTCTGTTCATTGGTCTCGACGGCGAAATCGACGGCATGGTTCACCTGTCCGACATCTCGTGGGACGAACGTGGCGAAGAAGCGATCCAGAACTTCAAAAAAGGCGATATGGTTCAGGCCGTTGTCTCCGAAGTGGACACCGACAAAGAGCGTATCTCGCTGTCGATCAAAGCCCTGGCTGGCGACCCGTTTGCAGAAGCCATTGGCGGCGTGAAGCGCGGTTCGATCATCACTGTTGAAGTGACGGCCATCGAAGAAGGCGGCATCGAAGTTGACTATGAAGGCATGAAATCCTTCATCCGTCGCTCGGATCTGGCCCGTGACCGTGCTGACCAACGACCAGAGCGTTTCGGCATCGGTGACAAGTTTGACGTTCGCGTGACCAACGTGGATGCCAAATCGCGTCGTCTGGGTCTGTCGATCAAAGCACGTGAAATCGCAGAAGAAAAAGAAGCCGTTGAACAGTATGGTTCGTCGGATTCGGGCGCTTCGCTTGGCGATATCTTGGGCGCAGCTCTGAACAAAGACTAATCCATCTGGATTAAAGCACATTGAAACGGCCTCGCTTCGGCGGGGCCGTTTTCTTATGCGCTGTCTGTTTTTGGTTCCGAATCATGGTTTTGCGGGTTTTGGCACCGGGGGCATATTCGATATTCCGCGCAGACCCCGGCTAAAAACCTTGTGAATTCACCGACGAATGGACGAAAAATACAGCTCATTACGGTTTTTTTGTCGGAAAATCGCCGACTTGGCGCCTGAGGGCTTGTTTATCGAAAGGCCGTTTGCTCCTATGGGGCAACAACAAAAGGGTGGCAAATTGATGCCACACCGAAAGCTTGGGGGGATATGTATGATCCGGTCGGAATTGATCCAGAAAATCGCGGACGAAAATCCGCATCTTTATCAACGTGATGTCGAGCGCATTGTGAATACGATCTTTGATGAGATCGTCGAGGCGATGTCGCGTGGTGATCGGGTGGAGTTGCGCGGATTTGGCGCATTTTCAGTCAAGCAACGGGATGCTCGTGTCGGGCGCAACCCACGCACGGGTGAATCGGTTCAGGTCGAAGAGAAACATGTGCCCTTCTTCAAAACGGGCAAACTCTTGCGGGACCGTTTGAACGGAAAATAAGAGGTATTAATGCGGTATATTCGTTACGCATTCCTAGCGGCCCTTGCGGTCGTGTTGGTGACCATTGCCATGGCCAACCGGGCCATGGTGACGCTGAATCTATTGCCTGAGGAACTCTCGGGCTTTTTGGGCTTTAGCTGGTCCATCAGCCTGCCACTCTTCATCGTGATCTTCCTTGGGCTGATCGGCGGTGTGCTGGTGGGGTTTGTTTGGGAATGGCTTCGCGAACACAAGCTGCGCGCCGCGGGCAAACGTACGATGAAAGAGCGTGACGCCCTAATCCGCGAAGTCAAAAAGCTTAAAGAGCCAAAAGCCAAAGCAGGCGATGATATTCTGGCGATGCTGGATGAGGCGAAGTGAGCGAATTTGTGATGCCCGGTGGGGCCTCTGGAAAACCAAACGCTGCCGTGAAAATTTGCGGATTGAAAGACCCCACACATGTGCGGGCGGCGGCAGATGCTGGCGCGCGCTACGTGGGCTTTGTGTTTTTCCCCAAATCCCCGCGCCACGTTACACCCGATGAGGCCGCCGCTTTGGCCGAGCATGTCCCTTTTGGTGTCGCGAAAGTTGCGCTTACGGTGAACGCCGCTGATGCGCTTTTAGACGAGATCACAACCATAGCTCCCATTGATATGCTTCAACTGCATGGGGCTGAAAGCCCAGAGCGCGTGGCTTACGTAAAGGCGCGTTATGGCTTGCCCGTGATGAAAGCCATTGGCATCGCAACCGAGGATGACGTCGCGCAGATCGACCTCTACGCCCCCGTGGCGGATCAGCTTCTGATTGACGCCAAGGCCCCCCGTGGGGCTGACCTGCCGGGCGGCAATGGCATCAGCTTTGATTGGCGCTTGGTGCAACGCAAATACTGGCCCTGCCCATGGATGTTGGCGGGCGGGCTGACACCAGAAAACGTGGCCGAAGCGATGCGTCTGACGGGGGCAAAACAGGTGGACGTCTCATCTGGTGTGGAAAGCACCCTCGGTGAAAAAAGCGCACAATTGATTGCGGATTTTGTAGCCGCAGCAACAGGACGCCCGGCCTAAGCTGGCCTGCTTTTTCTTGCTAAAAATATCTTGGGGTGAGGCTGAAAGCCGAGGGGCAGCGCCCCTTTTCTATGCCTTTCCTCAGGCCTGTCCAAAAATCCGCTGGAAATGCGCTTCCGTCCAGCCTATGCACGTAGAAACACCTGCAAATAAGGGGCGCGCGCCATGTCCAACGATCTCTTCAACAGCTTTATGAACGGTCCCGATGAAAAGGGCCGCTTTGGTGATTTTGGGGGCCGGTTTGTGTCAGAAACGCTGATGCCGCTGATCTTGGGGCTAGAGGCCGAATATGAAAAGGCCAAGACCGATGACAGTTTCTGGGCGCAGATGGATGATTTGTGGACCCATTATGTGGGCCGTCCATCACCGCTATATTTTGCCGAAGGGCTGACCAAACACTTGGGCGGCGCTAAAGTGTATATGAAGCGCGACGAGTTGAACCACACAGGCGCGCATAAAATCAACAACGTGCTGGGGCAGATCCTGCTGGCCCTCCGCATGGGCAAAACCCGGATCATCGCCGAAACCGGGGCAGGGCAGCACGGAGTGGCCACGGCCACGGTTTGTGCCAAATTTGGTCTGAAATGTGTGGTCTATATGGGTGCGCATGATGTTCAGCGTCAGGCCCCCAATGTGTTTCGGATGCGGCTTTTGGGTGCCGAGGTGATCGCGGTTGAAAGTGGCCGTGGCACGCTTAAGGACGCGATGAACGACGCGCTGCGCGACTGGGTGACCAATGTGCGCGACACGTTTTACTGTATCGGCACCGCGGCTGGCCCGCATCCTTATCCGGCGATGGTCCGCGATTTTCAGTCGATCATCGGCAAAGAAGCCAAAGAACAGATGCAAAAGGCCGAAGGCCGTCTGCCCGACACGGTGATTGCCGCGATCGGTGGCGGATCCAACGCCATTGGTCTTTTTTACCCATTCCTTGACGATGAAAGCGTACGCATTATCGGCGTCGAGGCTGGCGGCAAAGGTGTGAACGCCAAGATGGAGCATTGCGCATCTTTGACGGGTGGTCGTCCCGGCGTGCTGCATGGCAACCGAACCTATTTGATGCAGGATGACGACGGGCAAATCCTTGACGGCTATTCGATTTCGGCCGGGCTGGATTATCCGGGCATCGGGCCCGAGCATAGCTGGCTGCATGAAATCGGCCGCGCGGAATATGTGTCGATCACGGATAAAGAAGCACTTGAGGCGTTCCAATTGTCGTGTTCAACCGAAGGCATCATCCCGGCGCTTGAGCCAAGCCACGCGCTGGCCCATGTGATGAAAATCGCACCGACCCTGCCTGCCGATCACATCATCTGTATGAATATGTGCGGGCGGGGAGACAAAGATATTTTCACCGTGGCAAAATATCTGGGTTTTGACATGTCCGACACCGAAGGGCGCGATGTGGACTGACCCGGCCACACGGTTTTTGTTCCGGGACTATGAGAAAAGGCGGGGGAAACCTCGCCTTTTTGCATTTCGGCCTGATCAATCACATCGACATGCAAATATTCATATTAAACTACATAAACTGAAGTTTATGCGCATAGGTCCATTGTTTATGGCAGCCTTCATAAACCAAATGTAACTGTTCCACGGATGCTTTTATCGGCACCCTGTCCGCACCGACCGTTCAGGCACGCTTGGATTAACGGTGAACGAGAGTGACATCGAATAAAAGGAAACGAGTTATGTGGAAAAAAGTGATATATATATCGGTCTTGTCAGGTCTTTTGACGAGCACCTCCTTGGCGCAAACCAGTGACCCAGTTGTCCAAGAGATTTTCGAAAAGCTGGTGAACGAGGGTTACACCCATGTTGAAATCAAAAAGCGCTATAATGGCTACAAGGTTGAAGCCACGGGGGCTGCTGGAAAAACTGAACGTCGTTATCGTAGTGACGGTGAGTTGACCAAGCGAGAAGATGGGCCTGATGATCATGACGACGATCACGATGATGATCATGACGACG
>DDMF01000162.1:0-16788 GCA_002340515.1 Rhodobacteraceae bacterium UBA2553 | reverse complement strand
TGACGACGACCGCGATGAAGATCGTGACGATGACCGCGATGATGATCGCGATGATGATCGTGACGATGACCGCGATGATGATGAAAAGGGCGGGGATGATGACAGCTAAGCCCAAAACGGTGTGTTGAAATTGCAACCTGCTGCCCCTCCCGCTTGGCGGCGAGGGGCAGACATGCTTTAGTTGACCTATGATTAAGATGGCTCACATACGTGCGATGTTTCTGGCGGTTCTGCTGTGCCTCAGCGTGCTACCTGTGCCCGCCATGGCGCAAAGCCGGGCTGTGGATTTGGTGATCTCGCAACTGGCAACGCAAGGCTATACCCGTGTTGCCAAATCGCGCACATGGCTCGGGCGTATTCGCATTGTGGCGACGGGCAATAGCCTGAAGCGCGAAATTATCATCAACCCAAACACCGGTGAGATTTTGCAAGATCAAGTGTTTGATCTGAGTGGTCAATCTGTTGCCGGGTCCAACATCGCCAATATTCCTGACCGGGATGATCGCAGCTCGGGCGGTGACTCGCATGATGACGACGATGACGACAACAGCGGCAGTGGAAGCGGTGGCGGTAACAGCGGCCACGGCGGCGATGATGATGACAAAGACGATGACGATGATAAAGATGAAAAGGATGATGATGACGGCGGGGAGAAAGACGAGAAAGATGACCGGGATGAGAAAGACGACCGGGACGATGACGACGATGATGATTGATCGGCTCTTTCCTCAGATCCCCCTCGTAAGTGATCCAACTAGGGCCAATCCCTGATGAAGATACGCGACAGGCATGTGATCGCAATTGCGCTGTTCATTCAGGCGGTTTGCGCTCTTTTCTTCCTGTTTGATCTTCTCTCAAGCATCTTTTCATTTCGCAGCCAACCGATCCCCTGGCAGCTGCGTGAGGTTATTGAAATTGGTGCAGTGTTTGGTCTGCTGCTCGGGTTTGCGCTGGGGGCCTTTGCGCTGCGGCGTGCGACCCGGAAGCGTCGCCACGTGGAGGGGCAATTGCGCCTTGCATCCGGTGCGTTTTCAACACTTTTGGACGGGCGGTTTGATGATTGGGGGCTGACCCCAGCCGAACGGGATGTGGCGCTGTTTTCCATCAAAGGATTGTCGACCCGAGAGATCGCCAGCCTGCGCGATACATCGGAAGGCACGGTGAAGGCGCAGACCAACGCGATTTACCGCAAGGCGGGTGTGACGGGGCGCCCGCAGCTCCTCAGCCATTTCATCGAGGAGCTGATGGGGGGCATTGTTCCGTCGAAATAAGGGTTATTGCGCTGCGCGCGCCAAGGTCCGGAACATCTCGATATTGGAGCGATGCGCCCCGTCTTCGCGAAAGCCACGATCGGCGGAGTTGGCGGCAATAACCACGCCATTGCGCTGATCGACAAAGATGTACTGCCCATAGATTCCGCGTGCAAAATACTCGCCATCCGGGGCGTCCGGGGCCATCCACCATTGAAACCCATATTGCCGGTTACCTGGCGTGGTTGGCGCAGAGGGCACAGTTGAGGCTTTGACCCAGTCGGCGGGCACGACCTGTTGATCCTGCCACATCCCGCCTTGCAAAAACATTTGCCCAAAGCGGGCGTAATCGCGGGTGCGCAGGTTCAATCCGCCCAGCACAAAGGCCACATCCTCGCCATCGCTCAGGTAATAGGGCGCCGCCTCAAACCCCATTTTGCCAATAATATGCTCATTCATCAGATCGGGGATCGACCGGCCAGTGGCACCGCGAATGACCATACCAATCACATGGGTATCAATCGACACATATTGCCATTCCGTGCCGGGGCTGGCGAAGGTTTCGGTCAAATCTTCGGCGAACCCATCCATGGACTTCCCAAGGGCAAGCACGCGCCCCATGCGGTTGATATCGGAATTAAAATCGAGGTAATCCTCGTCAAAACGCACCCCTGACGCCATGTTCAGCACATTGCGGATGCTGGCTCCATCATAGGCGCCGCCGATCAGCGAGGGGGCGTATCGGGTCACGGGGTCGTCGATCGACGCGATCAGCCCTTGGTCCAACACGACGCCCATCAAGGCAGACAAAAAGCTTTTGGCAACGGACCAGCTGATGCGTTTGTCTTCGGCAGCGGTGCCCAGATGATAACTTTCATGACGGATTTCACCGTCTTTCAGCACCACAAGTGCGGTGATGGCACGGGCGTCGATCCAGCCTTGAAGGTCTTGGGGCAGATCCATGTCATTACCCTGCGGCAAAGGGCTGAGGGTGCCGGTGTTCTCGGCCAAGGGAACGGTTAAAAATGCCGCGTTCATATTGGAGAAATTGGTGACGATTTTCTCTTGGGAAAAGAGGGAGTTGACAGCAAATAACCGGGTGATTTTCTCGCGCTTCCATATGGCTGTCACAGCCAAAAGGATCAGCAATACCAATGCGCCTTGGACAAGGCGTTTCATCCCAGTTTTCATATTCTGTCCCCCACGATGCCTCCCTCTGGGGCAGGCACCAATTTAACCTTGACCGAGAGGGGTGACCAAATACTAGTTTTCTAGTTTTCTAGTTTTCTAGTTTTCTAGTTTTCTAGTTTTCTAGTTTTCTAGTTTTCTAGTTTTCTAGTTTTCTAGTTTCCGCTCATGCGCCCCGTGCGATTTTGCCTAAGGTGCCGTCCAATCCACCCAACGTCCATGAAAATCTACACGACCTAACGTCAGCTTTTCACCCTCGGGCCAAAGGGTCAGGGTGATGGCTGCCCCCTGACCTTGTAACGCGTCCGCCTCCATCGACAAATGGGCAATCGGTCCGCGTTGCCCCGCGGATCTGATGGCTGAAAGGCAGCGGGTTTGCGTCTCAACCGGGAAATATTGCCAGGCAATTGTGTGATAGATCAGGGTTAGGTGGTCAGCGCGGTTGTCCGCTAGCTGTGTTTCCAACCACTCTGCAGCGTCCCCCTGATCCACCACCGCATCAAACACCGATAGGGCGGCTCGGGTGCGGGTCAGGCGCTCTGGCTGGTCGGCCCAAAGATAGGACTGCAAGCGCAGGGCGTCTTCGGGGTCGTGCGCATCCAAAGGGATCAGATCCACGCCGCGTCGCGCCGTGATATGTGGCGGCATGCCGGCAGGGGTATCACCGCGCCAATCGGGCGTCAGCACAACAGGGGCATCTGCTGGGCCAAGCCGCACGCCGGGGATGTTAAGCGCAAAATGGTCCCACATCAGGTTCAACCCGCCAGAGGCACCCAGTTCCAACAGTTCCATTGGCAGACCATAGCGTGCGGCCAGATAATGCCCGGCGGCAATCATCACCGCGGCCCGGCGCACTTCGTTGGTTTGCGGTGGATTGTCCAGCCAATGATCCAGAACGTCTGGATGGGCGGTCATGGCACGGTCGATTGCAGCCCAGAGCGTGGCATCATCAGGGGCTGCATTGGGCGGATAGACGGCAACCAGCTCGGGGCATTTATTGGTCAGGACCAGCGCGTGAAGCCCCGCTAAAAAACGCAGTGGGATCGACTGGCCAAAGGCGCCCGTGTTGCCGCCCCAGTCATACATCCGGTCGGTCAGGGGCGTGCCGGGGGCAAGATGTGTGGCCAACAAACGCAATATGCGCGCTGTAAAGGGGCTGTCCAACCGTTCATTGTTGCCGGCCTGAATTTCAAATGCCTCACGCAGATCCGTTAGCTTGGTCATGTGAATTTATCCATCAGCTTTTGCATCGGCGAGCGGGTGTCTTCGGGCACCGCTATTTTCTCCGGCTTTTTATCAGCTTTCTTGGCGGAACCGGACGAGCGCGGAGGGTTCACCCGCAGCCCAATGGCGTTCATAAACTTGCTACTGTCGCCCCGCGCAAGGTCTGGTGCACCATCAGCAGCACCGCGCAGAACGTCATCCAACCAGCCCTGCTCGGCCTTGGCAAAATCGTTCAAAACATACCGTGCAACCGCGTCTTTATGGCCGGGATGGCCAATGCCCATACGCACCCTGTGATAGGTCTCGCCGATGTGTTGGTGCATTGATCGCAACCCGTTATGACCGGCATGTCCACCGCCGGTTTTCACCCGGACCTTGCCCGGTGCCAGATCCAGCTCGTCATGAAAGACGGTCACATCGTCAGGGGAGAGTTTGTAAAACCGCATTGCTTCGCCCACGGATTGGCCCGACAGGTTCATAAAGGTTTCGGGCTTGAGCAGGATGATTTTTTCGCCCCCCAGATTGCCCTCGCAAAGCACACCTTGAAACTTGGCCCGCCAGGGGGCAAAGCCATGGGCTGATGCGATCTCATCCAACGCCATAAAGCCAATATTGTGCCGGTTTCCCGCGTATTTCGCACCGGGATTTCCGAGGCCAACAAAGAGTTTCATGTGTGTCTCCGCTCTGGACAACTGATCAGGTTTCATGCCTGATTTACCCCATTCCAACCTCGCACTCAATGCAGGGATAAAATGATAAAAGGTACGTTATGGCACAATTCGAGATTAAGGGTATTCATTTGGACATTCCCGATGCCCACCTGACTGACGGGCTGCGCCGCGAATTTGAACGGGGCATATATGAATGGGGCGAGGTGCGTGCGTTGACAAACGTATTGCGCGCCGGGGATCGGTTGCTTGATCTTGGGTCAGCGATTGGATTTGTCGCCTGCAATGCCGCGAAAATACTAGAACCGCACAATATTATCTGCGTTGAGGCCAACCCGGACCTGATCCCGGTGCTTGAGGCCAATCTGGCCGCAAACGGTGTGCGTCGCGCCCGCAGCGTGCAGGGCGCGGTGGTGCCTGATGCGTTTGACGGTGAAGAGGTGAGCTTTGAGCTGCGGCAGGCCTTTTATTCCTCGCGTGTGGTCGGGGAGGATGTGAAAGAGGCCAGTCGGATTGTCACTGTACCAGCGCTTAAATTATCTGATTTGCTTGAGGCATTTGCGCCTGATGTCGTGACAATGGATCTGGAAGGGGCTGAGGCGGCGCTTGCGATGCAACATTGGCCTGGAAAGGTACGGGCGGTAATCATGGAGATCCACACCGGCGTCTATTCCCTTTCGACGGTGGAGGCGATCTTTGCGGGGATGTCAAAAAATGGGTTTGCGTTCCAGCCCAAGGGGTCTCGCGGTGATGTGGTGGTATTTCAGCGGGTGGGGACAGAATAGTCGGGTTTGAAACGCTTGTTTGAGATGCCGATAGAAGTGTAAAGGCGATGTGTTTCAAGCGTTTGACCGTGCTTTCACAAAAAAAACGGGGCCCCGAAGGACCCCGTTTCAATCAGCTTTCGCTAAAGCAGTTCGGCCCGAAGGCAGACCCACAACTGATTATTCTTCAGCTGCAGCTACTTCTTCTTCCGCTTCACCATCATCTTCATTGTCCGACGAACGGAGCGAAGACGGTGCGGAGATGTTTGCAATCACAAAGTCACGGTCGATGGTGGTTTTTGCACCAGCTGGCAGGGTGACGTCAGAAATGTGGATCACATCGCCAACATCGCGACCAGCCAGATCCACAACGATCTGATCAGGGATCTCGCCTGCAACAACGTTCAGTTCAACCTCGGGGCGCACAACAGTCAGAACGCCGCCTTTTTTCAGACCGGTGGCCTCTTCGTGGTTGATGAACTCAACATGGATGAACAGGCTGATCCGGGATTTCCGGCTCAGGCGCATTAGGTCGATATGTGTTGGCAGGTCTTTCACAACGTCGCGCTGAACATTGCGGCAGATCACGCGAACGTCTTCTTCGCCTTCAACCTTCAGGTTCCAAAGGGTCGACAAGAAACGGCCAGCGCGCAGCTTGGTCAGCAGTTTGTTGAATGGGATGTTGATGGCCAGTGGTTCGGCGTCGCCGCCATAAACAACACCAGGGACCAGACCGTCACGACGTGCTTGGCGAGCGGCGCCCTTGCCTGTCCCCGCGCGGACGGTGGCTTCGAGATCAGGGATCTGTTTTGCCATGAGAATTCTCCAATATATAAAGGGCGGGGCTCCTCCAAGGCTGTAGTCCCCGCGATGAAGTCGTGCGCATACACTGATTCAGGCGTGTTGGGAAGGGGGTATTACCCCCGATCCCTTTGTTTTATGCCTTAAACCGGTTGCCCGTGATCCTTGTCTTTGACCGAGGCGTTACTTGGTGCGCCGAGGGGCGGCATTGGCGCCACGCGGCTGATCCTTGCGGGGTTTGCCCTTTCCAGCAGGCTTGCCGCCCGGTTTCCCACCCGGCTTGTCATCACGACCACCCGCTTTTGCTTTTTTATTGGGCTTGTCGTTTTTCCAGCGCTGTTTTTTGCCTTCAGCATCGCGTTTCTTGTCACCCTTGGGTTTTGGAAAGGGGATGTCAGCATCCTTGGCAGCAACCTTCGCTTTTCCCGCAGCCCCAGCATCTTCGGATTTTTTTGTGGGGATTTTGTAATCCGCCTGCGTGTCCTTGGTCAGCTCGGGCGACCACCGCCCACCCTTATTGGCAGAGGGGGCCGTGGCGCGATCATCGCGCTGGTTTTGTGGACGCAGTTGCGAGGATTTTGGCTTTGAGGGTTTGCGATCAGACGGCGCGTGGTCCTCACCGGGACCTTTGCGATGGGGTTTCGCCGGGCGTTCGTCCCGTTTGAACCCACCTTTTGCGCCATGCTTTCCGCGTGGAGGTGTGCTTAGATTTGGCGCTTTGTCCAGCTTGGTGGCCCGAATGCCATCCTCCAACTCGCCATTGCCAAGGGCTGCGATAAAGCGGCCGCTGCTGGCTTCGGTCAGCTCAACAAAGGTTTCTTCCTGCTGCACGCGGATTGCGCCGATATCGGCTTTGTTGATGTTGCCAGACCGGCAGAGCATGGGCAACAGCCAGCGTGCTTCGGCATTTTTGGTGCGGCCAATGGTCAGTGAGAACCATGTCGACGGCCCAAAATCGCGTTTTTCACGGGGCTCATGCTTGGCGTCTGGGGGCGACAATTCTTCGGGGGCCGAGAATTGCGCGCGGTGCATTTTCAGGCACGCGCTGGCGATTTGTTCGGGCGTAAATTTACCCATCAGATCAGCGGCCAACCCGGCCTCTTCATCTGAAATCACCTCGTTCCACATCGCGTGCTCCATCAGGCGCTCGGTGTCGCGTGCGCGGATCATGTCGGCTGAGGGGGGCGTGGTCCATTCCGCGTCGATCTTGGCCCATTTCAACAGGCGTTCGGCTTTGCGCGCGATATTCATCGGCACGATCAACGCCGAGATCCCTTTGCGCCCGGCCCGCCCGGTGCGGCCCGAACGGTGCAGCAGGCCTTCGGTGTTGGTGGGCAGTTCGGCGTGGATCACCAGTTCCAGATTGGGCAAGTCAATGCCGCGGGCGGCAACATCCGTGGCCACACAGACCCGCGCACGTCCGTCGCGCATCGCCTGCAACGAATGGGTGCGTTCGTTCTGGCTCAGCTCGCCCGACAGGCTGACCACGGACAGGCCGCGGTTCGACAGGCGAGTGGCCAAACGGTTCACAGTGGCGCGGGTATTGGCAAAGACAATCGCGGTTTGCGCGTCTTGGTAACGCAACAGGTTAATGATCGCGTTTTCGGTATCTTTCGGGGCCACTTGCAGCGCTTGATACGAAATGTCGGCGTGCTGGGCCTGTTTGCTCACGGTGCTGACACGTTTGGCGTCGCGCTGATAGTTTTGTGCGAGCTTGGTGATCGAGGCCGACACGGTGGCCGAAAACATCAGGGTGCGGCGCTCTTCGGGCGCTTCGCCCAGCATGAATTCCAGATCTTC
This sequence comes from Rhodobacteraceae bacterium UBA2553, assembly GCA_002340515.1. Taxonomy (GTDB): domain Bacteria; phylum Pseudomonadota; class Alphaproteobacteria; order Rhodobacterales; family Rhodobacteraceae; genus Aliiroseovarius. The sequence continues at coordinate 9,093 of DDMF01000162.1, read as the reverse complement.
ACGAAAGCCAAGATCAAGCATTTCGTCGGCTTCGTCCAGCACCACGGCTTTCAGCTCGGACATATCGAGCGCTTTGCGGGTGATGTGGTCGCGCAAGCGGCCCGGCGTGCCGACAACAATATGTGCGCCCCGCTCTAATGCGCGGCGTTCGGTGCGTTGATCCATCCCGCCCACGCAGGACGCGATGCGCGCGCCGGCTTTGGCATAAAGCCAGTCCAGCTCGCGTTTTACCTGAAGCGCCAATTCGCGTGTGGGGGCAATGACCAGTGCCAAGGGGGCGGCGGCATGGGGCAAGACCTCAGCCTCGCCCATCAGGGTTTTGGCAATTGCAATGCCAAACGCCACGGTTTTACCGGACCCGGTTTGCGCCGAAACCAAAAGGTCAGCGTCTTGCAATTCGGGGTCAGTGACCGCCTGTTGTACATCGGTCAGCGTTTCATAGCCCTTGGCGGCAAGGGCATCAGCGAGGGTCTGGATCATCATTTTCGGCGGCTTTCAGGCGGATTTTTCAATCGGATTTCTGGGGGTGACGGAGAGGACCATACCCCATTTTGCCACGCAAGCCCCGCGCATATACGGATTTGGATGAAATTGACAGGGATTCTTTGCATGGCCGCTATGCAGTGCGTCTATGACGCGTCCCCTAATTGCCTATCCACGAACCTAAAGTGTTGATTGCTCCACTGTGTCCACATCCGGCAAGGTATAATAGTCACCTTTACTTTCGGTGTGGATTTGACGGTCCATCGTCAGCCCAGTCTCTCCGTCAAGTGTGCCTGCCATGACAGAGGTGTTGTCGCAGTCCAGTTCTCGCCAAAACAAAGGACTGCCGCAGGTCGCACAAAATCCACGTTTTGCATTTTCAGACGACTGAATCCACGTGATGTTGTCTTGCCCGTTGATCTGCAAGTGTTCGGTGCGGGTTTGGGTGGCGGCCACGAAGTGACCGGTGGCTTTACGGCATTGGTTACAATGACAGCCCACGACAGATCGTAGTGGACCATTGATTTCATATGTGACCTGACCGCAAAGGCAACTTCCGCGCATGGCACCCTCCTGAATATTCGGTAAGTGTAGCGTGAGCAATTAGTGGGATGTGCCGGATTGCGGAGCGTCGCGGTGTGTTTGCGACGGTGCCAATCTTGCCGACCTTGTGGAGCTTCGCGAAATATGTGCTTATACCTTGTGCATAGCAGCCAAGGATCCGACCAATGTCCGACCGTTTTACCAAAACACCCGAACCGCCCTATTACGCGGTGATTTTCACCAATCAACTCAGCCAGGATGACGCAGGCTATGCACAGATGGGGGACCGGATGTTTGAAATGGCCTTGGAACAACCCGGTTGTTTTGGCGCAGAAAGCACGCGGGACGCCGGTGGCTTGGGCATCACCGTATCTTATTGGAAAGACGAGGCGAGCATTGCCGCCTGGAAAGCCCAAGCCAAACACCTTGTCGCGCAGAAAATGGGCATTGAGCAGTGGTACGCGCATTATGAGCTGCGCGTTGCCAAGGTCGAACGGGCCTATTCTGGCCCTGAGGGGCGTGAGCTTACATAAAAGCCCCCTCAGTCACCTGAGAGGGACATTGGGATGTCACCGTGAGTGGATTTATTCCCAATCGCCAGAAAACCCCTTGGGCACATAAAGGATGTCGCGGTTCACGGTATTGATGTCTGTATGGCCGCAGAACGCCATGGAGATCTCCAGTTCCTTATGCAGCATCTCAAGCGTTTTGGTCACGCCCGCCTCGCCCATCGCACCAAGGCCATAGACAAATGCGCGGCCGATATAGGTGCCTTTGGCCCCCATAGCGATGGCTTTTAAAACGTCCTGACCCGACCGGATGCCACTGTCCAGATGCACTTCGATCTTATCACCCACCGCGTCCATAATCGCGGGAAGCGCACGGATGGATGACAGCGCGCCGTCCAATTGTCGCCCCCCGTGGTTCGACACAATGATCGCATCCGCGCCCACGTTGCACGCCGCCAGCGCATCCACAGGCTCCATGATGCCCTTGATGATCAGCTTGCCGTCCCACATTTTGCGAAACTGGCGAATACGGTCCCAATCAAGCGAGGGGTCAAAGGCTTCGGCGGTCCAAGTGTGCAAAGACGATGGGTCTTTTACCCCCTTCGCGTGCCCCACAATATTGCCAAAAAACCGCCGTTTGGTGCCCAGCATGCCAAGCCCCCAATGCGCCTTGGTCATCATGTTGGCAATAGATTTCACCGTCAGTTTGGGCGGCGCGGACAAACCGTTTTTCAAATCTTTGTGCCGTTGACCAAGCATCTGAAGGTCCACCGTGATCACCACAGTATCGCAATTTGCGGCCTTGGCGCGATCAAACAGGCGCTGCATGAAGTCATCGTCTTTCAGCGTGTAGACCTGAAACCAAAACGGCGCGCTGGTATGTTCAGCCACGTCCTCAATCGAGCAAATCGACATGGTAGACAGGGTGAAAGGCACGCCGAAATTTTCGGCCGCTTTTGCCGCTTTGATCTCGCCATCCGCACATTGCATCCCGGTTAAGCCAACAGGCGCCAACGCCACAGGCATCGACACATCGCGTCCAATCATCTGGGTCTTGGTCGATCGCCCATCCATGTCGACGGCCACGCGCTGTTTGAAATACAGCTGCTCAAAATCCGACGTGTTTTCCCGAAATGTCTGCTCTGTCCAGGACCCACTTTCGGCGTAGTCATAAAACATCTTTGGCACGCGCAGTTTGTAGATTTTTTTCAGGTCACTGACCTCGGTGATGACAGGCATTTTGGCATCCTTGCAAGAATTGGTTAGAAATTGTTACCAGTTTGGGGCTGGTGAGGCAAGACCTTTGAGGCCTGTGTAAACCCGGAACGCTTTAGGGGCCTGTTTACATGTCTGGTGTAACGTCGACCCCAAAGTGTCTGCACGAAGCATCGCTGGAAAGGGTTCAAATGAAGGGAATGGTTTTTACTGAGCTTCTGAAAATGGCCGAAGCCGTCATGGGTGAAGAGGCTGTTGATGACATTCTGGATCAACTCGATCTCGAAAATGATGGCAGCTATACCGCCGTCGGCAACTATCCTTGTCAGGAACTTTTTAAGATGGTCACGGCCTTTGGGGCTTATCTGGACATGCCGCTGGATGACTTGCAGCGTAAGTTTGGCGAGTGGATGTTTTCTCATTTCGCCCAGAACTACCCGAATTTTTTCAAAGGCAAATCCGATGCTTTGGCGATGTTGGATGCCATTGAAAATGAAGTGCATGTCGAGGTGCGCAAACTTTATCCCAATGTTGAATTACCCGCATTTGAAACGCAACGTCCGGCCAGCGGCGAGTTGAAGATGATCTATTACTCCGAACGACCTTTGGTGTTCTTTTGTCATGGGTTGATTGATGCTTGTATCGCCTATTTTGGCGAACCTGCTAGCGTGACCATGACAGACCGATCAGTGGATGGGCGTTATGAGGCAGAATTTATTGTAATAAAGGCAGCCTAATTCGATGGTCATGCTCACCGCCCCTCCGCAAGCTGATGGCCCGGTGTCGCGTCGACGCTATGAACGCGAACGGCGTGCCCGCGAAGAGGCAGAACAGTTGCTTGAGGAAAAATCACGCGAGCTGTTTGAAGCCAATCGCCAGCTTATCATGCAAGCACAAGCGCTTGAAGGCCAGGTTGCAACACGTACTGCAGCACTTGAGCATGCGCGCATTCAGGCCGAGTCGGCAAATGAGGCCAAAACCATTTTTCTGGCCTCGATGAGTCATGAAATTCGCACCCCCATGAATGGTGTCTTGGGCATGGCCGCCGTCTTGTCTGAAACGAAACTGACCGATGAACAGCGCGATATGCTTCGTGTGATTTCTGATAGCGGCAATCTTTTGATGGGTGTGATCAATGATATTCTTGATCTGTCAAAGGTCGAGGCGGGTAAGCTTGAACTGGAAGAGATCCCGTGCTCGCTGCATGGCCTCTTTCATTCAATCCAGCAGCATTATGCACTGAACGCACAGGAAAAAGGTCTCCGCTTTGATGTTCAGCAAGCAGTCGGGGAAGAGATTTGGGTGGAAACCGATCCCACCCGACTGCGGCAGGTGATCGGAAACCTCATCTCAAACGCGATTAAATTCACTGAAAATGGCGCGGTTACTGTAGATGTTTCAGTGGAAACCTATGGCAACAAACGAACCAAGTTGTGGGTGGCAGTTCAGGATACAGGCGTGGGGTTGACTGAACCGGAAATCGCACGCCTTTTTCAACCGTTCACCCAGGCCAGCGCGAGTGTGGCCCGTAAATATGGTGGCACAGGCTTGGGGCTGACGGTCTCGCGGCAAATTTGTGAATTGATGGGGGGGGACATCCTTATTCGTTCGACCCCCGGGCATGGCAGTTGCTTTACGGCAAGCTTTGCATTGGATCTGTGTGCTGCACCTGAAAATATCCGCGAAGACAAGGCGGATGAATGGCTGATGGGGTGCCAGCCTTTGCGTGTTTTGGCCGCCGAAGACAACAAAACGAACCGCACTGTTCTGCGCTGTTTGCTAAAGAAGTACCCGCTTGATCTAACCTTTGCCGAGGATGGCGCGCAGGCTGTTGCAGCCTGGCGGTCGGGGCAGTTCGACTTGCTGTTGATGGATGTGAATATGCCGGAAATGGATGGGATAGAGGCCACCCAAGCCATACGACACATTGAGGCGCAGTTGGACCTTACACCCATTCCTATTCTGGCCATGTCCGCGAACGCCATGTCACATCAGGTGGCAAATTACCGCGCGAAAGGGATGAATGGCCATGTGGCCAAGCCCTTGAGGCGATCGGAGATCGCGGCAGTAGTGCACCAAGTTTTGGCGCCCCTGCGGGGGTGAAGGCCGCAGAACCGCATGTGCCGTCAGCTCTGTGGCGCTTTAGTATTGTGCGTGATCAGGCGCGATGCGCCCCATCGGCCAGTGTTTTCACAAAAGCCAGTACCTCTGCGACCGGAATTCCAGCGGCAATCTGACTGACAATCGCGCTGCCCACCACGGTGCCATCGGCGGCACCAGCAATCGCTTCGGCTTTTTCGGGTGTGTTTACGCCAAAACCAACGATCACTGGGATGTCGGTTTTTGCTTTGATGCGGGCCACTTCGGGTGTCACGTCACTTGTCTGGGCTTCGGCGGATCCGGTCACGCCGGTCACAGACACATAGTAGACAAAGCCTGAGGTATTCTGCAGCACCTTGGGCAGGCGCGCGTCATCGGTTGTGGGGGTTGCGAGGCGGATAAAGTTCAGCCCGGCTTTTTGTGCGGGGATGCAAAGTTCGTCGTCTTCTTCTGGCGGCAGGTCGACCACAATCAACCCATCAATTCCCGCCGCTTTGGCGTCCACCAAAAACGCGTCAACGCCGTGATTATAAATAGGATTATAATAGCCCATCAAGACAATCGGCGTGGTGTCATCCGTGTTGCGAAATTCAGCGGCCATGGCCAGCGTTTTCTTCAGCGTCATTCCAGCATTGAGCGCGCGTTGCCCGGCCAATTGGATCGTCGGCCCATCGGCCATCGGGTCGGTAAAGGGCAGACCCAGCTCGATGATGTCAACGCCGGCGGCTGGCAGGCCTTTCATCACCTCAAGCGATGTGGCGATGTTGGGATCGCCCGCCATGATGTAAGACACAAAGGCTTTTTTCCCCTGCGTTTTCAGCTCGGCAAATTTTGCATCAATTCGTGTCATGTTCGGTGTCATTGCGCGCCCCTTCGATTCCTTAAACGATCTGCCCAAGGGCAGGGGGGAAAGTCAATCCCGCTTATGCGTCTTCGTTGCGGGTATTGGTCCCCCAATCTTGCCGAAATGGGTGTGCAGTTTGTCAATCTCGGGAACGGAAGCGAATGTCATTGGGCGTTTCGAGACCTTAGGTGCCGACAAAGATTGAGTTTGAGCGTTTTAACGGGCTTTTGTGACGAAAACCGTTTCCCCCCTACGGGATTGCGCTATAGAACGCGCGAGAACCTGATCGCGCATAGCTGCGCACCAGACACAAGAATAAGGAGGCCGTGATGGGTTTCAAGATGGGTATCGTGGGTCTGCCGAATGTCGGTAAATCGACCCTGTTTAACGCACTGACCAAAACGGCTGCTGCACAGGCTGCAAACTTTCCGTTTTGTACAATTGAGCCCAATGTGGGTGAGGTTGCTGTGCCGGATGGGCGTTTGGACAAGCTGGCCGCCATTGCCGGGTCCAAGGAAATCATCCCAACTCGTATGACCTTTGTGGATATTGCTGGATTGGTAAAAGGCGCGTCACAAGGTGAGGGGCTGGGCAACCAGTTCTTGGCCAACATCCGCGAGGTGGACGCCATCGCCCATGTGTTGCGCTGCTTTGACGATGGGGATGTGGTTCATGTCGAAGGTCATGTGAACCCGGTCGAAGATGCCGATGTGATCGAAACCGAGCTGATGCTGTCGGATATGGAATCGATTGAAAAGCGTCTGCAAAACATCGTGCGCAAAGTACGTGGTGGCGACAAAGAGGCCATTCAGCAAGAACGCCTGATGCGTGCCGCCTTGGCTGCGTTGGAAGCCGGGCGCCCTGCGCGCACGGTTGACGTGGATGAAGACGATCTGAAGGCATGGAATATGCTTCAGCTTCTGACCACCAAAAAGATCCTTTATGTCTGCAATGTCGGCGAAGGTGATGCGGCCACTGGTAATGCATATTCGCAAGCCGTTGAGAAAATGGCAGAGGAGCAGGGGGCCGCTGCTGTTGTGATCTCTGCCAAGATCGAAGAAGAGATCAGCCAGCTTGATGCCGATGACATGGAAATGTTTCTGGAGGAGTTGGGTCTGACCGAAGCGGGCCTCGATCGTTTGATCCGTGCAGGCTATGAACTGTTGCATCTTGAGACGTATTTCACCGTTGGCCCAAAAGAAGCCCGCGCCTGGACCATTCGCGAAGGCACCCTTGCCCCGCAAGCGGCTGGTGTGATCCACGGGGATTTTGAACGGGGTTTCATCCGCGCCGAGACAATTGCCTATGAGGATTACGTCACATTGGGCGGCGAAGGCCCGGCAAAGGAAGCCGGTAAAATGCGCGCAGAGGGCAAAGCCTATCTGGTGAAAGATGGCGACGTTCTGCATTTCTTGTTCAACGCATAATCGACGCATCAAGCGACAGAAACAGCGAAAATGGCCGGGCAATGCTCCGGCCATTTTTATTTTGTGTATTTGCCGAAAGTCATGCGCATGAGAACGTCCTCTTTGCGCACGAAGTGATGCCAGAGTGCGGCCCCCGCATGGCCCGCGATGATCGCGGTGATGGCCAGAGCGGACAGGAAATGGACCTGGGCGAAGAAATCAGACACGGACTCGCTGCCCGGGACAAACGGGTCATACAGCTCGAACAAATCAAAGACCTTGTTCTTCACGCCAAACCGATCTTGCAGGGGGGAGGCCGAGGCCATCAACCAGCCGGACACCGGCATGATCACCATCATCGCGTAAAGGCCAAGGTGACCCAAATGCGCCATCATTCGTTCCGCCCATGACATGCTGTCGGGAAGGGCGGGTGTGCTGCGTTGTGTCAGGCGCCAGATGATACGGATCAGTGCGAGCGAAAATGCGACAAAGCCCCAGCTTTTGTGGATTTGCACCAGCCGGAACTGTTCCAGCACATCGTCGACAAACAGGCTCATCCAGGCGCCTAGGAACAGCAGAAAGAGGATAACCCCGGCAGTGGCCCAATGCAGGAGGCGCGACGGCGCCCCCCACGATTTGGTGGTGTTTCGGATCATTCCCAGCCGCCCGCGCGCATTTCAGCAGAGATGCTTAGCGTGACTTCATCCGAGGTCACCGGGGCAAACATACCAACCCCAAAGTCGGACCGAAGCATGTCGGCGCTGCCTTGAACGCCAATCCACTCGCCTTTGTAATAGTCAAAGAAATCACCCAGAGGGTGGGCGCCCTGGTGGTTCAGTTTAAACGACATGGTGATCGGTTTGGTAATGTCTTTGATGGTTAGATCGCCCACAAGGGTCACGCTGTCATCGCTGGTTTGCTCAACGCCGGTGGAGATGAACGTGATGGTGGGGAAGTTTTCCACGTCAAAGAAATCACCACTTTTCAGGTGCTCATCCAAGGGGCCAACACCCGTGTCGACGGAGGCGGCGTCCACGGTCACCGTGACTTTGGTGGCGGCAATGTCATTGGCATCAAAGTCGACTTCGCCATCGATGATTTTCCACTGGCCGTTCTGGTCCGATAAACCTGCATGGTTATAGGTGAAGCGGATTTCAGTATGGCCAGGGTCGAATTTATAGATTTCGGCAGAGGCGGCGTTGCCAAGGGCCAGAAATGGGGTGGTCAGGGCCGTTGCCAGAAGAAGGTTTTTCATGAGGTCACTCCGAAGTGAGTTGAGAAAACAAGATGCATGTGCATGTATCTAAATGACAGCCCCCTTGCAAGCGTGTTTTGGGTGGCATAACAGGAATGTGATATGAAACGACCAACTCCAAATGAAGACACAACCGAAATCTGGGTTCTTTTGAATCTGGCCAATCGCCATGTGGTCGGACGGTTTGAAACCCAGCTGAAACGCGCAGGGCTGCCCAATACGCGCTGGTATGATGTGTTGTGGGCGTTGGAGCGTCGCTGCGCAGAGGGCGCGCGACAGTTTGAACTCGAAGCGCTCAGCCTGTTTGATCAACCCAACCTGTCGCGCACCTTAAAGCGGATGGTCGATGACGGGTTGGTCACACAATGCACCGCGGAAAATGACGGGCGCGGACGGGTTCTGCACATCACCGATGCTGGCCGCGATCTGCGTGCGCGGATGTGGGCGGTTTATAGTGGATTAATGCTGAGCGAGATCGAAGCGAAAGTTGCGCCGGAACATGTGGACGGGCTAAAAAACGGCCTGCGGGACCTGCTGCCAGAGGACTGGTTGAAAGTAATCTGAGGTTGGCAGACTTCTTTTTCAAAGATCTAAATTTTTCGCATTCTCTCTTGTCCCTCACGTCTCATCCCGCTCACCGGGTCGACGGAAACGTGGCCGACGGGCCAAAGGCGCGCCCCCAACAAGGGACGTCTAGGTTTTGGTTTCAGCCTAAATGCAGAGGTGGTCGCGGATTTT